>JAJYTJ010000089.1 GCA_021793115.1 Actinomycetes bacterium | reverse complement strand
GGCGGCGCCCGTCGGCGCGCCGGCCACCCCCGCGCCGCCGAAGCGGTGCGCGATCGCGTCGCCCGTCACCCGTGCGTCGTACTTGCCCTGGTGCGTGGTGCTGGTGCGACCCGTGACGTCGCCCGCGGCGTAGAGCCAGTCGCCGTCGACCCCGGTGGCCCGGCCGGTCTCGTCGACCACCACCGACCGGCCGGGGGTGAGCCCGACCGTCTCGAGTCCCAGGCCCACCGTGCGCGGCCGGCGCCCCGTGGCCAGCAGCAGCCGCTCCGCCCGCACCTCGTCGCCGCCGCCGAGCGTGACGCGCACGCCGGAGCCGTCCGCCGCGACCGCCGTCGCCTGCGTCCCGAACCGCACCGTGACCCCGCACGCCTGCAGCGACGCCGCGACCGACTCCCCGGCGACGGGCTCCATCGAGGCCAGCAGCCGGTCGCCGCGCACCAGCACGGTGACGCGCGAGCCGAGGTCGGAAAGGGCGGTCGCCATCTCGCACGCGACGACCCCGCCCCCGACGACCACGGCGGAGGCCGGCACCTCGTGCATCGAGGTCACCTCGCGGCTGGTCCAGGGCGTCACGGTGTCGAGGCCCGGCACGCTCGGCAGCACCGGCTCGCTGCCGGTCGCGACGACCACCGCGTGCCGCGCGGTGAGCACCACGTCCGCCTCGTCGACCGCCACGGTCCGGGGCCCGGTGAGGTGCCCGTGCCCGCGCACGAGCGTGAGCCCGGCGCCCTCCACCCAGCTCACCTGGGAGGCGTCGTCCCAGTGGTGCACGATCTCGTCGCGCCGCGCCAGGACGGCCGCGGCGTCGAGGCCGCCGGAGATCGCGACCCCCGGCACCGCGCGCGCGGCCTCGAGCGCCGCGCCCGGTCGCAGCAGCGCCTTGGACGGCATGCAGGCCCAGTACGAGCACTCGCCCCCGACGCGTTCGCTCTCGACGATCGCGACGCTCAAGCCGGTCCGCGACGCGCGGTCCGCGACGTTCTCGCCCACCGCCCCCGCTCCGAGCACGACGACGTCGACGGTGCGGGCCTGCGGCATGGCGGTCTCCTCCGGGGCCGAGGACGGACCGGGCCATCATGGGCAGGTCGGCGCACGTGCGCATCCGCGGCGGGCAGCGGCGCGGGCAGGCGGCATCCGCGGCGCTCCGGCGGGCGCGCTCGTCGGGAGCCGTTCGGCCCCGGACGACGCGACGCCCGCGCCCGGCTGACGGTCCGGGAGCGGGCGTCGGTGACGCGGCCTGGTTCGGGCCGCGGGCTCAGTGGTCGGTCAGCGGAAGACGGTGGCCAGCACGCCGATGACGACGAAGGTCGCCACGGCCCACGCGAGCGCGCTGCCGACGACGTAGGCGCTGTGGCGGGCCTTGGCGGCGATGCCGGGGCCCGAGGCCGGGGCGGGGGCGGAGTAGACGGTCTCGGCGACGTTGCGGAGACGGTCTCCGACGCGGCGGAGCGTCGGCACGGGAAGCGCGGTCATCGGGAGCTCGCCATCCTTGTGGGAGGTGTCGTGCGGGGGCGCCGGGGTCACCGGCAAAAGCAATGATGACGCCTGACAATCAGCGGGTGCAAGGACCGTAGTCCCGGAATGCCCGTGACATCGGGCACGCGGGCCCGCCCGCGGTCCCCGCAGCGGCCCGATGGCCGGACTTCCGTCCGTTGACCGGCCTGCGACCAGGGAGTTTGCTCGGGGAGTCCGGGCTCGGCACACGGAGGTTCTTGATGCGCATCCTGGTGGTCCACGGTTCGAAGCGCGGCGGCACCGCCGGCCTCGCCGACATGATCGGCTCCGCCCTGCGCGGGCTCGGCCATGACGTCACGGTGGCGCCGGCCCACACCGTCAGCACGCTCCCGCAGGTGGACGCGGTCATCGTCGCGGGCGGCATCTACGCCGGTCGCTGGCACGGCGACGCCCGCTCGTTCGTCAAGCACCACGAGGCCGCCCTCGAGGCGCTGCCGGTCTGGCTCGTCGGCTCCGGCCCGCTGGACGACACGGCCGAGCAGGGCACGTTCCAGCTCGGCTCCACGGTGCTCGAGCTCGCCGAGCGCGTGGGCGCCCGCGGCACGCAGGCCTTCGGCGGCTACCTGTCCGCCGACGCCAAGGGCTTCCCCGCGAGCTCCATGGCCAAGACCCACGCCGGCGACTGGCGCGACCCCGAGCACATCGAACGCTGGGCGCGCGAGGTCGACGCCGCGCTCGGCGCCTGAGAGGAGAGCACCATGGCCAGCCTGGTGAGGTTCGACGTGCGGTCGCTGCCCGCGCTCAAGGTCGTCGGGCGCGCGGTGCGCGTGCGGATGGCCGACGAGATGGACGACCCGGTGCCCGAGCTCTGGGCCCGCTGCCACGGCGACGGGACCATCGACGAGCTCGTCGCGCTCGAGACGTTCGACCCGTCGCCGGTCGGGTGGATGGGCGACTTCGACGCGAAGACCAGTAGCTTCGTCTACCTGTGCGGCGTGCTGGTGGCGGCCGACGCGCCCGTGCCGGCGGGCTTCGACGTCCGCGCCATCGGCCCGACCACCGCGGCCGTCGGCTGGGTCCAGGGCGAGCCCGACGAGCTGGTGCCCGTGGCCCAGGAGCTCACCGAGCAGGCGATGTCGGACGCGGGCGTCGCGGCCGACGACGCCGCCGGGTGGGCCCTCGAGATGTACACCGACGAGCGCTACGCGCAGCCCGGCGCGGGCGGCGAGGTGGTGCTCGACTTCTACATCCCGTGCCTGGAGCCCGTCGGGGCCTAGCGGCCCCGGCTCACACGTCGCGGCGGCGGAGCAGGGCCAAAGCGATCGCGAAGATCACGGCGACCCAGCCGGCGAGCACGGCCAAGCCGACCCACGGGGCGAACTGCAGCGGCTGGGCGACCTTCTCGATGATCTGGAAGCCCGCGTTGGACGGCAGCCACTTCGCGATGGCGTCCCGGTGCCAGGACGTCGGCAGGAAGTTCATCATGATGGGCAAGATGAACAGGGCGCCGGCGAGGGCCGTGATGGCCGCCGGCGTGCTGCGCAGCAGCGCACCCATCGCGACCCCGAGCAGCCCGCACAGCGTGAGGTAGAGCGCGGCGCCCACCACGATGCGCAGCGCGCTCGGGCTGCTCAGCGTCACCCCGAGGTGGTGCGAGCCCCGGTTGAGGATCCACTGGGACGCGAAGAACGTGACGAACGTCGTCACGACCGCGATCGCCAGGGTCACCAGGCCGAACACGACGGCCTTGGTGGTGAGGACGAGGCTGCGCTGCGGCACCGCGGTGAACGTGGTGCGGATCATGCCCGACGAGTACTCGGCCGTGACGATGAGCACGCCGAGCACCCCGATGGCGAGCTGGCTGAGGAAGAGCGCGTTGAACGGGAACCCGGCGGCGTTGAAGCTCGGCCCGATGGGCTCGTGGCCCGAGGTGCGGCCCAGCGCGAACAGCGAGCCGAGCCCGATGGTCAGGCCGGCGGTGACCAGCAGCGTCCAGTAGGTGGAGCGCAGGGAGCGGATCTTGGTCCACTCCGAGCGGGCGACGCCGAGAGCACCGGGCCGGTGGTCCGGGTGGGCGGTCGGGGTGAACGTGGGGGCGGTGACGCTCACGGGTCAGGCCTTCCTGTGCGCGGCGACCGGTGCGGCCGCAACCTCGTCGGGCTGGTCCGCGCCGTGCGCGCGGAACTCGACGTCGTCGGCCGTGAGCTCCATGAAGGCCTGCTCGAGAGAGGCCCGCTCGCTGGTGAGCTCGTGGATCGCGATGCCGTGGTGGAGCGCGAGGTCTCCGATGGTCGAGCGCTCCAGGCCGGCCACGGTGAACGTCGGCGCCTCGCCGTCGGGCCCGGGCTCGAGCGCCCCGACCTCGCTCGACCGCTCGAGCAGCAGCTGCCGCAGGTGCGCCGCGTCCGGGGAGGACACCCGCACCCGGGCGCCGGACGCACGGGAGACGAAGTCGGCCACCGAGGTGTCGGCGATGAGCCGGCCCCGGCCGATGACCACCAGGTGGTCCGCCGTCAGGGCCATCTCGGCCATGAGGTGGGAGGACACGAACACCGTCCGCCCCTCGGCCGCGAGCGACTTCAGCAGCGTGCGGACCCAGATGATCCCCTCCGGGTCCAGCCCGTTGACCGGCTCGTCGAGCAGCAGCACGCCGGGGTCCCCCAGCAGCGCCGTCGCGATGCCCAGCCGCTGGCCCATCCCCAGCGAGTACTGACCCGCGCGCCGCCGCGCCACGTGCTCCAGGCCCACGAGCTCCAGCACCTGCTTGACGCGCTTGGGCCCGAAGCCGTTGGACTGCGCCACCGCGAGCAGGTGGTTGTACGAGCTGCGTCCGGGGTGGATGGCCTTGGCCTCCAGCAGCGCGCCGACCTCGTGCAGCGGGTAGCGGTGGTGGCGGTACGGGGTGCCGTTGACGGTCACGGAGCCGCCGGACGGCTCGTCCAGGCCCAGGATCATGCGCATGGTGGTGGACTTGCCGGCACCGTTCGGGCCCAGGAACCCGGTCACGTGACCCGGCGTCGCGGAGAAGGTGAGCCGGTCCACGGCGAGCGTCTCGCCGTACCGCTTGGTGAGGTCGTGCGCCTCGATCATCGGGCGCGCCGGGGCGTCGGGTGAGCAGCCATGCCTCCAGGGTGCGCCTGCCGGCTGTGCGTCGTCGTCAGCCTGGGGTCTGTCATGGGATGTCGGACGTCATCCCCAGGGCCGATGCCCGGCCGCGCCGGCCGCCGCAGCGCGGCCACCGTCCCCAGGAGGGCGACCCCGCCGAGCATGAGGCCCACGGCGACGACCCGGCCTGTCACGGTGACGGGAACCCGGTCGCCGTAGCCGACGGTCGGCATGGTCGCGAGGGCCCACCAGAGGCCGTCACCGAGATTGGCGTTCGTCAGGCGCCGAGGCCGACGACGAGCTGGAACCGTTCGCCCAGCGAGATGGCGTCGACCCGAGGGCGCGCCGTCGGCGGGACCGTCATCGGGAGCAGCCCGACCGCACGGTCGAGGTCCACCTCGATGACGGTGGCGCCGTTCTCCGTGCGTACCGTGGCCACGCCGGCGGGGGCCTTGGCCAGCTGGGCCTGCACCTCGGCGGTGACGAACGACGAGAGGTCGAACCGCAGCACGGGGTGGGCCACCCGCAGCTCGAGCCGCCACGAGCGGCCGGTGACGCCGTGGTCGTCGAGCTGCGCCTCGAACGGGCCCGCGAACCGCGCGGCCATGGCGATGGTGGGCGCGACGTCGGGCAGCTCGTGGACGTTGACCGAGGCCAGCACCAACGAGCCGCGGCCGGTGACGTTCGTGACGGCCTTCGGCAGCGCGCCCGCGGCCCGCAGCAGGGACACGGCCTCGCCCAGGGGGACGGTCAGCTCCATGGCGCCACCCTAGGGGTGGCGCGCTCCGCCACGTCGGTCCGGACCTCCCGCCCGCGGGCGGGAGGATAGGGCGGTGCTGAGGCAGACCCCCGTGTACTACTACTCGTCGGCGTCCGGGCTGGTGCGGTCCTTCGCCGAACGGCTCGGCCGGCCGGTGTTCAACCTGGCCGAGCGGGAGCACCGCCAGTCGGAGGCCGACGGTCCCTGGGTGCTGCTGACCCCCAGCTACAAGACCGGCAACGACTCGAACGACACGATCCCCGAGGGGGTCCGCCGCTTCCTCCGCTCGGACCACAACCGCCGGCTCATGGTCGGCGTCATCGGATCGGGGAACCGCAACTTCGGCCGGTACTACCAGATGGCCGCGCGCCTGATCGCCGAGCGCTCGCACCGGCCGATCCTCTTCGAGTTCGAGCTCGCCGGGACGCCCTGGGACGTCGAGGAGTGCCGGCGGATCCTCGAGGAGCTCGACGAGGCGCTGGCCGCCGCTCACGAGGGGCACGCAGCCTCGTCGTCCGCCGCAGACGAGGCCGACAGCCCGGCCTGACCCACTGCGGGCCGGCATCGCCCGGGTCACCCCGCAACCCCCAGGCGTCAACCACCCGTGTTCCGCCGCGTCTCGCCCCTCCCGCGCCACTCCGCCACGCCCTGCGCGGCTGCCAGGTGCACCTCGCCACCCTGCAGGAACGCCGCGCACGGTGCACTCCGACGTCTCCGGTGCGGCTGCAGGCGCACCACCGGCCTGGGAGTGCACCAGACGTGGCGAACGGCACCGAGGGTGGGAGGACCAACGCGACGGCGGCGGGCGATGTGCACCACAGGCTCGGGGGTGCACCGCGGGCGCAGCTTCGGTCCCAGCCCTTGCGCGGCGGCGGGGTGCCGTGCCTACCATGGCGCTCGCTTTATCTAGTTATCTAGATGAATGGGGGGAAGCGGTGATCGAGTTCCATCTCGACGCCAGGTCCGGGGTCTCGCCCTACCGCCAGATCGTCGACCAGGTGAGGCGTGCGGTGCGGCTCGGCATGCTGCGCGAGGGGGACCAGCTGCCGACGGTCAAGGAGGCCGTGGGGCAGCTGGCGATCAACCCCAACACCGTGCTCAAGGCCTACAAGGAGCTGGAGCACGCCGGGCTGGTCTCGGCACGCCCGGGCGTCGGCACCTTCGTCACCGCGCAGGTGCACGACGAGACCATCGCCGCCCACGGCCCGCTCCGCCGTGACCTCGTGGAGTGGCTGGACAAGGCCCGGTCGGCCGGGCTGGACGAGGAGAGCATCGAAGCGTTGTTTCGCGACGCTCTCCAGGACGACGTGACGCAGGGAGTGGCATGACCGCGGTTCTCGAGGCCGAGGGCCTCGGCAAGCGATACGGGCGCCGGTGGGCACTCACCGGCTGCGACCTGAGCATCCCCGCCGGGCGGGTCGTCGGGCTCGTCGGGCCCAACGGCGCCGGCAAGTCGACGCTGCTCAACATGGCCGTCGGCCTGCTCCCGCCGACCGAGGGCCGGCTCGACGTCCTCGGTCGCGCCCCCCGGGCCGGTGCGGCGCTCTCCGGTGTCGGGTTCGTCGCCCAGGGCACCCCCGTCTACGCCGGCCTGTCCGTGGCGGACCACCTGCGGCTCGGCCGGCACCTCAACCCCACGTGGGACCAGGCGCTCGCCGACGAGCGTGTGGCGCGGCTGCGGCTCGACCCGGCACAGAAGGGCGGCAAGCTCTCCGGCGGCCAGCAGGCGCAGCTCGCGCTCACCGTCGCGGTGGCCAAGCGGCCGGAGCTGCTCCTGCTCGACGAGCCGGTGGCGAGCCTCGACCCGCTGGCGCGGCGTGAGTTCCTCCAGGGGCTCATGGAGATCGTCGCCGACCAGGAGGTCAGCGTGGTGCTGTCCTCGCACCTGGTCGCGGACCTGGAGCGGGTGTGCGACTACCTCGTCGTGCTCGTCGACTCCCGGGTGCGGGTCGCGGGCGACGTGGACGAGCTGCTCGCCACGCACCACCTGCTCAGCGGGCCGTTCCACGACATGGATCGGCTCCCTCGCGACTGGGAGGTCATCCACGCGAGCCACACGCCGCGGCAGTCCACCCTCCTGGTCCGCACGGACCAGCCGATCCTCGACCCGTCCTGGACGGTCGACCGGGTCGGCCTCGAGGACCTCGTGCTGGCGTACATGAGCACGGGTGAGGGGACCTTCCACCTGACCGGGGCCGAGCGATGACCTGGGTCGCCTGGCGGCAGATCCGCACGCAGGCCCTGGTGATCTTCGGCGGGCTCGCGCTGCTGGCCGTCGTGACCGTCGCCACCGGGCTGCAGATCCGGCACGCGGCGGACGCCTGCACCGCGGCCAGCGACTGCACCCTCGTCGTCGGGGTCACCACGTCGAGCTTCACGTGGATGGAGCTGCTGCTCCGCGGCGGGGCGCTGGCGATGCCGGTGATCACGGGGATGTTCCTCGGCGCGCCCCTGATCGCGCGCGAGCTCGAGACGGGCACCCACCGGATGGTGTGGACCCAGGCCGTGTCGCGCTCGCGCTGGCTGGCGGTCAAGGTGCTCGTCGTCGGCGTGGTGTCGGTGCTGGCGTCAGGCCTGACCTCCTGGATGACGACGTGGTGGTTCGGCCCGGACGACGCCAGGCACATGGACAAGTTCGTGGACTCGGTCTTCAGCATGCGGGACGTGGTCCCCCTGGGGTACGCCGCGTTCGCCTTCGCGGTGGGCGTGACGGCCGGCCTCCTCACACGCCGGGTGCTCCCGGCGATGGCGACGACGCTCGTGACCTTCGTCGCCGCCCGCCTGGTGGTCCAGCTGCTCGTGCGGCCACGCTTCGCGACGCCGCTCCGCTACGCGGGCGCGTTCCACCCTGGTCCCGGCACCTCGATCAAGGACGGGGCTGTCCCCGCGGGGTCCTGGGTCGCCAACGGCCAGATCTTCGATCCGTCCGGGCACCCGGTCCAGGTGCTGCACTTCGGCCCGGGGGACGCCTGCGTCGCGACCGACACCTGCCTCAACGGGTACACGCAGCGCGTCGAGTACCAGCCGTGGAGCCGGTACTGGCCGTTCCAGTGGGCCGAGACCGGGCTGTTCGTGGTCCTCGCGCTGCTCCTCATCGGGTTCTGCTTCTGGTGGATCAACGGGCACCGGCTCCCCGGCGGCCCACGCGTCGCCCGTGTCGCGGCACCGCACGCGGCACCGCTGGTGCCCGACGAGCGGACGGCCCGCGACGAGCACGTCGACCGGCAGGTTCCGGCCGGCAGCGACCGGCCGCGGCTGACGGGGGTGGACCGATGACCTGGCTGACCTGGCGGCAGTTCCGCACGCAGGCGATCGTCATCTTCGGCGGTCTGCTGCTCCTCGCGATCCCGACGGTCATCACGGGGATCGGGACCCGGCCCTGGGTGACGACCTGCGCGACGTCCGCCACCTGCCTCGGGAACGGCGCCCCGGCCGAGCAGTACATGAGCCGCTTCGGGTGGCTGCAGATCCTGCTCGGAGGCGCGCTCCTCGTGATGCCGGCCGTCCTCGGGATGTTCTGCGCGGCGCCCCTCGTCGCGCGCGAGTTCGACACGGGCACGTACCGGTTGGCATGGACGCAGTCCGTCAGCCGGGTCCGCTGGCTGACGGTGAAGGTCGCCGTCGTCGGCACCACGTCCGTCCTGGCGATCGGCCTGCTCTCCTGGATGACGACGTGGTGGTTCGGCCCGTCCGACAGCCTCCAGCGCGGCAAGTTCACCGACTCGACCTTCGGGATCCGGGACGTCGCCCCCATCGGGTACGCCGTCTTCGCCTTCGCCGTCGGCCTGACAGCCGGGGTCCTCATCCGCAAGGTGCTCCCGGCGATGGCGACCACCCTCGGAGTCTTCGTCGTCGTCCGGATGGTGTTCCAGATGGTCCTGCGGGCGCACTACGCCGCCCCGTTGACGCAGGTCGGAGCGCTCACGAGCGGCGGCAGCGACGTCGCCGGGAAGATCGGCGCCGGCCTGCCGCCGGGGTCGTGGGTCGTCACCCTGCGGTTCGTCGACGCCTCCGGGCACCCGGCCCGGATCGTCGGCGGCCCCGACGCCCCGTGCTCGGCCACGAACTCCTGCCTCGACGGCATCACCCAGCGCCTCGTGTACCAGCCCGGGAGCCGGTACTGGCCCTTCCAGTGGACCGAGCTCGGGATCTTCACCGTGCTCGGGCTGCTGCTCATCGGGTTCAGCTACTGGTGGCTCACCGGCCACCGGCTGCCGGGCGGCACGCCTCGATCCGGCCGGATGCCTGCGACCGCGGACGACGCGACGCGGGTCGCCGACCTGCCGGCGATCGGGCGTCACGGGGTCCAGTCGCCCCCACGGCCGACCGGGCGGACGCAGCACGACGAGGGCCAGGGGACGCCGCTCGAGGGCGGGGCGACTCGAGTGGGCCCCGGTGGAGCCGAGTGACACGTGTCCACGGCGTGTCACGGTCAATCGGCTCCACCGACGGCAGGGTCGCTCCACTCGTCGGTCGGATGACTCCACTCAGCGGTCAGGTGGCTCCGCGGGGTGAGTCGCTCCGCCCTGGCCTTCTGGGCGTGCACCGGGCCGGATGCGTGCGTCAGCGGCCGGTGACGCTCCAGCGGCCGGCGGCGAGGTCGACGAGCTTCGGCAGGATCTGGTCGCCGTGCACCCGCAGCCCGTCGTGGAGGTACTCGTTGGTCACCCACACCTGCGTTGCGCCCACGCGCGCCGCCGTGTCGAGCGCGAGGTCGAGGTCCACGTACGGATCGTCGTAGTACTGCACCGCGGCCACGGGCACCTCGTTGGACGCCAGCCGTGCCTCGTCGTACAGCGCCGGCCACTCCGTACGTCCAGCCAGCTCCTCGGCAGCGCCTCGGAACGGGCGCAGGGCCGCGACCTGGTCGTACGCCCACGGGAAGAAGGCTTCGCCGGTCAGCCGGAGCGGCCGGGCGGAGGGCGCGAACTCCGGCCGGCGGGCCATCTCGGACGCCGCGGCCCAGCCGCCCGCCCGCGTGCCCTGGTGGTAGATCGCCTCCTGCAGCACCGCGTACAGCGGGTTGGTGTCCCACGCGGTGCGGTGGCCCACCTCGTCGGCGAACGCCTGCGCCACCCGGCCGTCCGGGTCCAGCGCGGTGTCCAGCAGCCAGTGCAGCTCGTCGTGGCCCGTGGACATGCCGAACGGCATGCCGAGCGCCTGGAGCCGCTCCACCGTGAGCGGCGTGCCGTCGGAGAGCACCACCGAGCCCGCGGCGCACTGGTCGGCGATCGCGTGCAGCACCGCCACGTCGGCCGGGAAGGCGCGCGCGAACTGCGCGTCCCGCGCCAGCTGCCGCGGGAAGGTGCGGGCGTACACGTCCTCGGCGGTCGCGTCGATGCCGATGAGGCCGCCGGTGACGTAGCACGCGGTGAGCGCCTCGGGGTGCGTCGAGAGGTAGCGCAGCGTGAGGAAGCCGCCGTAGGACTGGCCGAGCGTGGCCCAGCGACGACCGCCGTACACCGTCGTCCGCAGCCGCTCGGCGTCCTCGACGATCGCGTCCTGCCGGAAGCACGCCAGGTAGTCCGCCGCGGTGCGCGCGTCGTCGAAGCGCGCGATGGCGCGCCCGTCGACCCGCGTGGAGCGGCCCGTGCCGCGCTGGTCCAGCAGCACCACGCGGTGCGTCGCCAGCGCGGTGGTCCACCACCCCGAGCCCGGCATCGGCCGGGGTCCCATGCCGCCCGGGCCGCCCTGGAGGAACAGGAGCAGCGGCAGGTCGTCGCCCGCCCGCGCCGGGTCGACGAGCTCGCGCGCGAACACCTCGATCGAGCCGAACCGCGCCGGGTCGGACCAGTCGACCGGGACCTCGACGACGCGGTCGGTGACGAGGAAGCCGGTCATCGGGTACGCGCTCACGCCCCGCACCGTACTCGGGGAAGACTCGGCCGCCCCGCCGTGTTGGCCCCCACATGAGCACCCCCCACTCCTGGGCCGACGAGCAGGCCGAGCTCTTCGAGCGGACCGACGGCGCCGAGGGCGGCACGCTGCAGGGCAAGCAGATCGTCGTCGTCACCACCATCGGCGCGAAGAGCGGCAACCCCCGCAAGGTCCCCGTCATGCGGGTCGAGCACGGCGGCTCGTACGCCGTCGTCGCGTCGAAGGGCGGCGCCCCGACGCACCCCGTCTGGTACCACAACCTCGTCGCGCACCCGCGGGTGCAGCTGCAGGACGGCGCCGCGCGGCGCGACTACGTGGCGCGCGAGGTGTCCGGCTCCGAGCGCGACGTGTGGTGGGAGCGCGCGGTGGCCGCGTGGCCCGACTACGCGGCGTACCAGACGCGCACCGAGCGCGTCATCCCCGTGTTCGTGCTCGACCCCGCCTGACCCCGACCGCCGTGCTCGGGTCCGCCTGACCGGGGCGCTCCCCGGTCACCCGTCCCGTGCCCGGCGGTCCCGTGCCCGGCGCGCCCGCCGGCCTGGCCCGAGCCACCCCCAGCCCTGGTACGGGGTCACCCACGGCGCAGGCCCGACGAGACAGTCACGCGCGCGGCGCGGGCTCCGGCACCCTGGCCGCCGTGCGGTTCTCGCGTGTGCCGGCCGCGGTGTGGGTGGCGGTCCTCGTCGTCGCGCTCGCCACCGGCCTCGGCCTGCCGTGGTGGGCCGGGGCCCGGACGGCGGCCAGGTACCCGGTCGCGGCCGACGACCTCGCCGCGGCGCGGGCCGCGCTCGACGCGCTCCCGGTGCGCCCCGCCGACCCCGACGACGGGTATGCGCGCGAACGCTTCGGGCCGGCGTGGGACGACGTCGACGGCAACGGCTGCGACACCCGGAACGACGTCCTCGCGCGCGACCTGCGCGACGTCCGCCGCGACGGCGCGGGATGCGTCGTGCTCGCCGGCACGCTGGACGACCCGTACACGGGCACGACGTTCGCGTTCGTCCGCGGGCCGGCCTCCGCGGCCGTGCAGATCGACCACCTCGTGGCGCTCGACGACGCGTGGCGCACGGGTGCCCGCACCTGGCCCGCGTCCCGCCGGCTCACGTTCGCCAACGACCCGGCGAACCTCGTCGCGGTCTCGGGCGACGCCAACCAGGACAAGGGAGCGAGCGACGCCGCGCAGTGGCTCCCCCCGCAGCGCGGCTTCGCGTGCGTCTACGTGGTGCGGCAGCTGCGGGTCAAGGCGGCCTACGGCCTGTGGTTGACACCCGCGGAGCACGCGGCCGCCGGGCGGGCGCTCCGCGGCTGCCTCGTCGCCCAGCCGCCGTGACGCTCGCACGGTTCGGTCGCGGCGCTCGCGCGGTTCGGTCCGGCAATGTGTGGCGCACGCCACACGCCGCTCCTACCCTGGAGACAGCAGGCGGCTTCGTCCAAGGGCGTACGACGATGTGGGCAGCGGCGGCGGTGCTCCTCACCCTGATCCCGGGGCTGGTCTTCGTCGCGCTCCTGGAGCTGCTGCCCGGACCGGACCGGCCGCGCTGGCGGCTGTGGCTCGCGGCGCGCCTCGAGCAGCTGGCGGCGCACCTGCGGCGGTCGCACCGGGCCGCCGCCCCCGATCCGTTCGACACACTGTGGGTGCAGGACCGGCTCGGCGTCGTCGCCCGCCACGTGCAGTCCCTCGAGGCGGACAAGCGCGCCATGGCGCGCGCCGAACGGATCATCGCCTCCCAGCTGGCCTACGACGACCTGCTCGAGGAGGCGTGCCGGCTGGCCGGCGTCGAGGTCCCGCCGCACGCGCGCGGCGACCCGGCGGAGCGGTTCCGCGAGGAGGTCGAGCTCGCCGGGCGGGGCTGGGCCTGGTAGCAACACTCAGCCGGCCCGCACGGTCAGCGTGCTCGTCCCGTCCCGCCGTGGCCGCACCTCGACCCGATCGGCGATCGCCTGCTTGAGCGCCTCGACGTGCGACACCACGCCCACCACGCGCCCACCGGCCCGCAGCCGGCCGAGCTCCGCGAGCACCTGGTCCAGCACGTGCGGGTCGAGCGAGCCGAAGCCCTCGTCGACGAACAGCGTGCCGAGGTCGATGCCGCCGGCCTCGGCCGTCACCACGTCGGCCAGCCCCAGCGCCAGGCACAGGCTGACGTAGAACGTCTCGCCGCCGGACAGCGTCCGCGGGTCCCGCGGCGCGTCGTTGACGTGGTCGACGACGCGCATCGCCAGGCCGGTGCGCCCCCGGACGTCCTCCTTCTCGTCACTACGCACCAGCTCATAACGGCCGTCCGACATGAGCAGCAGGCGCTCGTTCGCCGCCGCGACCACGTCCTCGAACCGCCGCATGAGCACGAAGGTCCCCAGCGTCAGCCCCTTGGCGTTGTCGCCGGCGCCGGCCGCGAGGTTGGCGAGCCGGACCACCGGCGCGGCATCGCGCACCCGCTCGGCCACGGTGCCGGCCTGCCGCACGACGACCTCGGCCGAGGCGAGGGCCGCGCCCGCGACGTCGCGCGCCAGGCGCTCGGCGCCCGCGGCGGCCTCCGCGTCCAGGCGCGCCTGGCGCTCGGCCTCCTGCGCGCCGGCCAGGTCCACGACGAGGTCCTCGGGGAGCGCCGCGATCGCCTCCTCGGCCAGCCCGGCCTCGACCCGCCGCACGTCGGCGGCATGCCGCATCACCTCGGCGTCGAGCCGGGCGAGCTCGTCGGGCGCCAGCAGGGCCGCCCTCGCCTCCTCGGGCGCCGCGAACCCGGCTGCCACCACTCCGGCGTCGCGCTGCGCCGTCCGCTCCGCGAGCGCGGCCTGCGCGGCGTCGCGCGCGTCCAGGGCGTCGCGTACCTCGTCGGCCGCGCGCGCGAGCGAGACGAGCACGCCGCGCCGGGCGGCGACGGTCACGTGCCCCGCGCGCGCGGTGGCCACCTCGTCGGCATCGTCCGCGAGGGCACGCTGTTCGGTCGCGAGGGCCGCGTCGGCCGCCGCGAGCTCGGCCTCGGCCTGCCGCAGCCCCGCCGCGCGCGTAGCCGTCTCGTCGTCGAACCCCGTGAGCCGGGCCGTCAGCACCGGGACCTGTGCCACCGCGGCCGAGCACCGGCCCAGGACCTCCTCGGCCGCGGCCAGCGCCGCCAGGGCGTCCGCACGGTCACCCTCGCCCACCTGGGACCGCAGCGTGCCCACGCGACCCGCCGCGGTATCGGCACGCCGGGCCGCCACCCGCAGCCGGTCCTCGGCCGCGACCCGGGCGTGCTCGGCGGCCTCGAGGTCGGCCTCCGCCACGTGGTCCGGGCCGAGCGCAGCCGGCGCCGGGTGCTCGCGCGAGCCGCACACCGGGCACGGCGCCCCCGGCGCGAGCGCCTGCGCGAGCTCGCCGGCGAGCCCCGCCACGCGGGCCTGGCGGAGCCTCGCCTCCTGCGCCACGGCCGCCGCCGCCTGCGCGGCGTCCTCCGTCCGCCTGGCCTCGGCCACCTGCTGCTCGGCGAGGGCGACCGCCAGGTCGTCGTGCGCCGCGAGCCGGTCGCGTGCCGCCTGCGCCACCGCCTGCTGGCCCGCGAGCGCGGCAGCGAGGCCGCGTTCCTCGTCGAGCCGGGCCACCAGGGCCGCGCGGTCGGCGGGCCGGGCGGCGAGCCACTCGGCCACCACGGTCACCTCGGCACGCATGCGCTCGGCCGCCGTGCCGCGCTCGTCGAGCTCCGCGCCCCGGCGGGCCAGGCCCGCCTCGAGCGCCACCAGGCGTTCGAGGGTCGCGGCGACGCGTGCGGCGTCCCGGGCCGCGGCATCGAGGCGGCCGCGCAGCCCGGCGTCCGGGGCCCCGGCGCCGGAAGGCCCGCCGGCGGACCGCCCCGCGTCGACGTCCGGCTCGGCGACGGCGGCCGCCCCGGGGCCGACTCCGGCCACCAGGCCGACGGTCGCCGCCAGCGCGCCCGGAGCGGCGTCGATCGCCGCCGCGAGCTCCTTCGCGGCCGCCTCGAGGACCGTCGCGGCACCGTCCACGCCGTCGAGGAGCGCCCGCACCGTCGCGGCCTGCCGCGCGCGTGCCAGCCGACCGACCCG
>JAJYTJ010000314.1 GCA_021793115.1 Actinomycetes bacterium | reverse complement strand
CTCGGTCGAGGGGGTGATGGGGTAGCCGATGACACCGCCGCACACGTGCTTCATCACGTGAGCCACGGCGCCGTTCCCGTTGATGACGTCCGGGAGGCCGGGGTACTTGGGCTGATCAGCTGTCACTGTGCGCGTCCGGGTGCGAGGAGTGGACCAGACCGTGCGGACCAGCTCCTGAACGACGTCCCCCGGAGGCGACGGCGACGTCGACCTCGCGGGTCAGACGACGGACGAGGGGCTTCTTTGCAGTCCTCACAGGCCCAGCTGGGACACCGTCAGCGTAAGTTCGTGTCAGGGGATGATCTGGGACCGAAGGCCCTCTTGAGGCCCCCCGCAGCGCCGGGTCATCCGACGATCAGCACCGCCAGCAACCCCAGGTTGAGCGCGACGATCAACCCCGCGACGATCCACAGCACCGCGTGCTGAACGGGTCCCGTGCGCCGGTCGCCCATGACGGCCTCGTCGTGCGCCAACCGCACCAGCGGGACGAGTGCGAACGGGATGCCGAAGCTCAACACCACCTGGCTGACGACGAGCGTGAGCGTGGGGTCGGCGCCGAGCGCGAGCAGGGCGATCGCGGGCACCATCGTGACGGCGCGGCGCACCGCCACGGGGACGCGCCGGTGCAGCAGGTCGCCCATGACGACCGCACCCGCGTACGCGCCCACCGACGTCGAGGCCAGGCCGGACGCGAGCAGGCCGATCGAGAACGCGATCCCGACGCCGGCGCCCAGGACGCTGGCGATGACGCGGTGCGCACCCTCGATGGAGTCGGTGCCGGGCACACCGGACAGGCCGGCGGCCGCGAGCAGCAGCAGCCCGACGTTGACGGCACCCGCCACCGCGAGCGCGGCGCCGACGTCCCACCGGGTCGCGGCCAGCAGCCGGTGACGCTGCTGCGGTGTCTCGGCGTGGCCGTGCCGGTCCCGTGCCAGCGCGGAGTGCACGTAGATCGCGTGCGGCATCACCGTTGCGCCGAGCATGCTCGCCGCGAGCAGCACGGAGTCCGAGCCGCGGAAGCGCGGCAGCAGGCCGGCGACGACCCCCGCAGCGCTCGGTGGTCGCAGCACGAGCCCCGCGAGGAAGCCGAGCACGATGATCGTGAGCAGCGCCATGACGGCGAGCTCGAACCGACGCTGCCCGGAGTGGTTCTGCGTCGCCAGCAGCGCCAGGGACACGACGCCCACGATCAGGCCCCCGAGCGCCAGGGGCAGGCGGAACAGCAGCTGCAGCGCGATCGCGCCGCCGACCACCTCGGCCAGGTCGGTGGCCGCCGCGACGACCTCCGCCTGCGCCCAGAACGCGATCCGCTGGCGCGGGCCGAGGCGCTCGGCGAGGAGGGCCGGCAGGGACCGACCGGAGACGATGCCGAGCGCCGCGGAGCGGTACTGGATGAAAACGGCCATCGCGCTCGACGCGACGACCACCCAGAGCAGCAGGTAGCCGTAGCGCGACCCGGCGGTCATGTTGGCCGCGACGTTGCCCGGGTCGACGTAGGCGATCGAGGCGACGAACGCCGGTCCGAGCAGCGGCAGCCCGCGACGCAGGCCGGCGATCCGCCGCCCGCGCACCCCACCCGGACCAGGGCCCGTCGCGCCGGGCGCCGGCGCCACCGCCGCAGCGCCGGGGGCGGGCGACGAGACGGTCGCAGCACCGGGAGCCGGTGGAGGCACGTCCCCGGCCCCCGGAGCGCGCACGGGCACCGCCGCTCCCCCGGCCGCCGGGACCGGCATCGCCGGCCCGGCCTGCCCCGTCGTGGTCACACCATCTCCCGAGTTTGGATATCCGAACTTTAGCCTGGCGCGACGGGCGGGCGCGTCGCGGGAAAGGCGTGGCGAGGCCGCGGCGCTGCGCGGATCGTGGAGCCATGGATCAGCACTGGGCCATCCACGAGGTGCCCGCGCACGCGTCGCACGCGGCCGAGATCGCGAGGCTCGTCGACGTGCGCACGGCGACCGTGCGGCACACCTGGGCGACCACCGACCTGGCCGAGCCGGTCGAGGTCGAGCTCGCGGCGCTGCGCGACCAGAGCTACACCCGGCACGCCTACCTCGCGGCCGTCGAGGACGGGCGCACCATCGGCGCCGTCTTCCTCGAGCTGCCGGTGCAGGACAACACGTCGACCGCCTGGGTCAACCTCGTCGTCGCGCCCGAGGACCGGGGGCGCGGGATCGGATCCGCCCTGCACGACGAGGCGCTCGCGTGGCTGCGCGCGCAGGGTCGCACGGTGGCGCAGGCCTCGACCGACCAGCGCGCGGAGCCGCCGGCGGGGCCCAAGACGCTCGCGCCGCCGACGGGTGCCGGCCGCGTGCGCGCCGACACCGACGACGTCCGCTTCATGACCGGCCGCGGGTGGGCGCTCGAGCAGGTCTCCCGGCGTTCGGTGCTGCCGCTGCCGCTCGTCGACGGCGTCGTCGACCGGTTCCTCGCCGAGGCGCGCGCCGCCGCGGGCGACGAGTACCGGCTCGTCGCGTGGGGCACCCACGCGCCCGAGGAGTGGCTCGAGCAGTACGCCTACGTGCTGGCCCGGATGTCGACCGACGCCCCCGTGGCCGGGATGCAGTGGGACCTGCAGACGTGGCACCCGCAGCGGGCGCGCGCCATGGAGGACCGCGCCGAGGCGGGCGGCTACCGGCTCCTCGTCCTGGCCACCGAGCACGTGCCCAGCCGCACGCTCGCGGCCTTCACGCAGCTCTGGATCCCCTCGCACACGGATGACGTGGTGCACCAGGGGGACACGCTCGTGGTGCCCGAGCACCGCGGCCGGCGGCTCGGCAT
>JAJYTJ010000313.1 GCA_021793115.1 Actinomycetes bacterium | reverse complement strand
GTCGAGGCCGTCGACGCGCTCGACGAAGCCCTCGGTGCGCTCGCAGCCGTAGCACAGCCCTGTAAAGGTCCCGGCGTACAGCTCGGCGGGGTGGTTGCCGTCGGCGTTGAGCGACGGCTCCGGCCGGCTCAGCTCCGGCTTCAGGCGGGCCGAGGGTGGTGGTCGGCTTCGGGCGGGCCGAGGGGGCGAAACGGCCTCCCGTGGGGACGCCAGCGGGGACACGGGCAGGGTTGGCAGCCATGCCGGTTATAGGGGCGGCGGGCTGCGGGCGCCCGGGTGCTCTCCGGCGCCGATGGCCTCCCCCATGGTGGGCATGGGCGACGACACCGAACTTTCCGACCCCGAGTGGTTGACTGAGGGGTCGTCCGGCGACTACCGGCAGATCGTCCACACGATGCTTCTCGCTGTCGCCAAGGCCCGCTCCAACATGGCCGAAGCTGGCACGCTGGATCTCGGACTGTCGCGCTGGCTCGATGACGGCCCGGTGTGCATCCTTCCGCTCTTGGAGCGCCTCGATGAGCGCGAAGAGCCGCCTTCGCGGGTCGAGATCCTGAACCTCCTCATCGTCGCCCACAGGCTCGAGCCGTCGATCGCGATCTGTGCCCTCAGGTACGGGGGCCTGCCCACGCCGGACGATCTCACATCCGCGGTAGAATAGGGGCGTGAAAATCGCGGTACCCCAGGCGAGAACATGTCGGATGGCCGGTTGTATCGAGGCGCCTCAGGCCGACACTGACGGTTTGGAGCCTGGCGAGGCGGACCTTTGCCGTGAGCATGTGGAGATGCTGCGCTGGCGGCGCACCTCGGCGATTCGTCCGCTAGGCCGAACTTACGGCCGTTCTGGTGATGGATTTGGGCTGCTACCGGCACGGATAGACGCGGAACCCTCGCAGAGTGTAGGCACTAAATAGGTTGCGTGGGTGATGGGCAGTCGGGTAGGATAGTGTCATGTCCACACGTGGTGGTGCTGTGCATGTGGCGACGACCCGTCGGCACTACAAGGACAGGGTGTACGAGACCACGCTGTTGCGCCGCTCCTACCGGGAGGGCGGCAAGGTCAAGACCGAGACGTTGGGCAACCTGTCGCACCTGCCGCCCGAGACGATCGCGCTGATCCGCGAGTCGCTGGCCGGCAAGACCCACGTGGAGGCCGGAGCCGACTGGGAGATCGAACGGTCTTTGCCGCACGGGCATGTGGCCGCGGTGTGGGCCATGGCGCACACCCTCGGGGTGGCCAGGCTGTTGGGCCCGGCGTGCGCCGAGCGGGACCTGTCCCTGGCGCTGGTGGTGGCGAGAGCGTGCCGGCCTGCCTCCAAGCTGGCCACGACCCGCTGGTGGGGCGACACCACCGTGGCCGCCGATCTGGGTGTGGCCGGCGCGTCCACCGATGACGTGTACGCGGCCATGGACTGGCTGGTGGGTCGTCAAGACACGATCGAGTTGGCCCTGGCCAAACGTCACCTCGGCGAGGGTGCCGTGGTGTTGTATGACCTGTCGAGCTCGTGGATGGAAGGCACCCACTGCCCGCTCGCGGCCCGCGGCTACTCGCGCGACCACAAGGCCGGCAAGGCCCAGATCGAGTACGGCCTGATGACCGACACCAAGGGCCGACCGGTCTCGGTGGAGGTCTTCGCCGGCAACACCGGCGACCCGACCGCGTTCATCTCCGCCGCGGCCGCCGTGCGAGAACGCTTCGGGCTCAAAGAAGTAGTGATGGTCGGCGACCGGGGGATGATCACCTCGGCCCGCATCGACGCCCTGCGGCCGTTGGAGGGCATGAGCTGGATCACCTCACTGCGGGCGCCGGCGGTCAAGGCTCTGGCCGAGGCCGGGGTGTTGCAGTTGAGCCTGTTCGACGAGGCCAACCTGGCCGAGATCGCCCACCCCGACTATCCAGGCGAACGCCTCATCGCCTGCCGCAACCCTGCCCTCGCCGCGGAGCGCGCCCGCAAACGCCAAGAGCTGCTCGCCGCCACCGAGGCCGACCTGGCCAAGATCGCGGCGGCGGTCACACGCCAGCAGCGCCCGCTGCGCGGCCAAGACAAGATCGCCCTGCGCGTCGGGCGGATCGTCAACGCCCACAAGATGGCCAAGCACTTCGAGCTGACCATCACCGACACCACCTTCGGCTTCGCCCGCAAAGCCACCGAGATCGCAGCCGAAGCAGCCCTCGACGGCATCTACGTGGTGCGCACCTGCGTGACCGGCGAACGTCTCGACCCCGGCGGTGTGGTCGAAGCCTACAAGGGCCTCAAAGTCGTCGAGGCCGACTTCCGCAGCCTCAAAGCCATCGACTTGGACCTGCGCCCCGTGTACCACTACCTCGAAGACCGGGTACGCGCCCACGTGCTCATCTGCATGCTCGCCGCCTACCTCATCTGGCACCTCCGCCAAGCATGGGCGCCGATCTGCTTCACCGACGAAGACCCCCCCGCCCGCACCGACCCCGTCGCCCCCGCCGAGGCGTCCCCGGCCGCCCGGACCAAAGCCGCCCGCAAAACCAGCACCGACAACCACCACACCTCCCACAGCCTGGCCACGCTCTTGGAGCACCTCGCCACCCTCACCCGCAACACCATCGTCTTCGCCGGCGGCGTCCGCATCGACAAGCTCGCCGTGCCCACCCCACTCCAACGCCGAGCCTTCGAGCTCATCGGCGCCCCCATCCCCACCACCCTCCACACCATGTAGACAGAAAAACCACCCCCAGCAATGAAGAACCCCCTGCTCAGCAGGGGGTTCTTCCGTCAGGACCCAAGTAAGTTCGGTTTAAGGCTGGACGGTC
>JAJYTJ010000312.1 GCA_021793115.1 Actinomycetes bacterium | reverse complement strand
CTGGCGCTTGGCGCGCACCAGCCGCTCGGCCAGCTCGTCGTGCGTGGCTCCGTGCGTGGTTCCCTGCGTGGTCCCGTGCGTGGCGTCCATCGCCGGTCCTCCCCTCCCGCGGTCCGTGGCCCTGCACCTCCCACGGTAGGCGCGTCGGCGGGCCGGGGCCCGACGAGCGCGCTCACCGGTCGAGGACGGCCACCGCCTCCACGTGGTGGGTCATGGGGAACAGGTCGTAGCCGGTCACCGCCTGCAGCTCGTACCCCTGCGCGCCCAGCAGCGCGACGTCGCGCGCCAGGGCGGCCGGGTCGCACGCCACGTAGACCACCCGGTCCGGCGCCAGCGCTGCCAGCGCCTCGACGACGCGCCGCCCGGCTCCGGTGCGCGGCGGGTCGAGCACCGCGACGTCCGCGTGCGCCACGCCCGACGCGAGCACGTGGAGGACGTCGCCCGCGCGCAGCGTGACCTCGGGGCGGTCGTGGACGAGGCGGCGCGCGTCGCGCACCGCCCGGTCGTCCCCCTCCACCGCCAGCACCGCGCCGCCCGCGCCGACGGCGTCCGCGAGCGGCAGCGTGAACAGGCCGGCGCCCGAGTACAGGTCCAGGACGCGCGCGCCGGCCAGGTCGCCCGCAGCCGCCAGCACCGCCTCGACGAGCACGGCGGGCGCCTCGCGGTGCACCTGCCAGAACCCCGCGGCCGACACCCGGTAGGTCCACCGGCCAGCGCGCGTCACCACGTGCTCCTGCACGGTGGAGCGCGCGTTGGGGCGCGGGTCGGGCCGGCCCCGCGCCAGGTCGAACGGCGCGCCGTCCACGAGCACGACGCCGGAGGCCGCACCCGCCGGCACGGCCACCTCGATGCGCGCCCCCGCGGGCCAGCGCCGCTCGAACAGCCCGAGCGCCGCGATGTCCGGCGTCGCGAGCGGCATGTCCGCCAGCGCCAGCACCTCGTGCGACCGGTGGCGGTACATGCCGGCCCGCCCCGCGCCGTCCGCCACGAGGTCGATGCGGGTGCGCCACGCCAGGCCGGCGCGCTCGTCGTCGCCCGGTGCGGCCACGACGGGCACGTCCCGCTCGTCGTGCGCCAGGCGGCGCAGCTGCTCCTCGAGGACGGCGCGCTTCCAGGCCCGCTGGGCCGGCAGCGCCACGTGGGAGAGCTCGCCGCCGCCGACGCCGCCCGGGCCGGCCGCCGGCCACGCCGACGGCACGCGGTCCGGCGAGGCCGCGAGGACCTCCACCGCATCGGCGCGCCAGAACGCACGCCCCTCGCCCGTCTCGGTCAGCCGGGCCACCACCCGCTCGCCCGGAAGCGCGTGCCGGACGAAGACGACGCGCCCGTCCAGCCGCGCGACGCAGTGCCCGCCGTGCGCCACCGGGCCGACGACGAGCTCGACCGTCTCCTGCTCAGTAGGCACGTGGGATCGTCCCCGGCGCGTACTCCTCGAGCCCGGTCTGGCCGGCGCTCGAGGACAGCTGCCACGGCACCGACGCCACCACGACCCCCGGTGTGAACAGGAGGCGGGCCTTGAGCCGCAGCGCGCTCTGGTTGTGCAGCAGCTGCTCCCACCAGTGGCCGACGACGTACTCGGGGATGTAGACGACCACGAGGTCGCGCGGGCTGTCGCGGTGGATGGAGCGCACGTACGAGATGACCGGCCGGGTGATCTCCCGGAACGGCGAGTCGAGCACCTTGAGCGGCGCCGGGATCTCCAGCGCCTCCCACTGCTCGCGCAGCGCGGCCACCTCGTCCGGGTCGACGCCGACCGTGATGGCCTCGAGCTCCTGCGGTCGGGAGGCCCGCGCGTACGCGAGTGCCCGCACGGTCGGCCGGTGCAGGCGCGAGACGAGGACGATGGCGTGCACGCGGCTCGGCAGCGCCCGCACCTCGGTGAGGTCCTCGCCGAGCGCCAGCTCCTTGCGCACCCGGGTGTAGTGGCGGTTGATCGCCTTCATGACGACGAAGACGCACGCCATCGCCAGGAGGGCGATCCAGGCGCCCCGGACGAACTTGGTGACGAGGACGACGACGAGCACGACCGCCGTCAGGCAGAAGCCGATCGCGTTGATGACCCGGGACCGCCGCATCCGGGCGCGGCGTTCCGGGTCCTGCTCGGCGGCCAGCTCGCGCGTCCAGTGCCGTGTCATGCCGAGCTGGCTCAGCGTGAAGCTGACGAACACGCCCACGATGTACAGCTGGATGAGGTGCGTGACCTGGGCGTGGAACGCCCAGATGAGCAGCACGGCGCCCGCCGAGAGCGTGATGATGCCGTTGGAGAAGGCCAGCCGGTCGCCCCGCGTGTGCAGCTGGCGCGGCAGGAAGCCGTCGCGCGCGAGAACCGAGCCGAGCACCGGGAAGCCGTTGAACGCGGTGTTCGCCGCCAGCACCAGGATGAGGCCCGTGACGACGGCGATGATCACGTACATGACGCCACGGCCACCGAACACCGCCGCGGCGATCTGGCTGATGACGGGGTGCTGGACGTAGGAGCTCCCGACGGGCGTGCCGTCGCGCAGCAGCTGCTGCGCGGGGTTGTCCGCCAGGTGCACGTGGGTGGCCCGGGCCAGCAGGAGGATCGACAGCATCATGGTGATGGCGATGCTGCCGAGCAGGGCGAGCGTCGTGGCGGCGTTCCGGGACTTCGGCTTGCGGAACGAGGGCACGCCGTTGCTGATCGCCTCGACGCCGGTGAGGGCCGCCGAGCCGGAGGCGAACGCTCGCAGCACCAGGAACCCACCGGCCAGGCCCGTCAGCCCCACGTCATAGCCGGACTCGGGCACCAGCTGGAACCCGGCGCTCTCG
>JAJYTJ010000088.1 GCA_021793115.1 Actinomycetes bacterium | reverse complement strand
CCGAGACCTTCACGCGGATGCGCGAGGACATGGACCTCAACGCCGGTCGGATCGTCGACGGCACCGCGACGCTGTCCGAGGTGGGCGAGGAGATCTTCGAGACCGTCGTCGCGGTGGCCTCGGGCCGGCGCACCGTCAGCGAGGAGCTCGACCTCGGCGCCGACGAGTTCGTGCCGTGGCAGCTCGGGGTCGTCACGTGACGGGTCGGGTGTCACCGCCGGACGTCACGCGCACGACCATCCACGACGTGGCCCGTGCCGCCGGCGTCTCGTCGTCCACGGTGTCGCGCGCGATGACCGGCGGCGTGGTCAGCCCGGCGACCCGCCAGGCGGTGCTCGCCGCGGCCGACCGGTTGGGCTACCGGCCCAACCGGCAGGCGCAGGGCCTGGTGACCGGGCGCACCGGCACGCTCGGGCTGGTCGTACCGGACCTGGGCAACCCGTTCTTCGCCGACGTCGCGAAGGGCGTGTCCGTGCGCGCCCGGGCGCTGGACATCCAGGTGTTCATCGCCGACACCGACGAGGACGCGATGGCCGAGCTCGAGGCGATCCGATCGCTCGCCGGTGGCGTCGACGGGCTGCTGGTCTGCTCGCCCCGCACCCCGGACGACGAGCTGCGCGCCGTGCTCGGTGCGCAGCCGACCGTGACGATCCACCGGCTGGTGCCCGGTTTGCCGTCGGTCACCGCGGACATCGTCGGCGGCACGCATCAGGCCATCGCCCACCTGAGCGCCCTGGGTCATCGCCACATCGCCTACGTGCACGGCCCGCAGGCGTCCTGGGCCGACGCGCAGCGCACGGTCGGGCTGTCCGACGGTGCCTCGCAGACGCGGGTCACGCCGTTCGGGCCGGTGGCGCCGACGTTCGACGGCGGCATCGCCGTCGCCGACGTCGTGCTGGCCTCCGGGGCGACCGCGGTGGTGGCGTACAACGATCTGGTGGCGCTGGGCCTGCTCAACCGCCTCGCTGCGCGCGGCGTGCGTGTGCCCGATGAGTGCTCGGTCGTCGGGTACGACGACGTGGCCGTCGCCGCCATGGTGTCGCCGCCGCTGACCACCGTCCAGGTGCCCCGGGGCAAGGCGGGCACCGCATCTGTCGACCTCATGCTGCGCACCCTCACGGCGGGGTCCGACGCGCCGCCCGAGCGGATGGTCATGGCGACGAGCCTCGTGGTGCGCGGGTCGACCGGGGTGGTCCCGGCCCCCGGTGGCGCCCCGGGCGCGGGTGGCCCAAGGTAGGGGAACGCCCCACCGGGCAGCCGGCGGGGTGCCTCGTCGCGGAGGTGCCGATGCAGCTGCATGCGCTCAAGCCCCTGCTGGGCCGCCCGGGTCCCTTCACCACGGTGTACGTCGACGCGTCGCCGGCCGGAACCGGGCTCGAGCAGGACACCGCGGAGCGGTGGAAAGGCCTGCGGCGCGCGGCGCCGCCCGAGGTGGACCCCGCGGTGCTCGACGAGATCGGCGAGCGCCTGGCGGTGCCGGATGGCCGCCACGACCCGCATGGCCGCGTCCTCGTCGCCGACGCGCACGGCATCCTCGTCGACCGGCTGCTGTCCGCGCCGCCGACCACCTCGCGCCTCGACGTCGGCCCCGTGCCGGCGCTGCTGCCCGTGGTCCGGGCCGCCGAGGAGGCTGTCCGGCTGCTCGTCGTCGCCGTGGACCGCACGGGCGCGGACCTCACCCGGCTGACGACGGGCGAGCGGCACCGCATGCCGGAGACCACCACGGTGACCGGCGGGCACGACGACGTGCACAAGACGCGCGAGGGCGACCTGGCCCGGCGCGCGCAGACGCGCGCGGAGGACTCGTGGCAGCGCAACGCCGAGGCGATCGCCCGGGCGCTCGACACGGCGGTGGCGCAGGACGCCCCGGACCTCGTGGTGCTCACGGGCGACGTGCGCACCGTGGTGCTCGTCAAGGACGGCGTGGGGCAGGCGGTCCGTGAGCGCCTGTGCGAGGTCCCGGGAGGCGGCCGGGGCGAGGGGGTGCGCGAGGAGGCGTTCACGGCGCGCCTGCGCCAGGAGGCCGCCGCGTTCCGGGCCCGCCGGCGCGGGGCCGTGCTGGCGCGGTTCGCGCAGGCGCGCGGGCGGGGCGACGTGGCCGTCAGCGGGCTGCGGGACGTGGTCGAGGTGCTGCAGCGGGGCCAGGTCGCCGAGCTGGTGCTGGCGGTCGGCGCGCTCGAGGGTGCGCTGGCGACGCGCGAGCTGTGGGTGGGCGACGAGCCGCTGCAGCTGGCGGTCGGCGCGGGCGACCTCGACGCGCTCGGGCTGACGGCGCCGCCTCGCCGGATGATCGCGCACGTCGCGCTCGTGCGGGCGGCGCTGGGCCAGGACGCGGGCGTGACGGTGGCCGAGGAGGGCGAGGCCAGCCCGCAGGACGGCGTGGGGGCGCTGCTGCGCTGGACGGACGGCTCGACGCCGAGCGGCTCGCTGCTGTCGCAGTCGGCCGACCGGAACCGGGTGCGCTCGCTCGGCTAGCGCCGGCCGGTGACGCCGGTGGGTGCGCTCGCTCGGCTAGCGCCGGCCGGTGACGCGGGTGCCGGTGCCCGTCAACGACCGGGCCGGGTGTCCACGTAGAGCGCGTCGATCTCCGCGGCGAAGTCCTTGAGCACCGCGGCGCGCTTCACCTTGAGCGACGGCGTGAGGTAGCCGTTGGCCTCCGTGAAGTCCGTGGTGAGCACCCGGACCTTGCGGATCGACTCGGCGCGCGAGACCACCTGGCTCGCCCGCGCGGCGGCCCGGTCGAGGGCCTCGAGCACACGCGGGTCGCGCGCGGCGGTCGGCACGTCCATGGGGGGCAGGCCGTGCATGGACAGCCAGCCGGGCAGCATCTCCGCGTCGAGCGTGACGAGGGCCCCGATGAACGGGCGCTGGTCGCCCACGACGACCACCTGGCTGACGAGCGGGTGGCCGCGCAGCCGGTCCTCGAGCAGTGCGGGGGCCACGTTCTTGCCGCCGGCGGTGACGATGAGCTCCTTCTTGCGGCCGGTGATCGTCAGGTAGCCCTCGGCGTCGAGCGAGCCCAGGTCGCCGGTCTGGAACCAGCCGTCGACGAGCACGCTCGCGGTCTCCTCGGGCATGCCGCGGTAGCCGCGGAACACGTGCGGGCCCTTGACCCAGATCGCGCCCTCGTCGTCCACGCGCAGCGCCGTCCCCGGGAACGCGGGGCCCACGGTGCCGACCTTGGTGAGCTCGGGGCGGTTGACGGCGGTCGGCGCGGTGGTCTCCGTGAGGCCGTAGCCCTCGAGCACGTGCACGCCGACGCCGCGGAAGAAGTGCCCGAGCCGCTCGCCCAGCGGCGCGCCGCCCGACACGGCGTACTCGCAGCGGCCGCCGAGCGCGGCGCGGACCTTGCTGTAGACGAGCACGCCGGCGAGGGCGTGCATCGCCTTGAGGCCGGCGCCGGGGCCGGCCGGCGTGTCCAGGGCGCGGGAGTAGGTGATGGCCACCTTGGCGGCCCAGCGGAACAGGCGCAGCTTGAAGCCGGAGCCGGCCTTCTGCTCGGCCGAGTTGTAGACCTTCTCGAACACGCGGGGCACCGCGAGCACGAACGTCGGCTTGAACGTCGCCATGTCCGCGATGAGGTTGCGGGTGTCCGGCGTGTGGCCCAGCACGTGGCCCGACGACAGCGCCAGCACCTCGATGAAGCGTGCGAACACGTGCGCCAGGGGCATGAAGAGCAGGGTCCGCGAGTACGGCTTGGCGCAGACCTCGGCCAGCCCGGTGGCGCCCTCGCGCGTCAGCGAGACGAAGTTGCCGTGCGTGAGCTCGACGCCCTTGGGGCGGCCCGTCGTGCCGGACGTGTAGATGATCGTCGCGAGCGTGGCGCCGTCGGCGAGCGCCGAGCGGCGCCGGATCTCCTCGTCGGTGACGCCCGCGGCCGCGCCGCGCGCGACGAGCGTGGCGATCGCGTCCTCGTCGAGCACCAGGACGTCGGTGAGGTCGGGCAGCTCGTCACGCACCTGCGCGACGACGGCGGCGTGCGCCGCGGTCTCGACGACCACGAGCCGGGTCCCCGAGTCGCCGGCGATCCACCGCACCTGCTCGGCGGCGGACGTCTCGTAGATGGGCACCCCGACCGCGCCGGCCGCCCAGCAGGCGAAGTCGACGAGCGTCCACTCGTACCGCGTGCGGCTCATGATGCCCACGCGGTCGCCCGGCTCGATCCCGCAGGCCACGAGCCCCTTGGCGACCGAGGTGACCTCCGCGACGAAGGCCGCGACGGTCATCGGCACCCACGTGCCGCCCATGCCGGCGCCCCGCTCGAGGAAGACGCCGTCCGGGTCACGGGCCAGGCGTTCGGCCACCATCCCGGGGATGGACAGGGCGGCGGTGTAGGTGCCGAGCGAGGGGGAGGCGGACTCGTCCATGAGGACTCCTGTGAGGCGGGTGTGACGACCTTAGTGCGGCTGCCACCGCCCGGGTCAGGACCGCGCCTCGGCCTCCCCGAGCTCCGCGTCGCGCGCCACCGGCGCGTCGACCTCGTCGTCCACCAGCCCGAGCGGGCCGGTGACCCGGCCGGCCGCCCGCACGTCGCCCAGCGCGGCTTCGACGCCCGGGCGCAGCGCGGCGGGGAGCGCGAGCGTCGCCGCGAGGATCGGCGTGCGCATCGAGACCTTGGCCTCCGACTTCACCTTGCGCAGCGCCGCGAGCGCGCCGCCGGCCGCGGCGACCACGCCGGGGTCGGCGCCCGCGGCGGCCGCTCGCAGGCCGCTCGGCTCGGGCCACGGTTGCCGGTGCACCGAGCCGGCGCGCCACCACGACCAGACCTCCTCGGTCGCGAACGGCAGCACCGGGGCGAAGAGCCGCAGCAGCACGTCCAGCGCGAGGCCGAGCGCGGCGCGCGCCGACCGCGCGGCCGCCAGGTCGCCGTCGGCGCCGTAGGCGCGGTCCTTGACGAGCTCGAGGTAGTCGTCGCAGAACGTCCAGAAGAACGACTCGGTGAGCTCGAGTGCGCGGGTGTGGTCGTAGGCCTCGAGCGCCGCCGTCGCGCCGTCCACCACGTCGGCCAGGCCGGCGAGCATCGCGCGGTCCAGCGGGTCCGTGACGAGCGCCGGGTCCAGCGCGACGTCGCCGAACGAGAGCGCGAACTTGGAGGCGTTGAGCACCTTGATCGCCAGGCGGCGGCCGATCTTCATCTGGCCGACCTCGAACGCCGCGTCGGTGCCGAGCTTCGCCGAGGCCGCCCAGTACCGCACCGCGTCCGAGCCGTGCTCGACGAGCAGGTCCATGGGCGTGACCACGTTGCCCTTGGACTTGCTCATCTTCTTGCGGTCGGGGTCGAGGATGAAGCCGCTGATGGCGGCGTGCTCCCACGGCAGCGAGCCGAACTCGAGGTGCGAGCGCACCACCGTGGAGAACAGCCAGGTGCGGATGATGTCCTGCGCCTGGGGGCGCAGGTCCATGGGGAACACCCGCGCGAAGAGGTCCTCGTCGGCCAGCCAGCCGCCGGCGATCTGGGGCGTGAGCGAGCTCGTCGCCCACGTGTCCATGATGTCGGGGTCGCCCGTGAAGCCGCCGGGCACGTCGCGCTGGTCGGCGCGGTAGCCGGGCGGGACGTCCGACGAGGGGTCGACGGGCAGCGCGGCCTCGTCGGGCACCAGCGGGTGGTCGTGGTCCGGCTCGCCGGCCTCGTCGAGCGGGTACCAGACCGGGAAGGGCACGCCGAAGAAGCGCTGCCGGCTGACGAGCCAGTCGCCGGTGAGGCCGCCGACCCAGTTCTCGTAGCGCACGCGCATGAACTCGGGGTTCCAGCCCAGCTCGGCGCCGCGCGCCAGGAGCGCCGAGCGCAGGTCCTCGTCGCGCCCGCCGTTGCGGAGGTACCACTGCCGGCTCGTGACGATCTCGAGGGGCTTGTCGCCCTTCTCGTAGAAGTTGGCCTTGCGCTGCGTGGCGGTCGGCTCGCCGGCGAGGTCGCCGGTGGCCCGCAGCTGCGCGACGACCGCCTCGCGGGCCGAGTACGTCGTCTTGCCCGCGAGCTCGCCGTACGCCGCCCGGCCCTCGTCCGAGGTGATCCAGTCGGGGGTGTCGCGGTGGATGCGGCCGTCCCGGCCGACGACCGAGCGCGTCGGTAGCTGCAGCTCGCGCCACCACTGCACGTCGGTGAGGTCGCCGAAGGTGCAGCACATGGCGATGCCCGCGCCCTTGTCCGGCTCGGCGAGGTGGTGCGGGAGCACGGGCAGCTCGACGCCGAACACGGGGCTGGTCACGGTGGTGCCGAAGAGGTGCTGGTAGCGCTCGTCGTCCGGGTGCGCGATCAGCGCGACGCACGCCGGCAGCAGCTCGGGCCGCGTGGTCTCGATGTGGACGGGTGACCCGTCGGGACGGTGGAACGCCACCCGGTGGAAGAACCCGGGGTAGTCGCGTGCCTCGAGCTCGGCCTGCGCCACGGCCGTCTGGAACGTGACGTCCCACAGGCCGGGGGCCTCGGCCTGGTACGCCTCGCCGCGGGCCAGGTTTCGCAGGAAGGCCACCTGGGCCACCGCGCGGGCGTGGTCGCCGATGGTCTGGTACGTCATGGACCAGTCGACCGACAGCCCGAGCCGGCGCCACAGCGCCTCGAACTGACGCTCGTCGTCCTGCGACAGCCGGACGCACAGCTCGATGAAGTTGCGGCGCGAGACGGGCACCTGGTCGCCCGCCTTGACCGTCTTCCCATCGGTGCCCTCGTGCGGCGGCACGAACCCCTCCACGTAGGGCAGCGACGGGTCGCAGCGCACGCCGTAGTAGTTCTGCACACGACGCTCGGTCGGCAGGCCGTTGTCGTCCCAGCCCATGGGGTAGAACACCTCGGCGCCCCGCATGCGCTTGAACCGCGCGACCACGTCGGTGTGCGTGTAGCTGAACACGTGGCCCACGTGCAGCGAGCCGGACACGGTGGGCGGCGGCGTGTCGATCGAGAAGACCTGCTCGCGCGTCCTCGACCGGTCGAAGGCGTACGTGCCCTGCTCCTGCCACGCGCCCGCCCAGCGCTCCTCGATCCCGTCGAGCGAGACCTTCTCGGGTACCGCGCGCGCGACGAGGGTCGCGGGGGCAGGGCTCTGCGGCGGGGTGACATCGGCCATGGGGGCCATTTTCGCAGACCGCCGGGTGCGGGTGTGCCGCGTGTCGGGCCGGCTCAGCCCGGTTCGTGGCCGCCCAGCCAGTCGAGGCCCTCGGCGGCCATCGCCGCCCACACCGGCCACACGTGGCCGCCGGAGTCGCGCACCCGCACGGTCACGGCGACGCCGTGGGCCGCGGCCGCCGCGAGCGACCGCGCGTCGGCGGCGGTGGCGCCGTCCTGCCGGCTGCCCGCGACGAACAGCGCCACCGGCGGGCTGGTGCCGGCGGCGGCCAGCGTGCGCAGGTCGGTGGCGTGCGCGCCGAGCGCGCGCACGAGGGCGGGGGAGTCGGCGGCGTTCTCGCCCGCGATGGCGATGGCGGCGCCGACGTGGGCCGGATCGGTGAGGGCCAGGTGGGCGGCGCAGTAGGCGCCGGTCGAGGTGCCGATCGCGGTCCACCGGCCGGGCGCCACGTCGAAGCTCGCGCCGACGGCGCCGGCCACGTCGTGCGTGAGCCAGGTGGCCACGCGGGGGCCACCCGGCACGTCGGCGCAGTCCCAGTTCTGCCCGTGCAGGTGGGTCAAGGCGGTGACGACGAGCGTGGGCGGCAGCCGCCCGGCGGCCACGCGGGACGTGATCGCGGCGGGCAGCTCGAGCCCGTTGACGGTGGTCACGGGGGTGCCGGGGTAGCCGGCCAGCGCGAGCAGCACGTGGTAGCCGCCCGGCCGCCGCGGGTCGTAGCCCGGCGGCGTCCACACGAGCACGTCGCCCGTGACGTCCGAGGCGGTCCCGTGCAGTCGCGCCCGCCAGAGCCCGCCGGACCAGTGGAAGGGGCCACGCGTGGTCTCGCCCACCGCCTCGGCGAGCGTCCCGGTGCCCGCGGCGTGGGTCGCGGTGGGCACGGTCCCGCCGACGTCCTTGAAGATCCCGCCGACGTCGGTCCACGTGGCGAAGAAGCCGTCGAGGCGGTTGATCGCGGTGCCGACCACCGCGACGGCCGTCACCTGGCACAGCAGCACGAGCCCCACCCGCTGGGCGACGCGCAGCGTGGCGGGCCCGCGCACGCGCCCCCACGCGACGAGCGTCCCGGTGACGGCGGCGACCGCGAGCACGATCGCCGTGACGAGCACGGCAGTGCTCTGCGGTCCCCACATGGCTCTCCACGCTAGGTCACGGTCCCGTGCCGCGCACGGGTCGGTGGTCGCCGGCTCAGGCCGGGTCGGCGGCTCGGCGGGCGCGGTACGCGGCGACGTGGGCGCGGTTCGCGCAGTTGTTGACGTCGCAGAAGCGCCGGGACCGGTTGCGCGACAGGTCGACGAGCACGGCCTGGCAGTCGGCCGCCTCGCACACGGCGACGCGGCCGTACTCGTCGGAGCGGATGACGTCGACGAACGCCATCGCCGCCTCGACGATGACGCGCTGGGCCACGGGCGCGTCGAGCGGGGCGGCGTGCAGGTGCCAGTCCCACTGGTCGTGCCGCGTGAGGTACGGCAGCGCCTGCGCCTCCCGGAGCATGGCGTTGACCATCTCCGCGGCCTCGTCGCGCCCCGCGGAGAACAGCGGTCGCAGGCGCTCGCGCACGGCCCGCACCTGGGCCACCTCGTCGTCGCTGCGGTCGTGCCGGCCGGTGTAGCCGTACTCGGTGTAGAACCGGTCCAGGTCGGCCACCGACGCCATGGCGTCGGTGCCGTCGCGGCGCAGGCCGGTGTTGACCAGGGCGACCGCGGCCTGCAGCGCAGCCTCCGTGTCAGGGGCAAAAGTCAAGTTGACTCCTGTTCTCCGGACCTCGTAACGTCACGGACGAACGGTCGGTTGACGCCTGACGCGCGATCCTACGCGGCCCCGTGGGCGCTCCGGGGGAGGAGTGGCGCGATGGCCGAGGCCGGGAACCTGCGCGCGGGCATCGTCGTGGGCCTCCTGGCGGCGCTGGCGTTCTCCACCAGCGGCCCGGCCGTCAAGCCGCTGCTCGAGGCGGGCTGGTCACCCGGTGGTGCCATGCTCCTGCGGCTGTCGATCGGCGCGCTGCTGCTGCTGGGCCCCGCATGGCATGCGCTGGGCGGCCGGTACCGCCTGCTGCGCGACGAGTGGCAGGCGCTGCTGATCTTCGGCGTCCTCTCGGTGGGCTGCGGTTCCACCATGTACTACCTGGCGGTGGACCGGCTGCCCGTGGCGGTCGCGCTGCTCGTGGAGTACACGGCGCCGCTGCTGCTGCTGGCCGTGTCCTGGCTGCGCACCCGCCGGCGCCCGCCCGCCACGGTGCTGGCCGGGGCCGCGCTGGCCGCCGGCGGCCTGGTGCTGGTGCTCGACGTGGCCGGCCAGGTGCGCCTCGACCCGGTGGGGCTGGCGTACGCCGCCGTCGCCGCCGTGGGCAACGCGTCGTACTGGGCGCTGACCGCGCGTCCGCTCGCGGTGCCGCCGGTGACCCTCGCGGGAGCGGGCATGGTGCTGGGCGCGGCGACCGTCGGGCTGCTCGGCCTGGTGGGCGTGCTGCCGCTGGCCATGCCGGCGGTCCGGGTCACGGTGCTCGGGGCCCACCTGTCGTGGCTGGTGCCCGTGCTCGTGGTGGGCACGGTCGCCACGGGCATCGCGTTCGGCATCAGCGCGGTCTCGGTCCGCATGCTCGGCGAGCGCGTCGCGTCGTTCCTCGGGCTGGCCGAGGTGCTGTTCTCGGTGGTGCTCGCCTGGCTGCTGCTCGGGGAGACGCCGCTGCCGGTTCAGCTCGTCGGAGCGGTGCTCGTCGTCGCGGGCGTCACGCTCGTGCGCCGGGGCTCGGGCGGGCAGCACGAGGAGACGGTCTCCGGCGATGAGCTCGCGGCCATGGCCGCGACCGGCGTGCCGGCCGCCGGTGGGGCGGCGACCGTCGGGGCGTTCACCGCTGCGACGGTGACCGCCGTAACCGCGCCGACCACGGACGCGGGCGGCGCGGACGACGAGCGGGGCGCGGACGGCGCGGGCGGCGCGGCCGGCGGGCGGGGCGCGGACGGCGCGGACGACGAGCGGGCCGTTGCGGACGACGAGGTCGACGAGGTCGACGAGGTCGACGAGGTCGACGACGACGACGTGGACGGCGCGACCGCGCGTGACCGCGTGCCGGTCTGACCGCGCGCCATCCTGACGGCGGCCGCCGCGAGCGCGTCCCGCGGGCGCAGGCCGGTGGTCCGGGCCACGCCGATCCCGACGACGAGCGCGCCGAGCAGTGGCCCCGCGGCGCACACCGCCATGGCGACGTGCGCGCCGGCGCGCTCGGAGACCCAGCCGATGACGAGGCCCGAGGCGCCCTGCGCCCCGAGCGACGTGAGCATGTACAGCGCCATGATCCGGCCGCGCAGCTCGCCCGCCACCGTCGTCTGCACCAGTGTGTTGCCGCCCGTGATGTACAGCAGCATCACGGTGCCCAGGGCCGCGAGCACCACGAGGAACGGCCCGTGCGACGAGAGCGAGGCGAGCACCAGCTGGGCCACGCCCATGAGCGCGGCGAGCACGACGAGCTGGCGCAGCCGCACGCGGCGCCGGCGCGTGGAGGCCAGCGCCCCGGTGACGGCGCCCAGCCCCAGCATCGACGTGAGCAGCGCGTACCCGGACGAGCCGTTGCGGAACACCGTGTCGGTGTACGAGGCGAGGACGGTGGCCATGTTGACGCCCGTGATGGCGACGAAGCCGATGAGCACCACCGGCCAGAGGATGGTCGGCGTGCGGCGCACGTAGGCCAGCCCCTCGCGCAGCTGTCCCTTGGCGCGCGGCACGGCCGGCGCCGGCGTCAGCTCCTCGGGCCGCATGGCGCCCAGCAGCACCACGGCGAGCAGGCACGCCACGGCGTTGACCATGAACGCCCAGCCGTTGCCGAACGCGCTGATGAGGCCGCCCGCGACGGCGGGGCCCACGAGGGCGCCGAGCTGGAACACGGCCGAGTTGAGGCTGATCGCCTGGCGCAGGTTCGTCGGGCCGGCCACCTCGTGCACGAACGCCTGGCGGGCCGGGTTGTCGAACACCGTGGCGGTGCCGGAGAGCAGCGCCGCCGCCAGGATGTGCCACGCCGCGATGTGGTGCGACAGCGTGAGCAGGCCCACCATGCCGGTCGAGATGCCGAACACCGTCTGCGTGACCATGAGCACCAGGCGGCGGTTGAGGCGGTCGGCCACCACGCCGCCCAGCAGGCCGAACGCCACCATCGGCGCGAACTGCAGGGCCACCGTCAGTCCCACCATCGCCGTGGACCCGGTGAGCGTCAGCATGAGCCAGTCCTGCGCGACGCGAGCCGCCCAGCCGCCCGTGTTGGTGAGGATCTGGGACAGCACGTAGAGCCGGTAGTTGCGCACCTGCAGCGGTCCGAAGGAGTCGCGCAGGGGCATGCGGCGGGAGGGGACGAGCGCACGCGTCGGCGCGCTGGTAGCCGGGGGCACGGGTGGGGTCCTGGTTCGGGAGCGGCTGGTTTCGTATCGATTCGACCGTGGCCACGCTATGCCTGCCGCCAGCGCCCTCCCAAGTGTTGGCCGGAGCGTGGGACGGGCTTGGCGAGCCCACCACCAGGGCTTGTCGTCGGGCTCGGGGTTAGTCTCGCGAGTGCGCCGCCCGACGAGCCGGACGCCGGCGCCCACCGACGAGAGAAGAAGGTGCCCCTCGTGGCGAACCACCTGACCATCGGGTACGCGGCCGCCCTCGAGCAGTTCCACCCGACGGAGGCCGTCGAGCTCTCCGCGTACGCCGAGCAGCACGGGTTCAGCGGTGTCATGGCCGCCGACCACTTCCAGCCCTGGGTGCCGGCGCAGGGGCAGTCGGCGTTCGTGTGGAACGTGCTCACCGCGGTGGGCGAGCGCACGCGCGGCGACTTCGGCCCGGGCGTCACCGCGCCGACCTTCCGCTACCACCCCGCGGTGGTCGCGCAGGCGTCGGCCACGCTCGCGGCGATGTACCCCGGGCGGCACTGGCTGGGTCTCGGCTCGGGGGAGGCGCTCAACGAGCACATCACGGGCCAGTACTGGCCGGAGGCCCCCGAGCGCATCAACCGGATGTTCGAGGCGATCGACATCATCGCCAAGCTCTTCTCGTCGTCCGCGGCCGGCCGGGACACCAAGTTCGCCGGGCAGTACTACAAGCTCGAGTCCACCCGGCTGTGGACCATGCCGGCGACGCCGCCGGAGATCCTCGTCGCCACGGCCGGGCCGGTGACCGCCAAGCGGGCGGGGCGCCACGTCGACGGCCTCATCACCGTGGGCGCGCCGCTGGAGAAGATCGGCGGCCTGTTCGCCAAGTTCGCCGAGGGCGCGCGCGAGGCCGGCAAGGACCCGGACACCATGCCGAAGGTGCTGCAGCTGCACCTGTCCTGGGCGGCGACCGACGAGGAGGCCATGGCCAACGCGGTGCGCGAGTGGCCCAATGGCGGCATGAAGTTCGGCAAGGGCGACGTGCGCTCGCCGTTCGACTTCGAGGCGATGGCCAAGATGGTGCGCCCGTCGGACTTCGAGGGGCGCATGGTGGTCTCAGCGGACCCGGACGTGCACCGCGCGGAGATCCAGCGGTACGTGGACCTCGGCTTCGACCGGATCTACCTGCACAACATCGGACGCAACCAGCGCGAGTGGATCGAGGTCTTCGGCCGCGACGTGCTGCCGGCCCTCCACCGGTGAACCCGCTCGCCGAATCCGGCAGCTGCGCCCGAGCACGGCAGGTGGGACTGCCGTGCTCGGCACGAGCTGCCGTGATCGCGGGGGTGTGGCGTGGGTGAGCTGCGGGCGTGGGCGCCCGCCGGTATGCCCGAGGTTGCGGCGGGCGACGACCTGGCGGCGCTCGTCGGCGACGCGCTGGCGGCCGACGACGATCCCGGCCACCGGCTGGTCGACGGCGACGTCGTCGTCGTGACGTCGAAGGTGGTGTCCAAGGCCGAGGGGCGCGTCGTGGCGGCCGACGACCGGGAGCAGGCCATCACCGACGAGACCGTGCGCGTGGTGGCCACGCGTGCGCACGAGCACGGCGTGACGCGGATCGTCGAGAACCGGCTGGGCCTGGTCATGGCGGCGGCCGGTGTCGACGCGTCCAACACGCCCGGCGGCACCGTGCTGCTGCTGCCGCTCGACCCGGACGCCTCGGCGCGCGCGCTGCGGTCGGCGCTGCAGGCCCGGTTCGGCGTGCGGCTGGGCGTGCTGGTGACGGACACCGCCGGGCGGGCCTGGCGCGAGGGGCTCACGGACGTCACCATCGGCGCGGCCGGCGTGCGCGTGCTCGACGACCTGCGCGGCACGGTGGACACGTTCGGGCGCCCGCTGGAGATGACGGTCGCGGCGGTGGCCGACGAGATCGCCTCGGCCGCCGAGCTCGTCAAGGGGAAGGCGTCGGGCCGGCCGGTCGCGGTGGTCCGCGGCGTCGGGCACCACGTCATCGACGAGGACGGGCCCGGGGCGCGGCCGCTGGTGCGGGCCTCGGACAAGGACATGTTCCGGCTGGGCACCGCGGAGGCCTTCGAGGCTGGGCGGCGGTCGGTGCTCGGCACGCCGTGACGGCGGGGGACGGCCCGCGCGGCACGACGAGGCTGCGGGGTCTGCCGCGCCGGCGCGGGACCTGCAAGGATCGCCGCGTGATCGTGGTGACGACGAACGACGTGCCCGGCTACCGCGTGACCGCGGTGCTCGGCGAGGTGATGGGCCTGACGGTCCGCTCGACCAACATCGGGGGCTCCCTGGTGGCCGGGTTCCGCTCGCTCGGGGGCGGTGAGATCACCGAGTACACGAAGATCATGTATGAGAGCCGCGCCGAGGTGATGCACCGCATGGTGGTCGAGGCCGAGCAGCGCGGCGCGAACGCCATCCTCGCGATGCGGTTCGACACGGACTCGATCGGGCAGTTCAGCGAGGTGTGCGCGTACGGGACCGCGGTGCTCGTCGAGGCGCTGCCCGCGGGTACGCCCGGCTCGACGCCGCAGTCCGCGCAGCACCCGGCCCCCGGGGTCTGAGGACCGCACCCGCCGCCGCCCGGCGCGCCTGCCGGGTCGGTGGGTGGCGCGGCCCGGGGTGCGGCCGTGGTTTCGGGGCGGTCCATCGCGCGGGCGGGCGCGCCGCGGGGGTGAGGATCCGGTGCCGAGCACGGCCTCGCCGCCGTGTCCCGGTGCGGCCTGGCCCGTCCGTCGGGCAGGGTGGCCGGGGGAGGTGGTCACGTGGCTCGTCGGGGGACCCGACCGGGGGAGGGAGCGGCGCGACGCCGCCGGCGCACGGCGACGTGGGTGGTCGCGACGGTGGCGGGGCTCGCGGTGGCGGGTGCCGTGGCGACGTGGGCCGCGGTGCGTCACCCCGTGGCGCCGCCGACCGCCGGCCCCACCTCCTCGTCCTCGCCGACCGGCCCCACGTCGTCCGGGCCGTCGTCCTCGCCGTCGTCCTCGCCGTCGCCCACCCCGGCGCCGACCAGCTCGGCCCCGGCCGTGGACCCGCTCGCGGGCTGGTCGCTCGAGCAGAAGGTGGGCCAGCTGTTCGTCGTCGGCCTGGACCTGGGCGCGGGCAAGCCCGTGAGCACGCAGGCCGTCACGCAGGACCACGTGGGCAACGTGTTCCTCCACGGGCGGTCCACCGCCGGCCTCGCGGCCGTGAAGTCCCAGGTGGACGGCTTCACCGGCCTCGTCTCGCAGGCGACGACGCACGGCGAGCGCATGCTCGTCGCGGTGGACCAGGAGGGCGGCCAGGTCCAGTCGCTGCAGGGGCCGGGGTTCTCGCGCATCCCGGCGGCCACCGTCCAGGCGACGGTCGCGCCCGACGAGCTGCGGGCGGAGGCGACGGCGTGGGGCCGCCAGCTCGCCGCCGCCGGCGTCAACTGGAACCTCGCGCCCGTGATGGACCTCGTGCCGGCCTCGTCGGCCGCGAAGAACCCGCCGATCGGGGCGCTGCAGCGCAACTACGGGACCACCGCGCAGTCCGTCACGGAGCACGCCGGGGCGTTCGTCGCGGGCATGACGAGCGCGGGCGTGGCCACCGCGATCAAGCACTTCCCGGGGCTGGGCTACGTCACCGCGAACACCGACGCGACGGCCGGGGTCACCGACACCGTCACCGGGTTCGACTCCCCGGCGGTGGGCGTGTTCCGCGCGGGCGTCCAGGCCGGCGCCACCACGGTGCTCATGTCCACGGCGGTCTACGCGCAGATGGACCCGACCGCGCCGGCGGCGTTCTCGGCGAAGGTCGTGCAGCACGGCGTGCGCGAGGTACTGGGCTTCCAGGGCGTGGTGGTCACCGACGACCTGTCCGGCGCGGCGCAGGTCGCGGCGTGGTCGCCCGGCCAGCGGGCCGTCGACGCGATCGCCGCCGGGTGCGACATGGTGCTGTTCTCCAAGGACCCCACCGTGGTGCACGCCGCGGTCGCGGCGGTGGTGGCCAGGGCGAAGGCCGACCCGGCGTTCGCCGCGCGGGTCGACGAGTCGGCGCGGCGCGTGCTGGC
>JAJYTJ010000087.1 GCA_021793115.1 Actinomycetes bacterium | reverse complement strand
GTCGGCCACGGGCGCGGCCGAGACGGCGCCGACGACGCCGGACGTGCCGATCGACACGGAGACGTCCCCGGGGGTCAGACCCAGGGCGAGCGCGGCGCCGGCGTTGTCGCCCGCGCCGGGGCCGAGGATCGCGCCGCCGCCGGCAAGGCGGTGGCCGCCCTCCGACGGCGCCAGGACGCGGGGGAGCGCCGGCGTGGAGCCGAGGGCCAGCCGGAGCAGGTCGGGACGGTAGGCCTCGTCGAACGGCGACCAGTACCCCGTGCCGGACGCGTCGGAGCGGTCGGTGACGAGGGTGTCGAAGCCGGTCGCGCCGGACAGCTTCCACGTCAGCCAGTCGTGCGGCAGGCACACCGCCGCGACCTTGGCGGCGTTGTCCGGTTCGGCGTCGCGCAGCCAGCGCAGCTTGGTGATGGTCAGCGACGCGACGAGCACGGAGCCGCAGGCCTGTGCGGACGCCGCCGGGCCTCCCATCTCGGCGATGAGGTCGAGGGCGGCATCCGCCGAGCGGGTGTCGTTCCACAGCAGCGCGTCCCGGACCACCTCGCCGGACGCGTCGAGCGTGACCATGCCGTGCTGCTGGCCGCCGACCGACACGGCGTCGACGTCGTCGAGCCCGCCGGCGGCGGCGATGGCGGTCTGCAGCGCGTCCCACCAGTGCCGGGGCGCGACCTCGGTGCCGTCGGGGTGCGTCGCACGGCCGGTGCGCACCAGGGCGCCCGTCTCGGCGTCGCGCACGACGACCTTGCAGGACTGCGTGGACGAGTCCACGCCGGCGACGAGCGCCATGTCATTCCTCCACATCGAGTAGAACCCGCAACGTCCGAGGGTTCGGTGCCCAGGGCACACGAACCCTCGGACGTTGCGAAGGTGGGAGAGGGGTGGGTCAGCCGATGAGGTGGGCCAGGGCGAGCTGGTGCAGGCGCACCAGGCCGTACTCGCGCTCGGCGGCCGTGTCGAAGTCGAAGTCCTCCCGCGTCGAGCGGTCCGCGAGGAAGTCCTCGAACGTCTCACCGGCGGCCATCGTCGTCTCGCCGAGCTCGAAGATGCCCGCGTACTTCTGGGCCTCCTTGACCTCCGGGTCGGCCCGGTACTCGGCGGCCTTGCGGGCGAGGATCGTGTAGGTCTCGATGTTCGCCTTCGCGGAGTCCCACACGCCGTTGGGGCCCTCGGTGCGGCTCGGCTTGTAGTCGAAGTGGCGGGGGCCCTCGTAGCGGGGGCCGCCGTTCGGGAAGCCGTTCTCGAGCAGGTCGACGGTGAAGAACGCCGAGAGCAGGTCGCCGTGGCCGAAGACGAGGTCCTGGTCGAACTTCGGGCCGTGCTGGCCGTTGAGGTCGATGTGGAACAGCTTGCCCCGGTAGAGGGCGAGCGCCAGGCCGTGCGTGTAGTTGAGCGTCGCCATCTGCTCGTGGCCGGTCTCGGGGTTGAGGCCGACGATGTCGCCGTTGTCGAGCGAGTCGATGAGGGCCAGGGCGTGGCCGATCGACGGCAGGAAGATGTCGCCGCGGGGCTCGTTCGGCTTGGGCTCGAGGGCGATCTTGATGTCGTAGCCCTGGTGCTTGATGTAGGCGGCGACGGCGTCGATGCCCTCGGCGTAGCGGGCGTGCGCGGCGTGCAGGTCCTTCGAGTTGTCGTACTCGACGCCCTCGCGGCCGCCCCACATGACGAACGTCTTGGCGCCGAGCTCGGCGGTCAGGTCGACGTTGCGGAGGACCTTGCGCAGGCCGAAGCGGCGGATGGCGCGGTCGTTCGACGTGAACGCGCCGTCCTTGAACACCGGGTGCGTGAACGTGTTGGTGGTCACCATCTCGATGACCAGGCCGGTCTCGTCGGCCGCCTTCTTCACGGCGTCGATGCGGGCGCGGCGGTCCGCGTCGTCGGCGTCGAAGGGGAAGACGTCGTTGTCGTGGAACGTGAAGCCCCACGCACCGATCTCGGCGAGCTTGTGGATGGACTCGACCGGGTCGAGGGCCGCGCGGGTGGGCAGGCCGAACGGGTCCTGCGCCTGCCAGCCGACGGTCCAGAGGCCGAACGAGTACTTGATGTCGGGCGTCTGCGCCACGGGATTCTCCTCATCGAGCGAGCGGGTGATCTAGCGGGACCAGCTGATTAGTTCCCGTCGTGAATTTATGCCGGTCGCGCGATAGGGTCAAGCCGTGCGGACGACGGGCGACGCGTGGAGCCAGGCACGCGCCGGCCGGCGCGTCGCCCCTGCCGGCGTCGCCCGCACGGAGCACCTGCGCGAGCACAACCTCTCGGTGGCGCTGGGCTACATCCTCGACGCGGCGGTGCCGCCGTCACGGGCCGAGCTGGCGGCCGGGACCGGCCTCGCGCGGCCCTCGGTGACGCCCATCGTCGACCAGCTGGTGCGGGGCGGCATGGTGCGCGAGCTCCTGCCGCGGCCGTCGCGCCGCGCCGGCCGGCCCGCCGTGCCGCTGGCCCCGGCGCAGGGGACCTTCGCGGGGCTCGGCATGGAGGTGAACGTCGACTACCTGGGCCTGCGCGCCATCGACCTGTCGGGCCAGGTGCTCGTCGAGCGGGTCGAGGCCGACGACCTCCGCCGCCAGGATCCCGGGCTCGTGCTGGGCCGGCTGGCCGACGTCGCGACCCGCGCGGTGGCCCGGCTGCGCGCCGAGGGCGTCCGCGTGGTCGGCACCTCGCTCGCCCTGCCCGGCCTCGTGGACTCCGACCACGGCCCGCTGCGCCTGGCACCCAACCTCGACTGGCGCGACGTCGACGTCGTCGGCATGCTGCGGGCCCACGGCGGGCTCGACGGACTGCTGCCGGTCCTTGCCAACGAGGCGAAGCTCGGCGCCCGGGCGGAGGCCCGCGCCCGGCGCGGCGACGGCCAGCCCAGCTTCGTCTACGTCTCCGGCGAGATCGGCGTCGGCGGCGCGCTCGTCCTCGACGGCGAGATCTTCGCCGGCCGGCACGGGTGGAGCGGCGAGATCGGGCACATCGTGGTGGACCCGAGCACGCCCGGCGGGACCGCACGCGGCACGCTCGAGGCCCGCGCCGGCCAGGACGCGATGCTGCGCGGCGCCGGGCTGCCCCCCACCGCGACCGTGCACGAGCTGGCGGCGGCCGTGGCCGCCGGGGACGCCCGTGCGACGTATGCGGTGTCGTCCGCGGCGCGGGCCCTCGGCGTGGCGCTCGCCGGCGTGCTCAACACCGTCGACGTCGACGAGGTGGTGCTCGGCGGGACGTTCGGCCAGCTCTTCGCCCACGTCCACGACGACGTGGAGCGCGCCCTCGAGGAGATGGTCCTCACGGCGCCGTGGTCGGCGCCGCGCGTCACGCACGCCCGCGCCGGCCAGTTCCCGGCGATGACGGGCGGCGCGATCGCGGCGCTGCGACGGCTCGTCGCGACCCCGTCGGCCTGGTTCCCGGCGGCCGACGAGCCCCACGCCGCCGGGGCCGCGGGCGACCGGGCGCGCGCCATCCCGGCGGCGCGGAACTAGATGACTCCCTTGGCGACGAGGAAGCACGCGTAGGGCCGGTCGTCGCTCGTCTGCACGACGACCCGCGCTCCGCGTGTGGCCGCGTAGAAGGCGAGCCGGTCGATCCCGCCCATCGGCACCTCCCGGCCCTCCGCCGCGACGAGCGCCGCCCGCACGTCCTCGACCGCGGGGCCGGGGCCGCCGTCGCCGGTCAGCATGTGCAGCACAGGGGTCGCCTGGAAGTCCACGTCGATCGGCAGCAGGGCGCAGATCGCTCGCAGGGCCCTCGTCACGTCGGCGCCCGGCAGGTCGATCACCGGCGCGCCCGACGAGTGCGCCGGGAAGTTCCGGTCCACGATCCCGATGACGTCGCCATGGCCCGCCGCAGCCAGCGAACGCAGCAGGTCGGGGGTGAGCAGCGGGTCGATTCCCTTCAGCATGGTCAGCGCCCCGTGCGGTGCGTGCGCAGCTCCCGGCCGCAGACCTCCGCGAAGAGCGCAGCGCGGGTGTCCGGTCCGACGCGTACCGCCGCTCGCGCCGCGGCGAGCGCGCCGCGGGCCGCGCCCTCGCGCAGGTCCGGAGGCAGTGTCTCGACGTCCGTCACCTTGGCGTAGCCGACGATGCGACGGGACATCTTCGCGGCCGCGAACAGCCAGCTCTGCGCGCGCCACGTCGCCAGGCGCTCCTCGAGGAAGGTGTCCCGCCACACCCGCGCGTCCCGGCGCTCCGGCCAGCGGCGGCGGAACTCGTCCTCGAAGCCCCGCCAGGTCTGCTCGACGAGGCCGAGCGCCCACTCGGCCCGCGCGTCCTCGCCGAGCGCGTACGCCCGCGAGGCGGCGAGGACGTAGTTGGCCCACGTCGCACCGATGTCGAAGGCCACCGGGCCGAAGAAGGCGAACTCGGAGTCGAAGACCTTGACGCTGTCGGCGTCCGTCCCGTCTCCGGCTCCCCGAACCATGACCGACCCGGTGTGCAGGTCGCCGTGGATGAGCGCCTCGGTGCACGTCATGAACCAGTACTTCGCGCGGCCCATGGCGTCGACGAACACCGTGTCGGCGCTGAGGGCAGCCGCGTCCGCCTCGTTGGCCGGCAGCACCGCGTTCCGGCCGGCGTCCACCGACGGCTCGGTGAAGACGAGGTCCTCGGTGATCGTGCAGAGCTCGGGGTTGATCGCGGCAGCCTGGGAGTCGGCCAGCTGCTGGCGGTCGAGCGCGAAGAGGGACGTGCCGAACGCGACCGCTCCGATGTAGGTCCCGACCCGCTCGGCAACCCCGTTGTGGACCTTGCCCGCGTTGAGGGCCGGTCGCCACACGCTGTGGTCCGAGAGGTCCTCCATCGCGAAGATGTGGCGCTTCTCGTCGTGGTGCAGCACCTCGACGACGAGGTCCGGGACGAGAGCCCGGTGCGCCGTCAGGGACTCGACCTCGTGGCGCTCCCGCTCGGGGGTCATCGACCAGCTGCCACCGGACATGCGCACGTACGGCAGGGCCTGCTTGAGCACGACCCCGCGGCCCGCCTCGTCCTTCACGAGGAAGACGAGGTTGAGGTTGCCGTCGCCGATCTCGTCGACGGACGCGATGTGCTCGACGTCGATCCGAGCGGCGAGCGCGGGGTAGGCGGCGAGATAGGCCGGGACCTCGGCGACGCTGAGGAACTCGTAGTCGGCCATGGATGTAGATCTCCTCGAATGCTCAGGTGGCGGGGGTGTAGCGGACCTTGCGCCGCGAGATGGTGAACGAGAACAGGAGGGCGACGAGGAGCACGAGACCCTTCGCGGTGTCCTGGTGGTAGTACTGGAAGCCCTTCATCGTCAGGCCGGTGAGCACGATGGAGACGAGCAGGGCGCCGAGCAACGTGCCCCACGCGTTGGGCTTGCCCATGCCGAGCACGGACGTGCCGACAAGCGCGACGGCGACGGCCTCGAGCAGGCTGGACGCCCCGGCGTTCACGTCGCCCTGGCCGATGCGGGAGACCAGGATGAGGCCGCCGATCGAGGCGAGCAGACCCGAGATGACGTAGGCGAGGCCGTGGTAGAAGCCCACCCGGACCCCGGCCAGGCGGGCCGCCTCGGGGTTCGCGCCGATCGCGTACATCACGCGGCCCCACGTCGTGCGGGACAGCACGAACCACGCGAGCACCACCAGCACCAGCATGATGATCACCGGCACCGGCACCTTCCCGATGAACCCGCGGTCGATCTTGAGGAAGTCGGCGGTGAACTTGCCGGGCGCGGTGGCCCCGTTGCGCAGCGTCATGCCGCTGGAGATCGACTGCCCGTTGACCGGGATGAGCTTGGCGCCCTGGATCACGAACATCACGCCCAGCGTCGCGAGCAGGTCGGGGATCTTGCAGACCACGATGAGGAAGGCGTTGAGCAGTCCGACGCCTAGGCCGCCGACGATGACCACGGCGACCGCCGTCGACCCCGTCAGGTTGTAGAACACCATCGTCATCGCCGCCAGCTGCACGGACAGCCCGGCGGTGGAGCCGATCGACAGGTCGAGTCCACCGACGACCATCGTGAACATGACGGCGAGGCCGAGGATGGCCGTCACGGCGGCGCCCTTGAGCATCTGGAAGATCGACACCTGGGTGGCGAACGCGGGCTCGGTCGAGGCGAAGTAGATGAACAGGATCACCGTGACGGCGATGAAGCCGTACTTCACCACGGAGTCCTGGATGCGCTGACCCGTGGTGAGTCCGCTCGTCCCGGAGACCGCCTTCTTCCCGACCTCTGCCTCGCGGGGCTGCGCCATCTTGGTCGTGTTCCCGGACACCTATGCCACCTCCGACATGCTCGTGATGATCGCGTCGTCGCCGATCTCGCTCGTGTAGTTGTCCAGGTGGACCTCGCCCTCGGCGAGGACGACGATGCGGTCGGCGACACCGCGCGCCTCCTCGACGTCGCTCGTCAGGACGACGACGCACGCGCCGGCAGCGGCCAGTTCGTGGGCCTGGTGGGAGATGTCGCCACGGGCGCCGATGTCCACGCCGCGGAACGGCTCGTCCAGGAGCAGCACACGCGGATTGGCGCGCATCCAGCGCCCGACGACGACCTTCTGCTGGTTGCCGCCCGACAGCGCGTCGACCGGCTGCGACGGGCCCGTGGCCACGACACCGAAGCCCTCGACGACGTCGCGGCCGACCCGGTTCTCCTTGGCCGTGCTCAGCACCTTCGCCCGGCTGACACTGCCGAGGAAGGGAAGCGTCGACGTCCACGCCAGCGACCAGCCGGGCAGCATCGCATCGGCGGAACGGTCTTCCGGCACCAGGTAGATGCCCCGCCGGACGGCGTCCTTCGAGTGCCGCGGCCGATAGGGCCGACCTTCGAAGGTCATCGAGCCCGAGTGCAGGTGGTTGACGCCGAAGATGCCGCGTGCCAGCTCGGACTTGCCCGCCCCGATCAGGCCGACGATGCCGGTGACCTCTCCGTAGCGCAGGTCCAGGTCGATCGGCGCGCAGCGCGGCAGCAGCTGGACTCCGCGGAGCCCGATCGCCACGACCTCGCCCCGCTGCTCGACGAGGTCGTGGCTCTGCTCGAGCACCGACTCGCTCAGCATGGCGCGCACGACGGCGGACATCTCGAACGGCGCCTCCTGCCGGTTGGAGATCCTGCCGTCCCGCAGGACGACGACCTCGTCAGCGAGCTCGCGCACCTCGCTCAGCCGGTGCGTCACGTAGAGGACTGCGACACCCTCCGCGCGCAGCCGGCGCACGAGCGCGAAGAGTCGCTCGACCTCCGAGGCGGACAGCGTCGACGTCGGTTCGTCGAGCACGAGCACCTTGGGCCGCTGGCTGAGCGCACGTGCCAGGAGGAGGAGCTGGCTGTCGGCGATCCCGAGCTCGAAGACGTCCTTCGTCAGGACGGAGTCGGTCCAGCCGAGGTCCAGGGTGGCAGCGATGTCGCGAGCGCGCGGCAGCAGGCGCCGCAGCGAGCGCACCGGCGGGATCTCGCCCCGGATGATCTCCTCGAAGACGAGGTTCTCCGCCACGGTGAGCCCGGGGACGATGTTCTCGTCGATGCGCTGGTGGACGGTCTGGATGCCGTGGCGCGCCGCGGCGAGCGGTGACTCCATGACCACCGGGGAGCCGGCGATGCTCACGGTCCCGCCGTGATCCGGGTAGACGCCGGACAGCACCTTGATGAGGGTCGACTTGCCGGCGCCGTTGGCGCCGAGGAGGGCCGTGACCCGGCCTGCGGTCAGCGCGACGGTGACGCCCTTGAGCACCCGGTTCGTCCCGAACGCCATCGTGATGTCATCGAGCTCGAGCACCGAGCTCCCCGTGGCGGGCGCCCCTGCGACGGTGGATGCTCCGAGATCAGGCATGCGCAACTCCTCCGACGTCGTCGTCGTGGGCCGTGGGGTGGGCGGTGCGACCGCCCACCCCACGGTAGGGCCGTTCGGGATCAGAACGTGACCGACGGGATCCAGTCGGCGCCGGAGACGTCGGAGATGTTGAGCGACGGCTCGGCGGCCCGCAGGTCGTTCATGTTCTTGATGTTCTTCGACCTGAGCATGTCCTGGGTGATGAGGATCGGCGGGAACTGGACGTTCTTCTTGTCCAGCTGACCGGCCATGTCGAGGAACAACGTGCGCAGCACCGCGGCACCGATCGCGTTCGGGTCGGTGGCGCCCGTGGCCATCCACGGGCTGCCGGCGGCCGTCATGAGTTCGATGTCGGCGTTGGAGATGTCGGCGCCGTAGACCTTGACGTCCTTGATGCCCAGCTGCTGCAGAGCGGACAGCGTGCCCTTGGAGAGCTCGTCGTACGGCGCGTAGATCGCCTTGACGCCTGGGTTCGCCTGGAGCGCGGCCACGACCATCGGCGCCGTGTCGGTGGCGCTGGAGTCGGTGTACGTGCCGGTCTTGAACAGCTGCTTCCAGCTGTTGTCCTTCAGGGACTGCTGCCACACCACGTCACGCCGGTCGAGCGGGGCGATGCCGGCGACGTTGACGTACCCGACATCGACGCCCGTGCCGACGTCCTTCGCCATCTGCTTGAGGACGAGCCCGGCCATGTCGGCGTCGGATTGCTGCGTCTGCACCGCGTCCGGGGCGCACTTCTGGATCTCGACGTCGTAGATGACGATCGGGATCTTCTTCTGGATGGCCTCGTTGACCCCCGGGCACAGCGTGTCGGCGAAGCCGTGGCGCACGACGATGCCCTTGACGCCGGAGGCGATCGCCTGCTCGAGCTGCTGCGCCTGCGTGGCGTTGTCGCCCTTGGCGTCGTAGACGTCGAGGTCGACGCCCAGGGCGGCGGCCTGCTTCTTGGTGCCGTTGAGGTACTGCTGGAAGTAGTCGCCCTGCCCGCTGTTCTGGACGATGGCGACCTTCACACCGGGCTTGTCGAACGGCGCGGGGGCCTTGGCCGCCGTCGTGCCCACCGTGCCCTGGTCGCTCGCGCCCGTCGTGGCGACGGGAGGGTTGCCGGTCGTCGAGCCGCCCTGGCTGCAGGCAGCCAGAGCAAGCATGGTGGCCCCGGCGATCGCCGCCATCAGGACCTTGGTGTTCCTCATGGTGCTCCTCTCGATGGCGCAGCGTCGATGCTGCGCGGTCTGTCAGCCCGCGATCCGCGCGAGCAGCTGGGGATGAGGCTCTGTGGCCGGTTCGACCACGCCCCGTTCCGTGACGACCGCACTGATGAGATCGTGCGGCGTCACGTCGAACGCCGGGTTGAAGCCGAGCGCACCCGCGGGCGCGCTCGGGGACCCGTTGAACGCCGTCACCTCGGACGGGTCGCGCTCCTCGATGACGATCTGGTCTCCCGTCGCCGTCGACAGGTCCACCGTGGACGACGGCGCTGCGACGACGAACGGGATGCCGGCCCGCCGGCAGGCCAGAGCCAGCGCGACGGATCCGACCTTGTTAGCGGTGTCGCCGTTGGCGGTGATCCGGTCGGCGCCGATGATCGCGACGTCGACAAGGCCGCGCAGGATCGTGCTGGAGGCTGCACCGTCGACCTCGACCAGGTGCTCGATGCCGTCCTGCGTCAGCTCCCAGCTCGTGAGCCGGGCGCCCTGCAGGAGCGGGCGCGTCTCGTCGGCGTAGACGAGGCCGAGCCGACCGCGCTCGTGCAGCTCGTGGATGATCCCGTAGGCCGTGCCCCACGCCGTCGTGGCGAGGGCGCCGGTGTTGCAGTGCGTCACGACACGCACGCGCTCCTTGCCTGTCGCCGCCAGGATCCAGTCGGCGCCCCGCCGGGAGAGCTCCCGGTTCGCGGCACCGTCCTCCGCGACGATGCGCCGCGCCTCGGCGAGCACCGCGTCGACGCCTTGCGCGACGAAGGGCCGCACACGGTCCGCCCCCCAGGCGAGGTTGACGGCCGTCGGGCGGGCGTCGCGGATGCGCAGCATCTGCGCGTCCAGGGTCTCGTCGTCCCAGCCCTCGTCCTTCGCCTGGAGCATCGCGACGACGACGCCGAGCGCGCCCACGGCCCCCAGCGCGGGGGCACCGCGCACGGCCAGGGTGGCGATGGCGTCCACCAACGCATCGACGGTCGTGATCTCCAGATAGGCCTCGTCGCGCGGGATGCGCGTCTGGTCGATCAGCCGGATCATCGGCCGTGGCTCGTCGAGCCACTGCACTGCCACCACCATCGTCAGGCACCCTCTCGAACTTCGTTGTCCGACAACTGCGTGGGAACCGTAGGCTCGAATCCTCGGAGATGTCAATCAACCGAGACCGAGTTGTGACAACAGAGTGTGGTCGGGCGCTAGCCTTTCCCCGTCCAGCCACCGGTCGAACCAAGGGGGCCCAGCGTGGGCAGCAACGGCACACTCGTGTCACGGGTCTCCGAGGACCTGCGCAGCAGGTTGGCGGCGGGCGATCCGCCGCCTGGCTCTCGCCTGCCCACCGAGAGCGAGCTGTCGGCCGAGTTCCGGGTCTCCCGTCCCACCGTGCGCGCGGCGCTGCGCGAGCTCGAGGCGCTCGGGCTGGTGCGCACCCAGCACGGCGTCGGCACGTTCGTCACGGAGCCGCCCGCCGTGCGGGCCGGCCTGGAGCGGCTCGACTCCATCACCGAGTCGATCCGTGCGACCGGGCACGAGCCGGGGATGACCTACGTGAGCCGCATCGTGCGGCCGGTCCTCCCCGAGGAGGCGGCGACGATGGGCGTGCCGGGCGACACGGTCGCGCTCGAGGTCAGACGCACGATCCTCGCCGACGGCGAGGTCGTGGCGTACTCCTACGACCTCATGCCGTTCGACATCTTCCCGCCGGGCTTCGACCCTGCCGAGCTGGACGGCTCGATCTTCGGCTTCTTCCGCAGGCGGCTCGGGGTGACCCCTGACCACGCGCTCGGCGACGTGCACGCGGTGACGTCGAACCACGTCGGGTGGGGCAGCGAGGCCGCGACCCACAACCTCTTCGTCCTCCTCGTGCAGCGGCACTACGACAAGGCGGACCGGCTGCTGCTCTACTCGCGCACCTACTTCATCGAGGGCCGGTACTCCTTCACCATCGTGCGCCACGACTGACGCCGGCCCGGCGGCCGCCGGGCGGTCCGCCGGCTGACCGACCGAGGCGCTCCGGAGCGACTACCTCGTGACCGCGCGCCCACGTCGTGCCACGCCGTGCCGCACCACGGCCACCACGCGCCCGTGCCCGAGACGTGCCCGCCCCCGGGCCGGGGGCCCGAAGAGACACTTGGTTGTCAGGGCCCAGCCTGCTAGGTTGTCCGACAACTGCTCGACCGTTGTCAGAGAGGTCAACGATGCTTCCCACTGAGGACGACGCCACCAGCGCACTCGTGGAGGGTCTCGTCGCCGTCTCGCGTCAGGTCGGGCGTGATCCGCGCCTCGTCCTCCACGGCGGCGGCAACTCGTCCCTCAAGATCACGAAGAGCGACGTCACCGGCCGAGCCGTCCCCCTGCTCCTCGTCAAGGGAAGCGGCCACGACATGGCGGCCATCGAGCGCCGGGGGTTCACCCCGCTGCGCCTGGAGCGCCTCCGGGAGCTGCTCCAGGCGCTCGACGCCCTCGACGACGCCACCCTGGCGAACGAGCTGCGCTGCGCCTGTGTGGACGCGACGGCGCCCGACCCGTCCGTCGAGTGCCTGGTCCACGCGCTCGTCCCCCACGCGTGCGTGCTCCACTCGCACGCGGACGCGGTGCTGACCCTGACCCATGCACCCCACGGCGGCGCGCTGGTCCGCGAGGTCTACGGCGACCGGGTCGTCGTCGTCGACTACGCCCAACCGGGGCCCGCGCTGGCGGCGGCGTGCGCCGCCGCGTGGCGGGAGCAGGCCCACGACGCGACCGAGGGCATCGTCGTCCTCGACCACGGCATCTTCGCGCTCGGCGCGACCCCGCAGGAGGCGCTCGACCGCCACACGGCACTCATCGCTGCCGCGGACGCCGCGGTCGCGGCGACGGCACCCCAGCCGCGTCGTCCCGTGCCGGCCGCCGTCGCGGTTGACCCCGTGGAGGTGGCCGCGCTGCGCCACCGGCTCAGCGTCGCCGCCGGGCGCCCCCTCGTCGTCCACCGGTCAGTGGCTGACGACGTCCGCGCGTTCGTCGCCGACCCCGACCTGCTGGCCGCCGCCCGGCACGGCGTGCTCACCCCCGACCACGCCATATGGACGCGGCGCGTCCCGCTGATCGGGACGGACATCGACGCCTACGCCGAGGCGCACCGCGCCTACGTCGCCGCCAACGCCGCGCGCCGCGGCTGGGACGTCGAGGTGGTCGACGCCGCGCCGCGGATCGTCCTCGACGAGCGGCTCGGGCTGCTCGCCGCGGGGCGCACGGCGGGCGAGGCCACCGCGGCCGAGGCGATCTACCGGCACACGATGGACGTCATGCGCGACGACGCCCGGCTGGGCGGCTACCAGCCGCTGGCGGCGGAGCACGTGTTCGACCTCGAGTACTGGCCGCTGCAGCAGGCGAAGCTGCGCCGGTCCGCACCGGGCGGACCCCTGGCGGGCAAGGTGGCGGTGGTCACCGGCGCCGCCTCCGGCATCGGGCGCGCGTGCGCCGCACAGCTGCTCGCCCTGGGGGCGGCCGTCGTCGGGTGGGACCTGGCGCCCACCGTCGCCACCGCCTTCGAGGGCCCGGCCTGGCTCGGCCTCCAGGTGGACGTCACCGACGCGGACGCCGTGACGGCCGCCGTCGCCGCGGGCGTGGACGCCTTCGGGGGGCTCGACATCCTCGTCGTCGCGGCCGGCATCTTCCCGAGCGCGGCCGCCCTCGGCGTCATGACGCAGGAGACGTGGCGCAAGGTGATGAGCGTCAACGTCGACGCGGTCGCCCTGCTGTACGGGCTCGCGCACCCGCTCCTGGCGCTGGCGCCCGGAGGCGGCAGCGTCGTCCTCATCGCCTCGAAGAACGTCCCGGCGCCCGGGCCCGGCGCCGCCGCCTACTCGTCGTCGAAGGCCGCGGTGACGCAGCTCTCGCGGGTCGCCGCGCTCGAGTGGGCGGGCGAGGGCATCCGCGTCAACATGGTTCACCCCGACGCGGTGTTCGACACGGGGCTGTGGACGCCTGAGCTGCTGGCGGCACGGGCCGCGCACTACGGCCTGAGCGTCGAGGACTACAAGCGGCGCAACCTGCTCCACACCGAAGTGACCAGCGCCGACGTCGCCCGCCTCGTGGCCGCGATGGCCGGCGACACCTTCGCCAAGACGACGGGCGCGCAGGTGCCCATCGACGGCGGCAACGAGCGGGTCGTCTGACCCGAGGAGGGCGAACCATGCACCGCGCGACGACGACCGACCCCGCCTACCGCCACGGCGACTGGGGACCGGCGTACCTCATCCAGGGCCCGACCAGCGACATCGGCGTGCTGCGCCTGGGCCCAGGTCAGTCGATGACCAACCACTACCACGCGGCGTGCGACGAGTCGTTCGTCGTCATCGAGGGCCAGGCCTCGCTGTGGCTCGACGGGACGACGCGCGTCGACCTCGGCCCCGACGCGGTCGTCCGGTGCGAGCCGGGCGAGATGCACTACCTGGTCAACGACACCGCCGCGGACTTCCGCTGCGTCTTCATCAAGTCGCCGGCCAGCCCCGGCGACACCCACAACGTCCCCTGGGTGCCGGGCGAGCCGGCACCCCAGCGCCCAACCGACACGCCGGCCTAGCCCGGCACGATCCAAGGAGCAGCAGTGGCAGATCTCGACAGCCTCGTTGAGGCCAAGGACTACGGCATCGGCCGGCCCCAGACCGTGCCCACCTCACCCGTCAAGGGGTCCGACCAGCTCGACTTCGGGATGCGGCACCGGTTGGGCCGCATCTTCCGGGAGGACGGCCGGACCGTCATGCTCGCGTTCGACCACGGCTACTTCCAGGGGCCGACGCGTGGGCTCGAGCGGGTCGACCTCAACGTCGTCCCGCTGGCGCCATGGGCCGACGCCCTGATGGCCACGCGTGGCATCTTCCGCACGGTCGTCCCGGCGGCCAGCCCGAACGCGCTGGTGCTGCGCGCCTCCGGCGGTCCGTCCATCCTCAAGGAGCTGTCCGACGAGCGGGTGGCGATGGACATCAGCGACGCGGTGCGGATCGACGCGGCCGCCGTCGCGGTCCAGGTGTTCATCGGCGGCGAGCACGAGACCGAGTCCGTCCACAACATGACGCAGCTCGTCGACGCCGGGCTGACGGTCGGCGTCCCGGTGGTGGGCGTCACGGCCGTGGGCCGCGACATGGTGCGGGACGCCCGCTACCTCGGCCTGGCCACGCGCATCATCGCCGAGCTCGGCGCCCAGGTGGTCAAGACCTACTACTGCGACGAGGACTTCGAGCACGTCACGGCGGCCTGCCCCGTCCCGGTCATCATGGCGGGCGGCAAGAAGCTGCCCGTGCTGGACGCGTTGACCATGGCGTTCAACGCGGTGGACCAGGGTGCCTCCGGCGTGGACATGGGGCGCAACATCTTCCAGCGCAAGAACCCCGTCGCCATGATCCAGGCGGTGCGCTCGGTGGTGCACGACCACGCCAAGCCGGCCGAGGCCGCCGACCTCTACGCCGAGCTGTCGGGCGGGGCGACCGACTGATGGGCGAAGATCGCGACGAAGCCGCGTTGCGGGACCAGGTGTGCCAGATCGGCCGGGCCCTGTGGCAGCGCGGGATGGTGGCCGCCAACGACGGGAACATCTCGGCCCGCCTGCCCGACGGCACGGTGCTGTGCACTCCGACCGGGGTGAGCAAGGGCTTCCTGCGGCCCGACATGCTCACCGTCGTCGGGCAGGACGGCACGGTGGTGCGCGGCGCCTGGCGGCCGTCGACCGAGGTGCTCATGCACCTGCGCGTCTACGTCGAGGACCCGGCGGTCGGGGCGGTCGTGCACGCGCACCCCGTGCATGCCACGGCCTTCGCGATCAAGGGCGAGCCGCTCCTCGGGCTCATGATGCCGGAGAGCGTCGTGGCCATGCCGGAGGTGCCGCTCGCTCCGTACGCGACGCCGTCGACGCACGAGGTGCCGGACTCGGTGGCCCCGTTCGTCGGCACGCACACGGCTTGCCTCCTCGAGCACCACGGCGCGCTGACCTGGGGACCGGACCTCATGACGGCGTACCTGGCGATGGAGCGGCTGGAGTACACGGCGCAGCTGACGACGATCGTCCGGGCGATCGGTGGGGAACGCGTGCTCTCCACCGATCGCATCGCGGAGGTCAGGCGCATCTTCGGGATCGCCCCGCCAGTCTGACGTCACCGAGCCCCGCGAACGAGCGGTCCGACATCGGGCCCGGCTCGGTCGCCGTCGTCGACACGCACCCGGGCGAGGTCGCCGTGCTCGACCACGTTCCCGCGCGGGATGCCCAGGTCGTGCCCCGCTAGCGGACCGCGCCCGGGACGGTCCTCGCCGGCGGGGCCTCGGGCTCCGTCCGGTGAACGGCGCCGCGCAGCGACGTCGCCAGCGACACCAGCCGCGCCACGTCCGACTCGTCGGTCCACACGTGCGTCGCGATCCGCGCGAGGGTGCGACCGTCCGGCGCGGCGCCGGACCACAGGCGCAGCCCGTCCGCCTGGGCGGCGGCCCGCAGCCGGTCCAGCGGCGCCGGCACCACGAAGGCGCGGAGGCG
>JAJYTJ010000311.1 GCA_021793115.1 Actinomycetes bacterium | reverse complement strand
GGTTCTAACTGAAACTGTTGTGGGTGCGGTCCCGCGGCAGGGACGGTGCGGAGCGAGCCTCGAGGGCTGCTGGTGAGCGGCAGCCTGTTCACGCCACGCCGAAAGTGCGGCACGCACAGCTACCACCGCACGGACGGACCGCCGCACGAATCCCTGGCGCTGGCCTACTCTGCGGGTGGACGCGTCAAGACGGTGACGTCGACCGAGGTCGACGTCACCGACATCGCCGCCGCGCTGCCCGGTTACCCGACGACCAAGGCCGACCTGGGTGCCCGGACGGACGCGGGGCTGGTTGAGTGCCACGGAGTGGCCTGAGCAGCCTATGGGGGCGAAGTCAAGTCCCCGTCTGCGGGTGAGTAGGGCGTGGGGTATCGGCTCGGCGACGAGGCGTCGCCGAGTTGGGTTGGTGGGGCGTGTTGGTGTGCGCGCCGTGGGTGGTGCCGCTACCCGTCTCCGGGCCCTACCTAGCGTTCAACCGGGTTCGTCCCGACAGCCTTCATCCGGGCTTGGTGGGGAGACGGGTGGGGCTGCTCATGCTCAGTTGCGGGGTGGTCCCCGAGGGCTACGCGAGCTCGTCCCGCCCGTGGTCGGTGCGGCACTATGCGGCGCCGGCGTTCACCTCCTCGCGGGGGTCGACGGTGCCGGCGGCGATCGCCGGGTCCCAGGCCAGCCCGCGGGTGAGCACGGCGTGCAGTTGGCGGAGCAGGCTGGCGGCCAAAGCGGTGCGAGCTTGGGCGTCGGTGAGCGGGTTGTCGGCCCGGCCGGTCAGGTGGGCGTGGCGGGCGGCGAGTACCGGGTTGTGACGCAGCGCGGCGAACACGGCCCGCCAGGCGGCGATACGCAGCAGCGGACGGCCCCGTCCGGAGATCCGCGTCTGGCCGGTGTAGGTGCCGGACTCGTTGGCGCGCGGGCACAGCCCGGCGTGTTTGACCAGCGCGCGGGCCGAGCCGTAGCGAGTGAGGTCCCCAGCTTCGGCGAGGATGGCGGCGACCCCGACCGCGGACACCCCGGGGATGGTCTCGGCGAGCCGGCGCAGGTGCAGTTCATCGAGCACGCCGAGCATGCGGGCTTCGACGTCGGCGAGCGCGCCGGTGAGCCGGTGCAGGTCGGCGAGGGCGAACCCGACCCGTTCGATCGCGCCGGGGCGCTGGCTGCTCACCCCGACCGCCACCTGGGCGGGCTCGGTCGCCGCGTCGTAGACGGCGCGGGCCACCCGCCAGCTCACCCGGGTCCCGCCCCAGCGGGGAAGTTCGCGGCGGACCGCGGCGGCGAACCGGGTCCGGCCGTAGCGGCGCAGCTCGGCGAGGTCACCGCCGGCGCCGATCCGCTCCGTGACGACCGCCATCGCCGCCCGCCAGCTGGTCGCGTCCAGCGGCTTCGCGGCGGCCGCGAGCGCCGCAGGCCAGGCGCACTCGCACAGGTCGCGGATCTGCTGGCGGGCGGCGCCGACCTGAACGGTCAGCTCAACCCGGCGGGCGCCGAGGTGACGCAGCCGGGCGTAAGCCGGGCTGGTGCGTTCGGGCAGGTAGCAGCGCAGCTCGGCGACCAGCCGGGCGATGATCGTGGCGTCGCGGTCGTCGCTCTTGTCGCGGGTGAAGTCCTCGGCCTCCCGGGCCCGGTGCACCAGCATCGGCTGCACGCACACCAGCCGCAAGCCCAGACCGGCCGCGGTCTCGTCCAGCACCCGCCAGCGGTGCCCGGTCGGCTCACAGGCCACCACCACCGAGGCAAACCCGGCTGCGTGGGCCTGAGCCAAGCCCCACCCCAGCACCTCACCCAGCTGCCAGGCCTTCGCCGTCACCGTGCGCCGGGCCAGCACTGCAGAGTCATGGTCGGTCACCGCGCACACCTGCTTGTCCGCGGCCAAGTCGAAGGCGAGGATCGCATGATCACGACGGACCACGTCCCGCAGCAGCCGCAGCCGGTCGTTGCGGCGTCGATCCCCGCGGGAAAGGCGATTACGGTTGGACATGGACATCCTCCTGTTGTGAGTGGGACCTCAAGCCCGCATCTCACCGCAGGGGGATGTCTTCGACTCGTTGCCCTCACGGGCTCTTACTAGAGGAGCGAGATGAAGGAAAGTGAGTTCTCTGGGATCGGCCACCTGGACCTGTCTGTCTCGGACGTGGAAGCGAGCGCCGCCTGGTACGTGCGGGTCCTCGGACTGCGTCGCCTGCGACGGGCCGACTTCCCTCGGCGCACGATGGTGGTGCTGCTCCACGGAGCCTCCGGCCTGGTGATCGGTCTCAACCAGCACCAGGGCTTTCCCGGCGAGCCCTTCGACGAGCGCCGCGCCGGGCTCGATCACGTCGGCTTTTCCGTCGAACGCCGCGAGGACCTCGACGACTGGCAGGTACGCCTGGGAGCGCTCGGTGTCGAGCACTCGCCGGTGGCCGACACCGAGATGGGCTCGGCGCTCGTCTTCCGCGACCCGGACCACATCCAGCTCGAGCTGTGGTGGTCCAAGCCACGCACGAGCCCGGCGACGACCACGGACACGGACACCCATATCGGCGGCCTCATCGAGCGCTCGAGCCCCTACGACGTCGCAGAGACGACCCAGCGGCTCGTGGATACCGCCGTGTCGAGCGGTGTCACCGTCTTCGCGACGATCGACCACACCGCTGGCGCGCGATCAGTGGGGCTCGACATGCCCGAGACCCGGGTGCTTGTCATCGGCAACCCCGCCGCGGGCACCCCGGCGATGCTGGCCGCACCCGATGTCGCCCTCGATCTTCCGACCCGCCTGCTCGTGCGCGAAGCGCCCCCGAGCACCCCTGGCAGCACGGTCGTCTTCCACGACCCCGG
>JAJYTJ010000086.1 GCA_021793115.1 Actinomycetes bacterium | reverse complement strand
TGATGACCGACGGCGTGGTGCTCGCCTGGCTCGCCGACGGCGACGACGAGGCGGCCCGGACGATGCTGAGCGTGTTCGCCGAGTTTCTCTCCGCGCACGCCCGGCCGCTCGGGGCCGGCGGCGGTCGCAGCGAGGACGGCCAGCCACGCCCGGCGGCCGCGCTGCCGCGCCAGGGGAACGGCCGGCCGCGCCGCGCGCTGCGCGACACGACCGCGTGAGCGGCCGCGGCGCCGTCACCGCCGCGGTACCGGGGCCGGCCCGCCGCGCCCGGTGGGCCACCGCGGGCGCGTTCGCCGCCCAGGGCGTCGCCTACGCGCTCGTCCTCACGAGCCTGCCGGCGTTCGAGGACCGCTACGCGGTGGGCACCGGGCAGATCACGGTGGTGATCCTGCTCGTGTGCGTCATGGCGGCTCTCGGCACGGTCGTCGCCGACCGGCTGGCCCGCGGCCACGGCGGGTCCCGCGCGGCCCTCATGCTCGGCCTGACGGCGCTCGTGGTGGCGCTCGCCGGGGTGTCCGCGGCACCCGCGTTCGGGCTGGCCGTGGTGGCGTTCCTCGTCTACGGCCTGGGCCTGGGCCTGGTCGACGCGGGCGCCAACATGCAGGCCGTCGCGGTGCAGCGGGCCTACGGGCGGTCGCTGCTCGCCTCCTTCCACGGCGCGTTCTCCGCGTCGGGCATCGTCGGCTCGGTGCTCGTGGCCGTCACCAGCGGCCACTGGACGGTGCGGCCCGTCCTGTGGGTGCTGCTCCTCGGTGTGCCCGTCGCCGTGGCGGCGGCCGTGCTCGTGGCCCGGGGCGGATGGCGCGGCCCGGCCGGCGAGGCGTCGCTCGAGGCGCTGCCCGCGGGCCGGCGCGTGCCGTGGCGCCCGGTGCTGCTGCTCGGCGTCTGCGTGGTCGCCTTCTACATCGCGGACTCGGCGGTGTCGTCCTGGAGCTCGTTGTTCCTCGGTGACCTCCGGGCCTCCGGCCATGTGCGGCCCCTCGGCTACGCCGCGTACCTCGGCGCGGCACTCGTGGCGCGGCTGCTGGGTGACCGGGCCGTGCAGCGGTGGGGCCGCACCGCGGTGGTGCGCGTCGCCGGGCTGCTCGGCACGCTGGCGCTGCTCGCCGTGGTCGCCTCCCGCGCGCCGTGGACGGCCGTGGCGGCCTTCGGCGTCACGGGGCTGCTGGCCGTGGTCCCACCCCTGGCGTTCTCGGCGGCCGGCGACGTGGCCCCCGGCGCGGCGGACCTCGTGGTGGCGCGGCTCAACTACTTCAACTACGTCGGCGTGGTGCTGGGGGGCGTGCTCGTCGGCGCCGTCGGGACGGTCGCGACGCTGCGGGCCGGGTTCGTCGTGCCGGCGCTGCTCGTGCTCACCGTCCCGCTGGCGGCGGGCGTGCTGCGCGTGCCCGGTCCGGGCGCGGGCGGCCGGCCGCGGCCGGGGCGTGCGCCCGCGGGGGCCGCCGTGCCCGACGAGGAGCCGGCGTGAGCCAGCGCACCCCCGGAGACCGGATGGGCGCGGCCACCGCCGGTCTGCCGGCCCCGCTCGTCGTCGACCTGGATGCGCTCGACGCGATCGCGTCCGACGACGTGGCGGCCGCGGCCGTGACGTTCATGGTCGACGACCCCGCGCAGGCGGCGCGCGACTCGCGGGCCGCCGCCGCGCACGGTCGCGCGCTCGCGGTCTGCCTGGACGTGACCGCTCCGCTGCGGCTCCGGCTCGCGGCCGCGGGGCACGGGCTCGCCGTCGGCGACCGGGTGTGGTTCCGGCACGCGAAGGCCGGCGAGGTCATGGAGCGGTTCACCGACGCGCACCTCGTCCGCTCGGACCGGGTGGTGCGCACCGTGCCCACCTACCGCGGCGAGGGTCGCTCGTCCGGCTGACGCCGGCAGGCCGCGGGAACCCGCCCGGTACCCTTGCGGGCGTGACCCTGCGGCTGTTCGACTCCGCCACCCGCACCGTGCGTGACTTCGTCCCGCTGGTGAGCGGGCAGGTGGGCATCTACCTGTGCGGCGCGACCGTGCAGGCGCCGCCGCACGTGGGGCACGTGCGCTCGGCCGTCGCGTTCGACGTGCTGGTGCGCTGGCTGCGCCGCACGGGGCACCGGGTCACGCTCGTGCGCAACGTCACGGACATCGACGACAAGATCCTCGCCAAGGCGCAGGAGGCCGGGCGGCCGTGGTGGGCGTTCGCGCTGGCCAACGAGCGGGCGTTCACCGCCGCCTACGACGCCCTCGGCGTGCTGCCGCCGGACTACGAGCCGCGCGCCACCGGGCACGTGCCCGAGATGGTCGAGCTCATGCGCACGCTCGCCGACACCGGCCACGCCTACCAGGCGGGGCCCGGCGACGTGTACTTCGACGTGCGCTCCTGGCCGCGCTACGGCGAGCTCACCAACCAGCGGCTGGACGACATGGTGGACGCGTCCGACGAGGACGGCGGCAAGCACGACCCGCACGACTTCGCGCTGTGGAAGTCCCCCAAGCCCGGCGAGCCGGCCGACGCCGCGTGGGACACGCCCTTCGGCAGGGGCCGTCCCGGCTGGCACCTCGAGTGCTCCGCGATGAGCCGGCGCTACCTCGGCGACGCGTTCGACATCCACGGCGGCGGCCTGGACCTGCGGTTCCCGCACCACGAGAACGAGCAGGCCCAGTCGCACGCGGCGGGCTACGGCTTCGCGCGGTACTGGCTGCACAACGGCTGGGTGACGCAGGGCGGCACCAAGATGAGCAAGTCGCTGGGCAACAGCCTGCTCGTCAGCACGGTGCTCACGCAGGTGCCGGCCGCGGTGGTGCGGTACGCGCTGACGGCCGTGCAGTACCGGTCGATGCTCGAGTGGACCGACGACACGCTCCCGGAGGCCGGCGCGGCATGGGAGCGGCTGTCCGGCTTCGTCGCGCGGGCCGGCGAGCGCGTGGGCCAGCCGTCCGACGAGGCGGTGGCCACCGCGCCGCTCCCCGCGGACTACGCGGCCGCGCTGGACGACGACCTCAACGTGCCCGCCGCGCTCGCGGTGGTCCACGAGGTGCTCCGCGGCGGCAACTCCGCCCTGGCGCGCGGGGACGACGAGGCGACCGCCGTGGCCCTCGTCGCGCTGCGGGCGATGCTCGACGTGCTCGGTCTCGACCCCGCGGGCGCGCAGTGGCGCACCGGGGGGGACGACGACCGCGCGACGCGCGCGCTCGGCACCCTCGTCGACGCCGAGATCGAGGCGCGGGCGGCCGCCCGCGCCGCCAGGGACTTCGCCACCGCGGACGTGATCCGTGACCGGCTGGCGGCGGCGGGCATCGCCGTCGAGGACGGGCGCGACGGCGCCCGGTGGTCGCTCGTCGGGGAGGCGTGATGGCCGGGAACTCCAAGCGCCGCGGCGCGGTGCGCAAGGCGGGCAGGAACACCGCTGGCAGCGGCGGCCGCATCCGGCAGGGGCTCGAGGGTCGCGGCCCGACGCCCAAGGCCGAGGATCGGGAGTACCACCCGGCGCACAAGCGGAAGGTGGCGGAGCAGGTGCGTGCGGCCACGGGACGGGCCGGCTCGTCGTCGGGCGGCCCGGCGCCCCGCCGTCCCGTGCGCCGCTCCACCACGCACGAGATGGTCGCCGGCCGCAACGCCGTGCTCGAGGCCTTGCGGGCCGGCGTCCCGGTGACGACCGTCTACCTGGCGGCCCGGATCGAGCAGGACGACCGGACGCGCGAGATCCTCAGGCTCGCCGCGGACGCGCACCGCCCGTTGCTCGAGGTGGGGCGTCTCGAGCTCGACCGCATGACCGACGGCGCGGTGCACCAGGGCGTCGCCATCCAGGTGCCCCCGTACGCGTACGCGGAGCCGGACGACCTGCTCGACGCGGCCGCCGCGGCCGGGCAGCCCGCGCTCGTCGTGGCGCTCGACGGCGTCACCGACCCGCGCAACCTCGGCGCCGTGCTGCGCTCGGCGGGCGCGTTCGGTGCTCACGGCGTGCTCGTGCCCGAGCGGCGGGCGGCCGGCGTCACGGCGTCGGCGTGGAAGGTCTCGGCGGGCGCCGCCGCGCGCGTGCCGGTGGCCCGCGCCACGAACCTCGCGCGGACGCTCGCCGAGTACCGGAAGGCCGGCGTGTTCGTCGTCGGCCTCGACGGGCACGGGGACACCACCGTGGGCGGGCTGCCGTTCGCGGGCGACCCCCTCGTCCTCGTCGTCGGCTCCGAGGGCAAGGGGCTGTCCCGCCTGGTGCGCGAGCAGTGTGACGCGATCGCCGCGATCCCGATCGCTTCCGCGGTGGAGTCGCTCAATGCGGGCGTCGCCGCCGGGATCGCGCTGTACGAGGTGGCCCGGCAGCGCGCCTGAGCGCGGCTGGACGCAGCGCACCCTGAGCCCGACGGAGCCGACGGTGCGTGGGGCACACCCGGCACCGGCCGGCATGCCCGCGGCGGGCCTCACGTGGCGGTCAGTGGAGCCGTTTGACCATCAAGTTCGGCGTGTCGCTGCCGACACGCTCCACTTGCGGTCAGGGGGCTCCACTCGTGGGTCGGCAGGCTCCACGTGCTGCCGCAGGGGCGGTGCGTCAGGGCTCGACCACTGGGATGACACCGGTCTCGTCGCGCATGTCGCCCGGGACGCCGCCGAGCACGGCCTGCTCGTCGGGCCGCAGCGGCAGGATGTTCTTCACGTACGACGCCACCACCTGGTCCATCGGCACGTCGCGGTGCTGCAGCTGCGACAGGAACCAGCGGTGGTCGAGGAGCTCGTGGTACACCTGCGCCGGCTCCAGCTTGGCGCGCAGCTCGCGCGGGACGGCCCGGACGGCGGGCTCGAAGACCTCGGTGAGCCAGTCGTGGGCCACGAACGCCTCGTCCTCGCGCTGCCGATCCGTAGCGGCCCGGTACTCGTCGAGGTCGTTGAGCAGGCGACGCGCCTGGTTCTCCTGCACGTCCAGGCCGGTGAGGCGCATGAGGCGGCGGCTGTGGTGCCCGGCGTCGACCACCTTGGGCTGGATGCGGACCGTGGTGCCGCCGACGTCCGTGGTGATGTCCAGCTCGTCGACGTCGAACCCGAGGTCGTTGAGGCGGTCGATGCGGGCCTGCACGCGCCACCGCTCGCCGAACCCGAACGACTCGACCTCCGTCAGGGTCCGCCACAGCTCCGTGTACCGGGAGACGAGCGCGTCGCCGATCGCCACCGCGTCGGTCTCGTCCTCGAGGTACTCGCCGGCCTGCAGGTCCATGAGCTCGCCGATGATGTTCACCCGCGCCACGTCGAGGTCGTACGCGCGCTGCCCGTCGGTGAGGGACTCGTGCAGGTCGCCGGTCTCGGCGTCGACGAGGTAGGCCGCGAACGTCTCCGCATCCCGCCGGAACAGTGTGTTGGACAGCGAGATGTCGCCCCAGTAGAAGCCCGCCAGGTGCAGCCGCACCATGAGCACGGCGAGCGCGTCGATGAGGCGCGTCGCGGTGTCGGGGCGCAGCGTCTGGCTGAACAGCACGCGGTACGGCAGCGCGAACTGCAGGTGCTCGGTGACCAGCGCGGGCTCCAGTGGCTCCCCGCTCGGCGTGCGCCGCCCGGAGACGACGGCCAGCGGCGTGACGCTCGGCACGTCGAGGCGGCGCAGCTGGCGCAGCAGCTCGTACTCGCGGAACGCGACGTACTCGCCGATCTCCTTGACCGCGACGACGCGCCCGGACAGGCGGGCGAACCGCACGGTGTGCCGCGAGATGCCGCGGGGCAGCGCGGCGATGGTCCGCGCCGGCCAGTCCTCCAGCGGCACGTCCCACGGGAGGTCGAGCAGCGCCGGGTCGGGCGACGCCGCGGTGATCTGAAGAGAGGCGGAGCTCACGGGTGTCATTGTCGCCGACACGACGAAGGGGCGGGACCCCAGGTCCCGCCCCTTCGTGCCGATCGTGCGATCAGGCGCCGGTGGTGATGCGCTCGCCGCTGCCCGCGTGGAACAGGTGCAGCAGGTGCGGGCGCACGCGGACGTTGATCATGGAGCCCTTGGCCGGCACGTCGCGCGGGTCGATCCGGACGGTGACCTCGGAGTCGGCGGCGGTGGAGTGGATCACCGCGGCCGAGCCGAAGGAGTCGCTCAGCGAGCCGTAGACGAACGCGTCGGAGCCGAGCTCCTCGACGATGTTGACGTACACCGGGATGGAGTCCGGGGTGCCGTTGGGGACCACGTCGAGGTCCTCGGGGCGGAACCCGACCGTGATGCTGCCCTTGTCGTCGTCCGTGAGCGTGCCGATGGCCTCGCGCGGCAGCGAGATCCGCGAGTTGCCCAGCGAGGCGGCGCCGTCGAGCACCGGGAAGGTGCCGATGTTCATGGCCGGGGAGCCGATGAAGCCCGCGACGAAGACGTTGGCCGGGACGTCGTACATCTCGCGCGGCGTGCCGACCTGCTGGAGCAGGCCGTCCTTGAGCACGGCGATCCGGTCGCCCATGGTGAGGGCCTCGATCTGGTCGTGCGTGACGTACACCGTCGTGACGCCGAGGCGGCGCTGCAGCGACGCGATCTGCGTGCGCGTCTGCACGCGCAGCTTCGCGTCGAGGTTCGACAGCGGCTCGTCCATGAGGAAGACCTGCGGCTGGCGGACGATGGCGCGGCCCATGGCGACGCGCTGACGCTGGCCACCCGAGAGGGCCTTCGGCTTGCGGTCGAGGTACTGGGACAGGTCGAGGATCTTGGCAGCCTCCTCGACGCGCTGGCGGATCTCGGCCTTGGGGGTGCCGGCGATCTTTAGCGCGAAGCCCATGTTGTCCGCGACGGTCATGTGCGGGTACAGGGCGTAGTTCTGGAAGACCATGGCGATGTCGCGGTCCTTGGGCTGGACGTCCGTGACGTCACGGTCCCCGATGAGGACGCGGCCGGAGTTGACGTCCTCCAGGCCGGCGAGCATGCGCAGCGAGGTGGACTTGCCGCAGCCGGACGGGCCGACGAGGACGAGGAACTCGCCGTCCTCGATGTGCAGGTCCAGGCCGTCCACCGCGGGACGCTCGGTGCCCGGGTAGATGCGGGTCGCGTGGTCGAACGTGACCGTTGCCATCGTGTACTTCCCTTCACCGGCAGGTACGTGCCGGACGATCCGTTGTGAAGGCCACACCCGCTCCCGGCCGGGGGCGGGTCCGTGTCGTCGTCGACACCGTCGACGACGACGCACCGGGACGCACGCGTCCCGGTGCCGTCATCTTGCCACAGCGGGCCCGGTGCTCAGCACCGGCCAAACGTCACGATCCGGCCGTCGGTGCGGGCGTCGCGCCCGACGTGGGCGCGGCCGTGGCACCGGCGGTCGGGGCGGCGGTGGCGGAGCCGCTCGGTGTGGGCGTCGGGGTCCCGGACGCGGCGCTCGCCGCCTGCGAGGCCGCCTGGTAGGCCTGCAGCACGATGGCCGTGAACGCGGTCGCGTCGTCGACCTTGCCCGTGTACTGGTGGCCGCCGACGACGATCAGCGGGGCCGTGCCGAGCGCCGGGACGCCGCTGAACGGGACGGCGGTGGTGGCACGTGCGGTTGCCTGCTTCACCCAGCGCTCGTAGTGGTGGCTGCGGATGCACTGCGGGGTGCCCTTGGCGGTGACGCCCGCCTTCTGGACCAGCGCGACCAGCTGGTCGTCGGTCAGCCCGGAAGTGCCGAACGTCGCCTGCGCCGCGAAGAGCGCGTCGTTGACGGCGAGCGCCTGGTCGGGCGCGCCGTTGGCGACGCACGCGAACGTGTTGGCGGCCCGCAGCGCGTAGTCGTACCCGGCGTCCTTGAGGTTCTGCGGCGTGGGCGACGGCGTCGGGGTGGGTGCGGACGAGGCCGTGGGTGACGGCGTGGCCGCCGGCAGGGGCGTGAACGACTCGCGCGCGCTGGGGATCGCGACCGGGTGGATCTCGAGCGTGAACATCCCCTGCGAGGCCTTGAGCATCTGCGTGATGCCGGCGCCGTTCGTCGCCCAGAACGCCGCCGACGCGGGGTCGGCGTAGTCGAGGTAGGCGACCACCTGCGTCACGCCCGACGACGCGAGGTTGGCCGACGGCGTCGGGACGCCGTTGTCCGGCAGGGGTGCCGAGCGGGTGGCGGTCATCGTCCGGCCGTCGGTGCTGGAGATCATGATCCCGTCGGAGGCCATGTTCGCCGGCCCGCGCCGGTTGTTCGCGACGACCGCGCGCACCACGAGGCCGGCGCCGGCGAGGACCACGAGGACCGCCACGACGGCGACCACCCGCAGCATGACGCGGCGGAGCGTCGTCCGCCGGACGCGGCGTGCACGCTCGATCCGTGCGAGCTCCCGGTCCTGGATGCGGCGCGCCTTCGCGCCCACCTTCTGCTTGCGGGACCGCTGGTAGCTCACCGGACCTCACTTCCTCGTGCCGCGCGCCCGTCGCGCGACCTCCCCGGGCGGGAGGGTAGACCACACCGTGCCCGCGCGACCTGACCTTGCGGTGCACGAATGCTGTGAGGTCGCCGAGAGGCTCACCCCATGGGCTCCGTCGACAGGGCCGTCGCGATCGAGAGCGCCTCCGGGACGGCGTCGAGGTGGGCGCGTGCGACGTCGAACGGGTCGAGCCCGGCGGCGGCGACGGCCGCCGCGTCGTCCTCCTCGTGCGCGAGCACGGCGGCGAGCACCCGCCCGAGCGGGCCGGTGCGGCGCTCGAGCGCCTCGACGAGCTCCGGCGAGACCCCCGAGGTCGCCAGGAGCGACGCGACGTCGATGCGCTGCTGGCTGGCCACCGCGGACAGCAGCCCCACGGTGTAGCCGGCGTCCCGTCCGGCGAGGGCCCGGCACGTCAGCGCGCGCGTGAGCACCGACCACAGCTGCCCGATCGCGGCCGGCCGCGCGTCGATGAGCGACGCCATGGCCAGGGCGGCGAGGCGTTGCGGCCCGAGCAGGATGACCGCCCGGTGCACCGAGTCGACGGTGTAGGACAGGGCGAACGCGCTCGAGTTGACCACGTGGAGCACCCGGATCGACAGCTCCGGGTCGGCGGCGACCGTGCGCGCCACCGCGTCGACGTCGATGTCGTTCGCCGACAGCAGGCGGATCACCTCGAGGCACTGCAGCTCGCCGGCCTTCGCCGCGCGCAGCGGGCCGTCGGGGTCGCGCTGGAGCAGCGGACCCTGCGCGAGGTCGGCGCCCGCGGCGAACGCGGTCCGGTGGGCCGCCCGCGTCGCCACACCGGCGGCGATGACGCCGCCCTCCAGGGCGTGCGCACGGTTCGCGAGCTCGCCCAGCCGGGGGTCGTCGGCGCGCACGACGACCGCCGCGTGCCAGGTCATGACGAGCGCATCCTGCTCGGGCGTGCCGGTGTAGTCGCCCACGACGACCTGGGCGCCGCGGGCGCGCAGCGCCGCGAGGTAACCGCCCAGGTCGGGGTCGCGCGCCAGCGCTCCGGGCAGCTCGAGCCACAGCCCGTGCGGGCTGTCGGGCAGCGACGTGCGCCCCGCCACCAGCCCGCTCGTCGCGCGCAGCACCACGGGCGCCTCGCCGCCGAGCCGCGCCAGGTCGAGCGCGTGGTACTCCGCCTCGACGGTCGGCTCCACGTCCTCGGGCGCGCACCACCGACCGTCGTCCGTGGCCACCGCCGCGCGCAGCGACCAGGCCCGCACGGCCTGGCCGGCGTCCACCAGGGCCTGCCGGAAGACGGCGACGTGGGGGTCGTGGGCGGGCGGGACGGTCGTGGCGGCGTGGTGTGAGGTGGACGTGGGCACGCCCGAGGATCGGCCGCGGCGCGGCGAACCTGAGGGGTCAGGCGAGGGGGGCCCGCAGCGGCAGGTCGTCGTCGAGCACCGTCTGCAGCGCGTGGCCCGTGCCGGGGTCCACGAGGATCGGCGCCAGCAGGTCCGCGGTGGGCACCGGACGCTCGTCCGTGCCGGGGTGGACCACGACGAGCAGCACGGCGTCCCCGCCGTCGCCCACCGCCTCGAGCGCGGCGCGGCCGATCCGCGGTGAGTAGTCCGGGAACACGAGCGCGGGGCTGACGACGAACAGGCGCACGCCGTCCTCGCCCCGCAGCGCGAACAGGAAGCCGAGCTCGTCGAGCGGGTCGAGCGTGTACTCGGTGCCCGGCAGGCCCGGCAGGGGCTCCACGAGACGCAGCCGGGCCGGCAGCTCGACGGGACCCGTCGGCGTGGACACCGTGCACGTGGGCGTCGCCGTCATGCCGCTCACCGCAGGAAGTCCAGGAGCGTGGGCTGCAGCACCTTCGCGCCGGCGGCCAGCGCGCTCTGGTAGGCGACCTGCTGCATCTGGAGGTTCATGATCGTGGCCGCCATGTCCACGTCCTCGACGTTGCTCAGCTGGCCCTTGATGGTGATCTGCTGCGAGGAGACGTCGGACATCGTGTTCTCCAGCACCTTCTGACGGCTGCCGTTGGAGGCGGCGGCCGTGAGCATGGACTGCATCGAGGAGTCGATGTCGCCGAGCGTGCCGGTGACGCTGGTGCCGCTTCGCAGGCCCGCGGAGATCTTGTCCAGGAGCGCGAAGACCGTCGACTGCTTCCCGCTGGCGTCGGTCCAGCCGAACGCCTGCGAGCCGTCGGTGTCCACGCGCACGCTCGTGGAGGGCCCGATCGTGCGGTCGACGCTCGCGGTGGCCGAGCCGTTCCACGTGTACGTGTACGTGGGCGCGGTGGGGCTGCCGCTCGTGGCGACGGCGAAGGCCTGGCTGGCGTCGGACGTGCCGGCGAAGACGTTGCGGCCCTGGTAGCGCGCGTTGGCCTGCGTGAGCAGGCCCGCCTTGAGGCCGTCGATCTGGTCGGCGAGCGCGTTGCGCGAGGTCTGGCCGAGGCCGGCGTCGCCGCTCTGGACGACGAGGTCGCGCGCGTTGCGCAGGTAGCCGAGCGCCGTGGTGAGCGCCGTGTCCACGGTGGTGAGCCACGAGTCGCCGTCCTGGCCGTTGCGCTGGTACTGCGCGAGCTGGCTCGCCGTGGCGCGCAGGCTGAGCGACTGGCCCGTGCCCGAGGGGTCGTCCGAGGGGACCTGGATCCGCTTCCCGCTGGACATCTCCGCCTGCAGCGTCGACATCGCCGACAGGTTCGTCTGCAGGTTGCGCAGCGTGGAGCGCTGGATGGTCTCGTTCGTGACGCGCACTGCCATCACCTCCCGACCAGGCCGGTCTTGTTGATGAGTGTGTCGAGCATGTCGTCCAGCGTGGTGAGCACACGCGCGGCGGCCTGGTAGGAGCGCTGCGTGGCGATCATGTTGACGGTCTCCTGGTCGGTGTCGACGCTGGCGTTCCCGAGCTGCTCCTGCTCGGCCGAGGCCCGCGCCGACTCGGCGACCGAGCTGCGCGACGTGGCCGCGGCACTGCGGTCGCCGATCTCCACGACGGCCTGGCTCCACACCGCGTCGGCGCCCGTGGTCGAGCTCCCGAGGGCCGCGATCTTCTGGCCGATCGAGGCGTCGTACGCGCCGGCGCCGGGGGCCGCGACGGCGACCTGGTCGGCCGTCGTCAGCGCGACGGAGATCCGCAGCGCGGCCGGCCCCGGCGCGGTGCCGCCGCCGAAGGTCGGGTCACTCGGGTCCAGCGGCGTGAAGAACGCGCCGCCGGTGGCGCCCGAGACGGTGGTGGCGCCCGCGTGCAGCGTGTTGACGTCCGTGGCGAGCGTGGTGGCGACCTGGTCGAGCCGCCGCGCCGCCTCGGTGAGCAGGCCGCCCGTGCCGGAGCCGTCCGCCGCCGCCGGCGCGAGCACCATGAGCTGGCCGGCGACGGTGCCTCCGGTCGGCGTGACGCGCTGGCCGGGGGAGTCGGCCCACTCGAGGTGGACGTCCTGGGGCGTCGTCGGCGTGCCGTCGGTGGCGTAGCCCGCCGCCTGGCTGAACACCTGCGCGCCCGTGAGCGCGAGCGCGTGCGACGACGAGCCGAAGACGAGGGCGTTCCCGCCGACGTACACGTCGACCTGGCCGTCCTGGCGCGCCTGCGGCGTCGCGCCGACGAGGCCGGCGAGCTGCGTCAGCGCCTGGTCGCGCTGGTCGGCCAGCTCGTTGGCGCTGCCGCCGTTGTTGGTGATGTCGAGGATGCGCTGGTTGAGGTCGGCCACGTTGGCGGCCAGCGTGTTCGTCTGGTCGACGAGGCTCGAGGTCGCGGTTCGCGCGTCGCCCCACTGCGTGGCGATGCTGGTGTACTGCGCGTGGATCGTGTCGACGGTCTGGCGGGCGTCGTCGAGCAGCACGGACCGCGTGGAGAGCGTGTCCGGCGCGTTGGAGACGTCGTGCCAGTCGTTCCAGAACGTCTGCAGCTGGCTGGACAGGCCCGAGCCGCCGGGCTCGCCGAGGCCCGACTCCAGCGTGGAGTAGGCGCCGGCCAGCGCGGCCAGGCTCGCCGCGCCCGAGGTCTGCGTGCGCAGCTTGGCGTCGAGGAACGGGTCGGACGCTCGCGAGATGCCGGTGACCTGCACGCCGGTCCCCACGCCGTTGTTCGTCGCGAACATCGAGGGCACCTGGGTGCCGGTGACGGCACCGAGGTCGGCGCGCTGGCGCGTGTAGCCGGGTGTGTTGGCGTTCGCGACGTTCTGGCCCGCGACGTCCAGGGCCGTGCGCTGCGCGATGAGCGACGAGAGCGCGGTGCTGATGCCGGAGAAGGTGCTGCTCATCGCGCCCTCAGATCGACCGGTCGATGAGCTGCGCGCCGGGGGCCTCGGCGCGGCGCTGGCCGGTCTCGTCGTAGGTGCGCACGCTGTCCTCGAGCGACGCGAGCGTCTCCTGCGTGGCGCGGTGGGACAGCGCGAGCAGCTCCCGGTTGTCGTCGGCCATGCGCCCGATCTCGGCGGTGACGGAGGCGAAGGCGTCACGGTGCGAGCGCAGCAGCTCGTCCCAGGGGGCGGGTGCGGCCGCCGCCAGCTCGGCGAGCGAGGCGTTCCCGGCGAGCCCGAGCGCGGCGGCGACGTCCTCCACCTCGACGGCGCGCGCGATCTCCGCGGAGCGGATCTCGTCGAGCACCGACTCGACCTCACGGGTCGCCTGCGCCAGCCACCGGCTCCGGCCGGAGGTGAGCACCAGCTGTTCCTCCTCGAGCTTGAACAGCAGCAGCTCGAGGAGCCGGCGTTCGTGCCAGAGCGCCTCGGAGAGACTGTTCAGCGACATGGTCTGGGTTCCTCTCGGGCCAGCGGGTGGCGCGCCACGGTACGGCCTGCTGACCTTCCCCTATCGGACACTCGAGGCCCGACTTAACCCAACGGGTGAGTTTCTCGTGGCCGGTCCCTCAGGGCATCACCCGGACGAGTGGTCTCCGGGACGCCCGGCTGCTGACGTCCCCTGTGATCTTGCTCACACCGGCCCAGGTGAGATGTCGCGTCGCGCCCCGTGGTGGGCGATTCGCCCGGGTCGGTTGCTGGCCGCTCGTCCGATTCGCCGGATCGGTCGGAACCCGAGGCGACATCGGTTCCCTGCTCAAGCCGCGGGCCGTGCAGGACGACGCAGGGGCCATGGGTCAAGCACAAGCCGCAACGGAGCGACTCGTCGTCGACCACCTCGCGCTCGTCGGGTACCACGTGAGCGAGGTGCTGCACCGGGTGCCGCCGTCGGTCACCCGTGACGAGCTCGCGTCCGCCGGCAGCCTCGCCCTGGTCCTCGCGGCCAGGTCGTACGACGCCGAGTCGGGCGTCCCGTTCGCGCGCTACGCGGCGCTGCGGATCAAGGGCGCCATCCTCGACGAGCTCCGCTCGATCGACTGGGCCTCGCGCGGCGCCCGCCGCCGGGTCCGGCAGTACACCACCGCGAGCGACCAGCTCCGCGCGACGCTCGGGCGCCAGCCCGAGCGCGAGGAGATCGCCGCGGCCATGGGCACCGACGTGGCCGGCGTGGAGGAGGCCCGGCTGGACGCCGAGCGCCGCGTGCTGCGCCTGGACGCCCCGGGCTCCGTGCTCGCGGACGTGCTGCCCGACCCCGCGGCCTCGCCGGAGGACGTGACGCTCGGCAACGAGCGCGTCCACTGGCTGCGGGCCGCCGTCACCACGCTGCCCGAGCGCCTGCGCGCCGTCATCGTCGGCCTGTACCTGGAGGACCGGTCCATCGCGGACCTCGCGGCCGAGCTCGGGGTCACCGAGTCCCGGATCAGCCAGCTGCGCACCGAGGGCCTCGCCCTGCTGCGCGACGGCATGAACGCCTCGCTCGACCCGGACCTGGTCCCGGCCGCCTCGCGCCCCGGTGGCGTGGCCGAGCGCCGGCGGCGCGCCTACTTCGCGGCCGTCGCCGCCCGCGCGGCGGTGCCCGCCGCGAGCCACGGGCCGGCCGACGAGCTGCCGCGCCCGCGCGGTGTCGTCGAGACCGTGGGCGACGCGCGGCGAGGGCTCGCGAGCGCCTGACGGCCCGGGCGCGGATCCGTCGGGGAGAACTCCTCAGATGCCGCCCGCCCCGGGCGATGAGCAAGGACGTGCCCATGGATGGGCCGCCCTGACCCGCATCAAGGAGGAAGATCACGATGGGTCTCACCGTCAACACCAACCTGGCGGCGCTGAACGCGTACCGGAACCTCTCCAACACGCAGGCGTCGCTGTCGAGCTCGCTCGAGAAGCTCTCGTCCGGCTACCGGATCAACCGGGCCGCCGACGACGCTGCCGGCCTGGCCATCTCCCAGGGCCTGCAGTCGCAGATCGGCGGGCTCACCCAGGCCGCCCGCAACGCCCAGGACGGCATCAACGTCGTCCAGACCGCTGAGGGTGCCCTGACCGAGGTCCACTCGGTGCTCCAGCGCCTCAACGACCTGGCGGTCCAGGCGGCCAACGACTCGAACAACGCCGCAGCCCGCGGCGACATCGCGACCGAGGCGAACCAGCTGGTCTCGGAGCTCGGCCGCATCGGCAAGTCGACGAACTTCAACGGCACCAACCTGCTGGACGGCTCCGCCGGCACGCTGAACTTCCAGGTGGGCGCCGACGGCACGGCGAACAGCAACATCGCCGTCGACATGTCGCACCTCAACGTGGTCAACCTGGCCACGAACCTCAAGGTCGCGAGCGGCACGGGCACGACGATCGCGGCGACCGACGCCACGGCCAGCACCACGTTCGCCGCCGGGAGCACCTTCACCTTCACCAGCACCCTTGCGGACGGCAGCACGTCGAGTGCCGCCTTCACCGTGCCGACGGGCACGACCTACTCCAGCGTCCAGTCGGTCGCCGACGCGCTCAACGCGAACTCCACCTTCTCGGCGGGCTTCACGGCGAGCGTCGCCACCGACGCGAACGGTGTGGCGACCGGCGTCGACATCCACGCCCTCAACGGCGGCACGGTGACGGCCACCACCGGTACCACCACCCCGACCGCGGTCGGAACCGCCGACACCTACACCCACATCGACTTCTCCTCGCACGCGGCGGCGCAGTCGACGATCACGACCATCCAGGGCGCGATCCAGCAGATCTCCACCCAGCGGGCCGACCTCGGTGCGTACCAGAACCGGTTCACGCACACGATCAACGCCGTCAACGTCGCGGTGGAGAACCTCACGGCGTCGAACAGCCAGATCCAGGACACCGACATGGCGTCCGAGATGGTCAAGTTCACGCGGGCCCAGATCCTGCAGCAGGCGGGCACCGCGATGCTGGCCCAGGCCAACTCGATGCCGCAGAGCATCCTCAAGCTGCTCGGCTAGGCCTGACCC
>JAJYTJ010000310.1 GCA_021793115.1 Actinomycetes bacterium | reverse complement strand
CGACCTTCTCGAAGCCGACGATCGTCGTGTCGACCGCGAGCTGCAGCTGGGCGAGCTCGTACTCGTCCTTGACGAGCCGCAGCTCGCTCAGCGCCTCGGCCAGTCGTTCGTCGGACCGTCCGGCGGCCTCGTCGTCCCGGATCTGCCCGACGATCTCGTCGACCGCCGCATCGACGCCCGCGACGAGCAGCAGCGGCACGCCGTCCGGTCCGACGTCCTTGGCCAGGGCGTCCCGGAGCCCGTCGAGGTGCTCGGTGACGATGCCGGTGAGGGTCGCGATGTCGTCGAGCGCGGGCCGCGCGCCGACCCAGAACTCGCCGTGCGCGCTGTCCGCGAAGAACTCCTCGCTGTCCCGGCCGGCCGGAGGGTTGAGGTAGAGCACCGTGCGATGCCCCGTGCCGCCGTCCCCGATGCCGTCCTCGACGGGGTGCAGCACGAGCACGGCCTGCGGCTCCTGCTCCATGCCCAGGCCGGTGAGGTGGGCGAACGCGGCGTGCGGGCGGAACCGGAAGTCGGTGTCGTTGCTGCGGACCTGGGGCGTCCCGGCGGGCACCACGAGCCGCGCTCCCGGGAACGCCGACGACAGCCGGGCACGACGCGCCGCGGCGAAACCCGCGGCCGGCGAACGCGTGGTGCCGAGATCCGCACGAGGCGCCCAGCCCGACGTCACGAAGTCGAGGAACCGCTGCGAGGTGGGCCGCAGCGAGCGGTTGCCGCCACGCGCGCCGAGGGGCTGGTCGGAGGTCTGCGGGGAGTCGGTCACCCTGCCATCTTTCCACCGCGCCGCGCGAGACCGAGGCCGGGTGCGCCGCCCTCCGCCGAGCCCCCCTCCGGCGATCCCACCCCCCTCGAGCCCGCCTCCGCTCGAGCCCGCCTCCGGCGATCCCGCCGTGCCGAGTCACGCCGGCGGATGCCGCCGCTCGCCGCCACATCGCGCCCTCGGCTGCCCACGGTGGGTGGACTTCCCAGCGCCGCACGCAGGGAAGTCCACCCAGGTGCGCGGGTGGGTGGGGTTGGGCAGGGCCGGGCAGCACGAGGTGCGCCTGCGCGCGGGGTGGGGGCCGACGAGCGGGCGCTACCGTGTCGGCGTGCGCATCGACCTGCACACCCACTCGTCGGCGTCCGACGGTACGCAGCCACCAGCCGAGGTGGTGCGGGCGGCCGTGGACGCCGGCCTCGACGTGCTCGCGCTCACCGACCACGACACCACGGCGGGCTGGGACGAGGCGGCGGCCGCGGCACGGGCGGCGGGGATCGCCCTGGTGCGCGGCACGGAGGTCTCGGCGCGCGCCGGGCGGGTCTCGGTGCACCTGCTCAGCTACCTCCACGACCCCGCGTACCGGCCGCTGGCCGACGAGCTCGCGCGCGTGGTGGAGTCACGGGTGCACCGGGCCGAGCGCATCGTCGCGGCGCTGGCGCGGGACGTGCCCATCACGTGGTCTCAGGTGCTGGACCAGGCGGGTGACGGCGCGGTCGTCGGGCGCCCGCACATCGCCGACGCGCTGGTGGCCAACGGTGTGGTGGCCGACCGTGACTCGGCGTTCGCGACGCTGCTGTCCTCCCGCGGGCCGTACTACGTGCCGTACTACGCGCCGGACGCCGCGACCGCGGTCGCGCTGATCCGGTCGGCGGGTGGCGTGCCGGTGTTCGCGCACCCGGGTGCCGACGGTCGCGGGCGGGTCGTCGCCGACGACGTGTTCGACGAGCTCGCCGCGGCCGGCCTGGCGGGTCTGGAGGTGTTCCACCGCGACAACGACGCCGGTCAGCGCGTCCGGTTGTCGGCGATCGCGGAGCGCCTCGGGCTGCTCGTCACCGGCTCGAGCGACTACCACGGCACCGGCAAGCTCAACCGGCTGGGGGAGAATCTCACGTCGCCGCACGTGCTGGCGGCGATCGAGGAGGAGGGCGCCGTGCCGGTGATCGGGCCGTGATCGACCTCCAGCTGTTCATCTCCGTGTTCGTCACCCTCTTCGTCATCATGGACCCGCCGGGGACGGTGCCGATCTTCCTGGCGCTGACGCGGCCGATGACGCACGGCCAGCGCGCCCGGGCGGCCTGGCAGGCGCTCGCGGTGGCCTTCGGCGTCATCGTCGGGTTCGCCCTGTTCGGACAGCAGCTGCTGACCTATCTGCACGTGTCGCTGCCGGCGCTGCAGGCGGCCGGCGGCCTGCTGCTGCTGCTCGTGGCGATGCAGCTGCTCACCGGCAAGGACCAGGGTGGCGTGCCGGACGACGTCGAGGTCGGCGGCAACGTCGCCATGGTGCCGCTCGGCACCCCGCTGCTGGCCGGGCCGGGCGCGATCGTGGCGACGATGGTCTTCGTCCACCAGGCGTCGAGCGTCTCCCAGTGGGTGGCCCTCGGGCTCGGGATCCTCCTGGTGCACGCGTGCCTCTACGTGGCGATGCGGTTCGCCACCGCGGTGCACCGCGTGCTCGGCGACTCCGGGACGCTCCTGGTCAGCCGCATCGCCGGCCTGCTGCTGGCGGCCATCGCCGCGCAGATGCTGGCGGACGCCATCCTGGCGTTCGCGCGCCAGGTCTGACGCCGAGCGCCCGCCCCGTCACCGAGAGCGGGTCCGTCGAGCGACGGCACGAACCGTCTCGGTGCCGAGCCGGGCGCTCGCGGAGATGGCGCGGTGCGGACCCGGTCAGTCGGCCGTCGGGGCCGGGGCGGCCGACGACGAGCCCGAGCCGCGGCGGTGCCGGCGACGGCGGCGGGGTGCGTCGCTCGCGGCGTCCGATCCGGGCGTCGCGGCCTCGTCGCGCGAGCGCTGGGGACGCGGCTCACGCGCCCCGGGGCCACGCTCCTCGCGGTCGGCACCG
>JAJYTJ010000309.1 GCA_021793115.1 Actinomycetes bacterium | reverse complement strand
CTGGGTGCCGTCCTCGCCGACCGACCCGGCCCCGGAGGACTACCAGCGGGCGGAGGGAGCACCGCCAACCGCCTGACCGGCCCGGTTTCAAAAATCCGACCGGCGCCGAGAGCCCGGCGAACGCGAACCGGCCCCGGACCTGCTGAGGTCCGGGGCCGGTCGTCGTCTGGGCTCACGCCGGGGTGTTGCCCTCGGCCGCCGGTGCTGCGGGCGCCGACAGCTCGGCGTACAGCACCCGAATGGCGCGATCCACGACGCCCGGCTGAGGCCGGAACCGGGGCGGCAGGGCTCCGGCCTCCTCCAGGCCGGTGAGTCCGACGTCGCGCAGCAGCGTCCACGCGGCGCTGTCCAGCGGTGCCAGCGCGGCCGCGACGTCCTCCAGGTCAGCGTCCTCGGGCACCTGCGGCGCCAGGTCCGCGCGCGTGCGCAGCATCACGGCGTAGGCGGCGTGGATCACCGCCGCGACCCCGTTCGCCCGCACTCGCGGCGGCCGGGCGCAGATGTCGCGGTGCGCCGCGACCAGGTACCACCCTCGCCGCGCCGGGTCGGCGGCCTGCCGCACCCTCTCGCGGGCCTCCTCGACCTCGGCCGCCCGCGCGGCGGACTCCCACTCGGTGACCGTCGACGGGCTGACCTCGCCCAGCTCGGCCGCGCGCCGCACGCTGATCCCCGCCGCGCGGGCCGCCAGCACCCCGTGCCGCACCCACTCGGTCGCCCGGTCCAGCTCGCGCTGCGCCGCCTGGCGGTCGGCGGCGGCCGCCACCAGCGCCCGCGCGGCGTCGGCCTGCCGCTGCTCCCAGGTCGCCGGCTGCGTCCTGGTCCCGCTCATCCCGTCTCCCTCCTGGCCGTGCGGAGCTGCTGCGCCAGCTCCCGGATCGGCTCGATCTCCTGCGCGAGCGTCACGCCGTGCCGCCGCATGTCCTCGGGCGTCACGCGGGGCTCGTCCCACCGCCGGAACGTCTGCCTGGATCTGCTCCACAGCGACGTCAGCTGGATCGGCACGCAGACGTGCTCGGCGCGCACGCCGGTCTCCTCCGGGTGCAGCCAGTACACGATGCCCTCGGCGCGGCCGCACCCCGGACACGTGATCGCGTGCCCGGCCACGGTCACCGGCGCGGTCGGGCTCCACTTCCACACGGCCGACAGGTAGTCCTCGGCGGAGGTCATGCGGACGTCGTCCCTTCGCCCTCGTCGGCGGTGCGGACCGACAGGTCGCGCGTGGCCGACTGCGCCTGGTCCAGCAGGCGTTGCAGCCGGGCGGCGGCGGCCGCGGCCTCCTGGGTGATGCCGGCCAGCGCGTAGGCGGACGCGGCCGCGTCCCCGCCGACCTCGCGCACGGTGCCCTCCTGCACCTGGCCGGCGACCCACGCCGACATCTGCATGAGGGCCTGCGGCATAGCCCCGGCGGCGGCGGCCAGCGCCCCCAGGACGTCGTACACCACGCTGGGGTACCGCACGCCGCCCGCCTCCATCGTCGCGTAGTTCAGCAGGCGCACCGCCTCTCTGATCCCGTCGGCGATCGCGCGCGTCTGCTCCGGGTCGTGCCCGCCGTCGGTGCGCGCGACCGGCGCGCCCTCCTCGGCCCTGATCTCGATCATCCGGTTCCTCCGTCGACTCGGCCTGTACTGGCAACGGTACGTCCCGTACCGGCGCCGGTACAGGGCTACCGGGGGGTAGCTGTGGCTGGATCCGGCCAAGAGCTGGTCAGAAGAGCCGGGGCGATCGGGTGAGTCCGGCGGCCTGGGCGGCGCGGACGGCGGCGCGGATCTCCTCGTCGTCGGCGCCGTGGGCCTGGGCGGCCAGGATCGCGGCGCGGACGGCGGCCGCGCGTCCGGCGGCGCCGCGCACGTCGGCCAGCGGCCCCTCGGCCCTCCAGCGGCGGGCGTAGTAGTCGTGGCCGTTGGCGGTCCGCTCGATCAGCTCCCAGTGGTCCGGGCGCTGGCACGCGGCCTCGTCGCAGCGGTGCGCGACGACCGGGTCCTCGCCCGGCCGCGCGGCGATGAGTCCGCGGTGGAGCTGCCAGCCGAGGACGTGCGCGCTGACCACGATCGATCGTGGCCCGGCGCGTAGTTTTCCGTGGCCGGTGCTGCTGAGGGCGCCCGTCCACCACCAGCACCCATCCGGGGCGGGGTCGGCCCAGATCCGCGAGGCGTACCGCTGGCGCGTCGGGGCGTGGTCGAGCATCTGCGCCCACACCTGGGCCGGGACCGTCCCGCGCGGCGGCCGCCCGCCCGGCACCAGGACGAGCTGGCCCTCCTCGGCCTCCTGGTGCTCGTCCTCCTGGTCCTGGTGCTCGTCCTCGGCCGAGGCGGCGGGCCGGGGGGCCGGCGACGCGCTCGCGGCCGCCGCACCGGGCGGCTCGGCCTGGTCCTCGGGCTCCTCGCCCGGTAGCGGTAGCTGCATTTGCTCCACGGCCGTGAGGGTACGGCGCGCCTCCGCCGCCGTGGGCCTGGGCGGCCGCGTGCGGGCCGGTGAGGCGTCCCCGGCGGGACGGTGTGACGCGCGGCCGCCGCGGCCCCGTGCGGCCCGCTGGCGTCCACGTGATCACCCGTCAGCCGGACGGCGGCCGCCACCCGCCGCCAGCCCTCCCCTCCCCCTTTTTCCCCCGACCGCCAAGAAGCCTCAGCCAGCGGCCCGCAGGTTCTGTCAAGGGTCGGCGGAGCCGATCGCGTAGCGACGCCGTAGGCGCCCTTGACGGGTTCTGTGGGCCGCGCACCATCCGGCCTCCGGTCGGGGGAGGAAGGGGGAGGCCCGGCGCAGCCGGGCATCTGCGCTCTGCGACCTGCCGTAACAGCTCCCGCGTGGGGTCATGGGGCCAAGGCCTGACGA
>JAJYTJ010000308.1 GCA_021793115.1 Actinomycetes bacterium | reverse complement strand
GTCGCCCGGCGGCAGCTCGCGCCGCAGCGCCCGGCCGGCGTCGAGGACCCCCTCCTGCAGGGCCGCCTGTGTCACGTCGTCCAGGCCCTCGAGCAGCTCGTGGCCCGCGGGCTCCCCACCCTCGCCGCCGACGTCGACCGAGGCCAGCCGCGAGCGCACCAGCCGGAACACGTGCCGGAGCAGGTAGAACACGAGCACGGCGAGCGCGGCGAGGGCCAGCCAGTGCACCGTGTCGGACGCCCAGCCCGGCACGTGAACCGACTGCTCCTGGGCACCGCCGAGCTGCCGCGGGGGCGCGGTGGGCGGCACGGGCGGCGGCAGCGCGCCGTTGAGCGCCATCCACGCGGGCGCCTCGTGCCACCGCGGCACGAGCGGCCCGGCGAGCGCGGTCACGAGGACCACCGCGCCGGCCAGCAGCACGACGAGCACCTCGCGTCGCCCCGCCGTCCCGCCTCGCCCCGCTGCCACGCTGGCGAGCCTAGCCAGCGGCCATCCGCCGGGTGAGGAGCGCGACCGCGACCGCAGTGGACACCAGTACCGCCGCAACGGCGACCATCGCCACCCGGACGCCGCCCGAGAGCACGGGCGCCGCCTGCGCCACCGCGCCGAGCACGGTGACACCGAGCGTCGACCCGATCTGCCGGAAGGTGTTGTGCACCGCCGACGCCGTGATCGAGTGGGCGACGTCGACGCTCGACACCGCCTGGTTGCTCATGGGCGAGCTCATGAGACCGGACCCGATGCCGACCAGCCCGAGGCGCCAGACGACGTCCGCCGTCGAGGAGTCCCGGTTGAGCAGCGCCAGCAGACCGGCCCCGACGGCGGTCACGACGAGCCCGACGAGCAGCACCGGCCGCGTGCCGAACCGCCCCGACAGCCGGCCGGCGACCGGCGCCAGGATCGCCATGAGCAGGGTCATCGGAAGGAACGCCAGGCCGGCGACGATCGCTGAGAGCCCGCGCTGCTGCTGCAGCTCGAGGCTGAACAGGTACAGCACGCCGAAGAAGGCGAAGAAATAGGCCAGCCCTGCCAGGTCCGCTGCGACGAATGCCGGCCGCCAGATCGCGCCCGGCATCAGCGGGTTGCCACCCAGGCGATCCTTGCGACGCTGCCCGACGACGAAGGCGGCGCCTGCCACCACGGCCAGTGCGAACGAGCCCAGCGTGACCACGCTCGCCCAGCCGAGGTCGCGCCCCTCGGTGAGACCGAACACCAGCGCGGCGAGGGTCGCCGTGCCGAGCGCCGCGCCGGCGACGTCGAGGCGCACGTTCGTCGGGGGGCGCCCGTGTCGCGTCACCGGCAGCTTCGCCCAGGCGAGGCCCAGCGCGACCAGCCCGAGCGCCGCCGACAGCACGAACCCGGCGCGCCAGCCGAACCACTCGACGACGATCCCGCCGAGCACCGGCCCCGCCGCCAGGCCGAGGCTGGCGACGCCCGCCCAGATGCCGACCGCCCGCGCCCGGGCAATGGGGTCGACGTACTCGTGGACCAGGACGGCGAGGGTCTGCGGCAGCAGTGCCGCGACGCCGATCGCCTGGAGCACGCGCGCGCCCAGCAGCAGCCCCGCGGTCGGCGCCAGCGCACAGGCCACGGAGCCGACGACGAAGACGACCGTTCCCGCCAGGAACGCCCCGCGCCGCCCGAGGCGGTTGCCGAGCGCACCGCCGACGAGCAGCAGCGAGCCGTAGACCAGGGTGTAGACCGTCACCACCCACTGCAGCTGGGTGGGGCTGGCGCCCAGGTTCGCGCCGATCGCGGGGAGCGCGACGTTGACCATCGTCGACGTGAACATCGACAGCATGAGGCCGAGGCACATCGCGATGAGCACCGCCGTGGCGCCGGCGAGCGCCGTCGGCGCCTCGGCCACGGTCTCGTCGTCCATCAGGTGAGCGACGATAGTCCGCGGGCCGCCCCGGCCCGATCGGGTGGACGTGCGGGCAGCCCCCGTCTGCAGCTCCACCCACGACCAGCGCCGCCGGTGGGACCGCTGCCGACGAGGGTGGAGGAGCAGCATGACCGGTTCGCAGGACCTCGTCGGGCGCACCGCGCTGGTGACCGGCGCCGGCGGAGGCATCGGCGCGGCCCTCGTCGTCGCGCTGCTCGAGGCCGGCGCGACCGTGGTCGCCACGGCCCGCACGCCGGAGCCGGCCCGGCTGGCCGGCGTGCCCGACGAGCTGCGCGGCCGCCTCGACGTGCGCGTGGCGGACATGCGCGACCTCGACGCGCTCGCACCCCTCGTCGCCGGCGTGGAGCGGGACCACGGCTCGCTCGACGTGCTGGTCCCCGCGGCCGGCATCGGCGCGGTGCACGGCCTCGACGTCGCGCTCGACGTGTGGCAGGAGACGCTGGCGGTCAACCTCACGGCGCCGTGGCTGCTGGCGCAGGCCGCGCTGCCGGGCATGACGGCGCGCGGCTTCGGCCGCATCCTGTTCGTCTCGTCGATCGCGGCGTACACGGGCGGCAAGATCGGCCCGCACTACGCCGCGTCGAAGGCGGCGCTGCACGGGCTGACGCACGCGATCGCATCGCGGACCGTCGCGGCCGGGGTCACCGCGAACGCCATCGCGCCTGCGCTCATCGGGGGCACCGACATGGTCGCGGCGATCCCGGACGTGACGCTGCCGCCCGTCGGCCGGCTCGGGCGGCTCGAGGAGGCGACGTCCCTGGCCCTGGCCCTGCTCACCAACGCGTACCTCACCGGGCAGGTGGTGCTGCTCGACGGCGGCCTCCGGCCGGACTGAGGTCCACCCGCTCCGGCGCTCATATCCGCGCGGCCACAGCCGACAAGAAGGGTGAGCGGTCGAAGCACCAGGAGCGGGCATGGCGGCTAAGATGACCTCGACT
>JAJYTJ010000307.1 GCA_021793115.1 Actinomycetes bacterium | reverse complement strand
CCGAACGGCTCGCCGACCATGGTGGTGCCCGCGGTCCCGCTCGAGCCCTTCCCCGGGGACTACCCGGTGGCGATCTTCAGCGACGCCGCCTGCATGGCGCCGGCGACGATGGCCGAACGGTTCGGCGACCTCGACACGCTGGCGCGCCAGCTGCCGTCGATGTCGGCCTGGGTGCGGTGCGTCGCGGCCGAGGTGCTCGCCGGGTGCCCCACGCCCGGCTTCCAGTTCGGCGACTGGCTCGACCCGACGGCGCCGCCGGACAACCCGGAGAACGGGCTCACCGAGTACGACGTGGTGATGACGCTGGGCGCGATCCGCTCGGCCCGCCTGGCGGCGGCGGCCGCGGCCAGCGTGGGTGACGAGGCCGTGGGCGAGGAGATGTCGGCGCTGCTGGCGCGCCTGCTCGCGTTCTTCGACGCGCGCTACACCACGCCCGACGGGCTGGTGGTCGCGGACTCCCAGACGGCCTACGCGCTCGCGCTGGCGGTGGGGGCGCTCGCGGAGCACAAGCGCGGGCCTGCGCTCGACCGCCTCGTGCTGCTGCTGCGGCGGCGCGGCAAGGTGCAGGCCGGCTACCCCGGCACGTACGCCCTCATGGACGTGCTCGCCGAGCAGGGGCTCGCGCACCTGGCCTACCGCCTGCTGGGCTACGACGGGATCCCGGGCTGGCGCTGGGCGCTGCGGCGCGGGGCGACCACGTTCTGGGAGCGGTGGGACTCGCTGCTGGCGGACGGCTCGCTCAACCCGGGCGACATGCTCTCGTTCAACCACCCCGTGTTCGCGGGCATCGCCGACTGGCTGCGGCGCGTCCTCGGCGGCCTGGCGCCGGCCGCGCCGGGCTACCGCGAGGTGCGGGTGGCGCCGCTGCCCGGCGGCGGCGTGACGTGGGCGCACGTCGCGCAGGACACGCCGTACGGCCGCGTCGAGGTCGCCTGGCGGCTCGACGACGACGCGTTCCGGCTGGACCTCGTGGTGCCGCCGGGCGCCGCCGCGGACGTGGTGCTGCCGGGGTCCGGGTCGGTGCGGCGCGTCGGGTCGGGCGCGCACACGTTCGGGTGGCCGGCGTCGCTGGTGCCGCGCGATCTCGACACGGGCCCGTGGGGGGCGCACGCCCACGTCGCGGCCGAGCGACCGGCCGGCGGGTAGCTCGTCGGGCCCGCGCCGGTGCGGGATGCGCCCCGCGCCCGGCGCCGTCGGGTCGGACGGCCGGGCGTGGGGCGGCCCGCGGTGGCTACGCCGCGAGCGCCTGCGCGCGGCGGTCGGACGGTGGGCGCCCGAAGGCGTGCCACCGCGGTCGACGACAGGACAGGCGCCGGCGGCGGAGCTCGCGGCGCGTCTGCTCGACGCGGGCGACGTGCTCGAGCACGGCCAGCTCGAAGGCGATCTGGGGGTTCATGACGGTGCTCCTTGCGGGATGGTTGGGGTCTCGCGCTGCGCCTCGTGGGCGTGGCGGTGCCAGGCCCATCTCAGGAGCCCGGTTCTTCGTTGCGGTGGGACCACCACACCAGCCGCGGGTGGCGCGCGTCACGTGCTTTTCGTCGGCCGGGGCGGCCGGCTCCTCGCCGCCGGCGTGGTCATGTTTGGCCTGGCCAGGCCCGGGCCGCGACAATGAGGCCGTGAGTGGGTCAGAGCCGGCAGCGCCGACGGCGACCCATGCCCGGCACCGGAGCGAGGACCCCGCCTCCGTGCTCGACCGCCCGCTCGCCGCGACCTCGCTCCTCGACGCGATCAAGGACCTGCTGCGCGACGTGGAGGCGACGTCGTTCCCGCTCGAGCTGGAGGGCGTCGAGTCGGCCCGCACGTCGCGGGCGCGGCTCGTGGACCAGCTCACCGAGCACCTCGTGCCGCGCCTGACGGAGCTGTCGGCGCCCGCCGTCGTGGTGCTGTCCGGCTCCACCGGTGCCGGCAAGTCGACGCTCGTGAACTCCCTGGTGGGGGCGCCGGTGACGGCGGCCGGCGTGCTGCGGCCGACGACCAAGCAGCCCGTGCTGGTGCACCACCCGGACGACGGCGAGCTGCTCGCGCGGCACCCCGTGCTCGCGGAGGTCGAGGTCGCGGTCGACGAGGCCGTGCCGCGCGGCATCGCGCTGCTCGACGCCCCGGACCTCGACTCGGTGCTCGAGTCGAACCGCGACACGGCGCACCGCCTCATGGAGGCCGCCGACCTGTGGCTGTTCGTCACCACGGCCGCCCGCTATGGCGACGCCCTGCCGTGGCGCGTGCTCGAGGACTCCGTCGAGCGCAGCACCACGGTGGCGATGGTGCTCAACCGGGTGGCGGCGGACTCGCTGCCGACGGTGCGCGGCGACCTGCTGGACCGGTTGCGCCGGCACGGGCTGGGGGGCTCGCCGCTCTTCGTCGTGCCCGACCTCGGACCCGAGGTCGAGATGCTGCCGCCCGCCGTGGTCGCGCCGATCCGCCGGTGGCTCGCCATGCTCGCGGGCCCGGACCGGGCGCGGACCGTCATCGCCCGCACGCTGCGTGGGTCGCTCGCGGCGCTGCGGCCGTGGGTCGACGAGCTCGCGGACGCCGTGCAGCGCCAGGCGGACGCGGCCGGTGACATCGGCGCGGCGCTCGACGCCGCCGTCGTCGCTCCTCGCGACCGGGCGCGGGAGCACGTGCTGTCGGGCGTCGTCGCCGACGGCGCGGTCCGCGCGCGGTGGACGCAGCTCACGGCCGCCGGTGGGCCGCTGGCGGGGCTCGTGTCCTCGTCGGGCGCCCCGCGCGGCACCGCCCGCCGGGCGACGGCGCGCGAGGCGGCCTGCGCGCCGCTGGCCGAGGACCTCGCCCGCGCGGCGGCCGCGACGCTCGTCGTGGCCGGAGAACGTGCGGAGGAGGCGCTGCGCGCG
>JAJYTJ010000085.1 GCA_021793115.1 Actinomycetes bacterium | reverse complement strand
CGCTGTACGAGCGGTTGGCCGAGGGTCGCAGCGAGGCCACGCTGCGGCTGCGGCGCGGCGACCTGCTGGCCCGCGTCGGCGCGGACGTGGACGCGGTGGGCGACGTCGTGGTGCGCGGGCTGCTGCCCGCCGGCGTCGCGCTGGTGCTCGGCGCCGGCACCGTGACGGCGATGGCGTTCTTCTGGCCGCCCGCCGCCGCGGCGCTCGCCGCGTGCCTCGTGCTCGCCGGCGCGGTGGCGCCGCTGCTCGCGGCGCGCGGCGCGCGCCTGTCCGAGCGTCAGGCGGTCGCGGCGCGGTCCGACGCGTCCGCGGCGGCGCTCACGGCGCTCGACGACGCGGGTCCCCTCCTCGTCGCGGGCGGCCTGGGCCGGCGCCTCGGTGAGCTGCGCGACGCCGACCGCCGCCTGGCCCGCGCCGTCGACGCCGGGGCGGCCACGAGCGCGATCGCCGCCGGCCTCGGCATCCTCGCCACGGGCCTGGCCGCCACGGCCGCCCTGGTCACGGGCATCCCGGCGGTGACGTCCGGGGCGGTGACGTCCGGGGCGCTGGCGCCCGTGGAGCTCGCGGTCATCGTGCTCACGCCGCTCGCCGCGTTCGAGGCGACCGGGATGCTGCCGGCCGCCGCCGTGTCGGTGCAGCGGTCCCGGGCCGCCGCCGCGCGGATCCTCGCGCTCCTGGACGCCGCGGGCGCCGGGGAGCCCGACGCGGCGCCGGACGGCCCGGCGGATCTCTCGACGGGCCCGGCGCGCACGCCCGCGCCGTCATCGGCGACGGGGTCCGCACCTGAGACGGGGCCCGCACCCTCGTCGACGGCCTCACCGGCGATCGCGTCGACCGCCGCGGCGGGCGGGACGCTCCGCGCGCGGGGCCTGGCGTGCGGCTGGCCGGGGCTGCCCCCGGTGCTGCGCGGCGTCGACCTCGACCTCGCCCCGGGGCGGTCCGTCGCGATCGTCGGCCCGTCCGGTGCGGGCAAGACCACGCTGCTGCTGACGCTCGCCGGCCTCCTGCCGCCCGCTGGCGGCACGCTCCTGCTCGGCGGCGCCGACCCGGCCCGCCTGTCCCCCACCGCGCGGGCCGGCCGCGTGGTCCTCACCACCGAGGACGCCCACGTGTTCGGCACCACGGTGCTGGAGAACCTGCGCGTGGCCCGCGGCGACGTGACGCCGGACGAGGCCGCGGCGGCCCTCGCGACGGCGGGGCTGGCGGGCTGGCTCGCCGCCCTCCCGGACGGCCTGGACACCCTGCTCGGCCCGGACGCACGCACCGTCTCCGGCGGCGAGCGCCGCCGGCTGCTGCTGGCCCGCGCGCTGGTCGCGCCGGCGCCGCTGCTGCTCGTCGACGAGCCCGCCGAGCACCTCGACCCGGCGACGGCGGACGCCCTCGTGACGAGCCTGCTCACCGGGCCACCCACCCCCGCCGGCGGGGCGCGGGGCGTCGTCGTCGTCACGCACCGCCTGACGCCGCTGGCCGCGGCCGACGAGGTGCTGTGGGTGGAATCCGGCCGCGTCGCCGCCCGGGGTACGCACGCGGAGCTCGCCGCCGGTCTGCTCGACTACCGTGATGCCGTGCATCGCGAGCAGGTCGGAGCAGATCAGCGGGAGCGCCAGTGACGGACGTCCCAGGTCCGCGCCACCAGGTGGGCGCCCCGTTCCAGCACGGCGTGCTCACGGAGGCCGTGGCCGCCCCGCCGTCCCTCACCGGCGACGGCCTGCAGGACCTCATGGCCGCGATCCTCGCGGTTGCCAGCGAGCTCGAGCTGTCCGCGGTGCTCGAGCGGTTCGTGCAGGTCAGCGCCGAGCTGACCGGCGCGCGGTTCGGGGCCATCAACGTGCTCGACGCGCAGGGCGCCTCCGTGACGTTCGTCTACACGGGCGTGCCCACCGCGATCGCGCGGATGATGGCGCACCCGCCGCACGCGCAGGGCGTGCTCAGCCAGATCCCCGACACCGGCGCGCTGCGGCTCGACGACCTCACCCAGCACCCCGCCTTCCGCGGCTGGCCCGCGCACCACCCGAGCATGGGCTCGTTCCTCGGCGCCTCGGTGCGCGTGCGCGACCAGGTGTTCGGCCAGCTCTACCTCTCCGAGAAGCTCGACGGGACGCCGTTCAGCGAGGACGACGAGCGGACCATCGTCGCGCTCGCGTCCGCCGCCGGCGTCGCGGTGGCCAACGCCCAGATGTACGCGCAGTCCGCGCGCCGCGAGCACTGGCTGCAGGCGGGCCAGGCCATCACGACCATGCTGCTCGAGGGCATCGACGAGGAGGAGGCCCTCGAGCACATCGCCCACACCGCCAAGGAGGTGGCCGGGGCCGACACCGCGGCCCTCGCGCTCCCGGGGCTGGGCGGCGAGCTGCTCGTCGAGCTGGCGGACGGGCGCGACGCCGACAAGCTGCTGGGCCAGGTGATGCCCGAGGGCGGGCGCGCGTGGACGGTCCAGTACGAGGGCAAGGGCCTCATGACGCCCTCGCTCGCGAGCTCGCGCACCGAGAAGCTCGAGGTGATGCGGGGGTTCGGCCCCGCGATGTTCGCGCCGCTGCAGACCAGCGGGCGCGGCGTCGGCGTGCTCATCCTGCTGCGGCGCGTAGGTGAGCCGCCGTTCGACGAGGGTGACCTGGCCACCGCCGAGTCCTTCGCCGCGCAGGCCGCGCTCGCGTACGTGCTCGCCGAGGCGCGGCACGCGCAGGACGTCGCGGCCCTGCTCGACGAGCGGGAGCGCATCGCGCGCGACCTGCACGACCTGGCGATCCAGCAGCTGTTCGCCACCGGCATGCAGCTCGAGACGGTGCGTCGCCGCTCCGCCCGCGGCGTCGACCCGCACGAGCTCACGGCGATCGTCGAGGAGGCGCTCGACAACGTCGACGAGTCCGTGCGCCAGATCCGCCACATCGTCTACGAGCTGCGCGACCCCGACGCGGCCACCGGCCTCGTCGAACGGCTGCGCCGCGAGTCCTCGCTCGCGCGCACCGGGCTGGGCTTCGCGCCGTCGCTCGTCATCCTCCTGGACGGCAGCAGCCTGGACACCGACGACGTCGACGCGGAGTACCTCATCGACGAGCGGCTCGACGCCCAGCTGACGGACGACGTCGTCGCCGTGGTGCGTGAGGGGCTGGCCAACGCCGCGCGCCACGCGCAGGCCTCGTCGGTCCGCGTGCGCGTCTCGGTCACGGGCAAGGGGCCGCAGGGCACCGTCCGGGTGGAGGTGCAGGACGACGGGGTCGGCCTGCCCGCCGTGCGGGACCGCTCGTCGGGCACCGGGAACCTCGCCACGCGCGCCCGCCAGCACCGCGGCACGTTCACGCTGGGCGTGCCGCCGGAGGGCCGCGGCACCATGCTCACCTGGCAGTCGCCGCTCGCCTGAGCGCTACCGCGCCACGGCCGACGAGGTGGGCGCGGCCGCCGGGCTACCCGAGGTCTGCAGCCGGCGCAGCACGCCGACCGCGATCACCCCCTGCCCGGCGCAGTACGCCGCCATGATGCTCAGCCCCCGCCACGGGTCGGGGAACGTCGTCGTGACGTCCGGCCAGAACAGGCTGAACGCCAGCAGGGTGTCGGACGCGAGGAAGGCCAGCGCGCCCCACCCCGTCGTCGCGCTCACCCCCCACGCGGTCGCCGCGGTGGCGGCCAGCAGCACGCCGTAGCCGACGACCGCCGGCCCGAGCGACCCGAGGTGCGGCCAGAGGACTGGGACGAGGACCACGAGCCAGACGACGTAGAGCAGGCCCGGCCAGGGTGGACGTCGTGTCCGCGCGGGTCCGACGAAGAGGACGACGTACGCGAGGTGCGCCGCCGCGAAGGCGCCGAGCCCGGCGACGAACGAGACGCCCAGCAGCACGTCACCCGCCCACGACGCCACGATGCCCGCGCCGAGCAGCGCGACAGCCCGGGACGGGACGAACCGCCCGCTCCGCGCGACGAGCAGCACCGCCACCAGGAGCGCCGGCATGAGGAGCCACTTCGTCACCAGCCGTCCGGGCAGCGCGCCGCCGAGGAGCACCAGGTGGACCGCCACGACCAGGCCGTAGCCGACGAAGGGAAGCAGCGCGCGCCGTTGCACGCGCCGACCCTACGGGTGGTGCCGGACGGACGCCCGTCCGGGCGTCAGCGGCCGGGCTCGGCGCGCCATCCGGAGTGCTTGCGGGCGGCGACCCACGCCGCCACCTGCGTGCGCCGCTGCAGGCCCATCTTGGCCAGCAGCGACGTGATGTGGTTCTTGATCGTCTTCTCGGCCACGCCGAGGCGGTCTGCGATCTGGCGGTTCGACAGGCCCTCGCCGATGAGGTCCAGCACGCGCAGCTCGCTCGGCGTGAGGTTCTCGGTCGGGTCCTCGTGGCCGGCGCGCCGGCGGGTGACCGTGCGCTCGTCGAGCAGCGTGCGGCCGGCGGCGACGGCGCGGATGACGTCCGTGATCTCGGCCCCGCGCACGGACTTGAGCAGGTAGGCCGCGGCACCCGCGTCGAGCGCGGCCGCGACCGCGTCGTCGTCGTCGAAGCTCGTCAGGACGATCGCCTTGGCGCTCGGCAGCGTCTCGCGCACGGAGCGCATGAGGTCGATGCCGGTGCCGTCCGGCAGCTGCAGGTCGACCAGCAGCACCTGGGGACGCACGAGCGTGGCCCGGCGCACGCCGTCGGCGACGGACCCCGCCTCGGCGACGACCGTCATGCCGTCCGTGCGTTCCACCACCTCGGCGATGCCGCGCCGGACGACCTCGTGGTCGTCGACGATCATCACGGAGATGGGCTTGAGGCGATCAGCGCCCGCAGGTGCGGAGGTCACCGTGGCATCGTACCGAGTCGTGACCAGCATCCTTCTCCCTGACACGATCGACCTCGACCCCGTGCTGCCGCCGGGGGTCCGGGCACTGCGGTACCACCCCGGCGCGCCCCTGCCGGCCGGGGCCGACGAGGCCGAGGCGCTCGTCGTCTGGACCCTCGATTCGGGCATGCTCGCCGAGCTGGCGGCGCTGCCCGCGCTGCGCTGGGTGCAGACGCTCGCAGCGGGTCCCGACGCCGTCCTGGCGGCGGGCTTCGCCCCGTCGGTGGCCGTCACCTCGGGCCGCGGCCTGCACGACGGCCCGGTCGCCGAGCACGTGCTGGCGCTCACGCTCGCCCTGGTCAGGCGCCTGCCGGCGATGGCCGGGGCGCAGCACGAGCACCGCTGGGCCACCGAGCTCGGCGGCGCGCAGCCGCTGCACCCCGCGGGTCCGGTGACCACGCTGCTCGACGCCCGCGTGACCATCTGGGGCTTCGGGTCCATCGGCACGCGGCTGGCGGGGCTGTGCACCGCGCTCGGGGCGCACGTCACGGGGGTGGCGACGCGCGCCGGCACCCGCGACGGGTACGCCGTGGTGGCGCCCGACGAGCTGTCCGGCGTGCTGGCCGGCACCGACGTGCTCGTCGGGCTGCTGCCCACCACCGCCGCGACGCGCCATGCCCTCGGTGCGGACGTCTTCGCGGGCCTGCGGGAAGGGGCCTACGTGGTCAACGCAGGCCGGGGTGCCACGCTCGACGAGGCCGCGCTGCTGGCCGCCCTCCGAAGCGGGCACCTCGGCGGCGCCGCGCTCGACGTCGTCGAGACGGAACCGCTGCCCGCGGGCTCGCCCCTGTGGGACGAGCCGGCCGTGCTCATCAGCCCCCACGCCGCGGGCGGGCGGCCCATCGGCGCGTCGGAGCTGATCGCCGAGAACGCCCGCCGATTCGTCGCGGGCGAGTCGCTCCTCAACCTCGTCACCCGCTGACCCGGCGAGCCCACCCGGTCGTGGCGCCTCCCGGCGCGCAGGTGGCGCCTCCCGGTACGCAACCGGAGCCTTCCGCCTCCAAGTGGAGCCTCCCGGTGCGCAACCGGAGCCTTCCGCCTCCAAGTGGAGCCGATTGACCCCTTCGCGCGGCGTGTCGCGGTCAGTCGGCTCCACTGATCGCCGGTGGGGCGACGGGCGGCTCCACTCGACGGGTGTCAGCGGACGCGGGGGTTGGGGCGGGGGCGGGGCTGGCAGCGGGGGCAGGAGTACGACGAGCGGTTCGCGAACGACTCCCGCCGGATGGGCGTCCCGCAGCGCGGGCACGGCAGCCCCTCGCGCCCGTAGGCCGCGAGCTCCCGCCGGAACCACCCGGAACCGCCCTCGACGTCGACGTACAGCGCGTCGAAGCTCGTCCCGCCCGCGGCCAGGGCCTCCGCCAGCACGTCGGCGGCGGCGTCGAGCACCCGCCGCGCCTCGACCGGCCGCAGCGCGTCCGCCGGCCGCGCGCCGTGCAGCCGGGCCCGCCACAGGGACTCGTCGGCGTAGATGTTGCCGACCCCCGAGACCAGCGTCTGGTCCAGCAGCGCCCGCTTGACCTCGGTGCGGCGCCGCCGCAGGGCCGCCGCGAGCGCCACCCGGTCGAGCCACGGGTCGAGCAGGTCCCGCGCGATGTGCGCCACCGGGGCGGGCAGCGCCGGCAGGTCCGACCCGAGGCCGCCGGGGCCACCGTCGGGCGTGGGCACCAGCTCGGGCACCGCGAGATAGCCGAACGTCCGCTGGTCGACGAAGTCCAGCGCCGAGCCGTCGTCGAACGCCAGGCGGGCGCGCAGGTGGGGCGCCACGGGGTCGTCGTGACCCGGCGTGCGGACGAGCAGCTGCCCGCTCATCCCGAGGTGGACCAGCAGCGCCTCGTCGCCCTCGTCGAGCAGCAGCCAGCAGAACTTGCCGCGGCGCACGGCGGCCGTCAGCGTGCGCCCGCGCAGGCGGCCGACGAGGTCGGTCTCGCCGCCGTCGTGACGCCGCGCCACCCGCGTGCCGCGCACGTGGACCTCGTCGACCCGGCGGCCCAGCACGTGGCGGGCGAGGCCGACCCGGACGGTCTCGACCTCGGGCAGCTCCGGCACAGCCGGTCAGCCGGCGACGGTGCCGGCGGCAGCCTCGCCGGGGACGGCCACGTCCTCGTGCTCCACGGCCGACCGCGCGCCGCCGACGTCCTGGGTGGCGCGTAGCGGCAGGAGTGCGGTGTAGGCCGCCTCGGCGGCCTCCTGCTCGGCGAGCTTCTTGGCGGTGCCGGTGCCGGTGCCGCGCACCACGTCGGCCACCACCACCTCCGCGGTGAAGGTGCGCGCATGGTCGGGGCCGGTGCCGGTGACCACGTACTGCGGCACTCCGAGCCCCAGGGAGGCGACGAGCTCCTGCAGCGAGGTCTTCCAGTCCAGCCCGGCGCCGAGGTCGGTGGCGCGGGCCAGCGTGGGCCCGACGAGTCGCTCCACCAGCTCGCGCGACACCTCCAGCCCGTGCGTGAGGTAGACCGCGCCGAAGACGGCCTCGAGGGTGTCCGAGAGGATCGAGTCCTTGTCACGCCCCCCGGTGGCCAGCTCACCCTTGCCCAGGAGGATGTACCGGCCCAGGCCCAGCTCCCGCGCGACCCCCGCCAGCGCGCGCTGCGACACCGTGGCGGCACGCATGCGGGCCAGGTCGCCCTCGGGGTGGTCCGGCTGCTGCCGGTAGAGGCGCTCGGTGACGACGAGCCCGAGCACGGTGTCGCCGAGGAACTCCAGGCGCTCGTTGGTGGGGATCCCCCCGGCCTCGTGCGCGAAGCTCCGATGCGTCAGGGACAGCACGAGAAGCTCGGGGTCCAGGTGGACTCCGAGCTTCTCCAGCAGCGGTGCGACGGCGGCGCTCACGACGTCACCTCGTGGTCACCGCGCGGGCTCACGCGTGCTCGTGCTCGCTCTTGATCGCCTGCTCGTAGGTGCGCTCGCCGTAGGCGCCGCACGCCGGGCACGCGAGGTGCGGCTGCTTCGGCGCCTTGCAGCGGGGGCAGGTGCTGAGGGTCGTGGCAGTGGTCTTCCACTGCGACCGCCGCGCACGGGTGTTGGCGCGCGACATCCTGCGCTTGGGAACAGCCACGGCTAGCTCTCTTTCGTCTCGTCGTCCGACCCGGACAGGCCGCCCAGGGCGGCCCACCGGGGGTCAAGCGTCTCATGCGTGTGTCCCGGCTCGTCCGCGAGCCTGGCCCCGCACAGGGAGCACAGGCCCGGGCAGTCGGACCGGCACACGGGCTGGAACGGCAGCATGGGCACCACCGCGTCCCGCAGCGCGGGCTCCAGGTCGAGGAAGTCCCCGTCCAGCTCGCGCAGGTCCTCGTCGTCCTCGTCGCCGTCCTGCGCCGCGACGGCGGCACGCTCGGGGTAGACGAACAGCTCGGCGAGAGTGACGTCCACGGGTTCCGTCACCTCGTCCAGGCAGCGCACGCACTCCCCGACCGCCCGGCCGCGGACTGCTCCGGTGACCAGGACCCCCTCCATCACCGCCTCGAGCCTCAGATCGAGCTCCAGGTCGGTGCCTTCGGGGATGCCGATGACGGCGGTACCGAGCTCGGCCGGGGCCGGCACCGTCAGCCGCACGGTCCGCATCGATCCCGGACGTCGGCCGAGCTCATGGGTGTCGAGCACGAACGGCGAGCGGGGATCGAGGTGGCCAGGGCGCTGCACGGCGGTGTCCCCTCGTCGATCCCGGTCCCAACCACCACCGGCTGGACCAGCGAGCGAGTCTACGGCACGCCCGCACCGCCCCCAAACCGGCGCCGACCGAGCCCCGAGCCGCCCGCGCCCGGCCTTCGACCGATCTCCCGGCACCGCAGCCGTGCCACGCGGGCGTGCCCGGGAGCCGCCGCTCAGCTGTCGCCGAGGCCGAGACGACCCGCGAGCTTGGCCCGGCCGGCCTGCACCTGCGCCACGACCTTGCCGAGGTCGATCTCGAAGTCCGCCAGCCGGCGGTCGCAGTAGTCGTCGGCGTCGCGCCGCATGGCGTCCGCCTGCTCCTGCGCCGCGGCGAGGATCTCGGCCGCCTTCCGGCGTGCCGCCACCGTGACCGCCTCCGCATCGACGAGGCGCTCGGCCTCCTCGTGGGCGCGGGCCACGATCTGTCCGGCCTCGGCCCGGGCCTGCTCCTTCGCGGCGTCCACGTCCGCGAGCAGCGCGTCGGCCGCCGTCAGCTGGTCGGGCAGCGCCTCGCGCGCCTGCTCGACGAGGTCGAGCAGCTCCGCCTTGTTCACCAGCACCGACGACGACATGGGCATGGCCCGCGCGCCGGCCACCGTCGCCGCCAGCGCCTCGAGCACCCCCAGCACGCCGCCGGTCCGCTCGTCGTCCGTCCCGCTCATCGGGCTCCTCCCTCCAGGGCCGCCCGCACCGCCGCGGCGACCCCCGGCGGCACCAGGTCGTCGATCGTCCCACCGTGCCGCGCCACGTCCTTGACCAGCGAGGACGCGACGTGCGCGAGCGCCCCGTCGCCGGGGACGAACACGGTCTCGACCCCCGACAGGTGCCGGTTGAGCAGCGCCATGCCGAGCTCCGCGTCCACGTCCGCGCCACCCCGCAGGCCCTTGACCACGGCCTGCGCGCCGGACTGGACGAGGAAGTCCGCGAGCAGGCCGTCCCAGCTGGTCACCGTGACCCGGCTGAGCTCGGCCACCGCGCGCTGGACGAGCGCCACGCGCTCCTGCACCGGCAGCAGCGGCCGCTTGGCCGCGTTGTGCGCCACGACGACGACCACCTCGTCGAACATCGACCGGGCGCGCCGGATGACGTCGAGGTGGCCCAGCGTGACGGGGTCGAAGGACCCGGGGCAGACCGCGCGGCTCACGGGCGCCAACCTACGCCGCGGCCCGCGGGGCCGCCGGGAGCCACCGCCGGTCCGCTCAGCGTGCGGGCTCGGCGAACCAGAGCGTCGTCTCGCCGTACCGGCGCTCGTCGAAGCGGGCGAGGCCGGCGGGCCAGCCCGGCTCGGGGCTGCGGGTGGAGCGCTCGACGACGACGACGGCGCCCTCCTCCAGCGTGCCGTCGCCGGCCAGCCCCCCGAGGACCGCCGTGAGCGCCGGCTCCGCGACGTCGTAGGGCGGGTCGAGCAGCACGAGGCGCCACGGCGCGGCCGGCGGGCGGGCGACGAAGCGTTCGGCGCGGTCCGCCACGACCGTCACCCGGGCGCCGAGGCCGAGGGTCGCCGCGTTGCGACGGCAGACCTCGGCGGCCGACGCGGCGGCCTCGACGAGCGTCACCGCCGCCGCGCCCCGGCTCACCGCCTCCAGGCCCAGCGCCCCCGACCCGGCGTACAGGTCGAGCACGCGGGCGCCCGCCACGGCGTCGAGGTGCTCCAGCCGGGAGAAGAGCGCCTCGCGCACGCGCTCGCTCGTCGGCCGGGTGCCGCGGGCGGGGACCTGCAGGGTCCGCCCGCCGGCCGCCCCGGCGACGATGCGGGTCACCGCCCGCCCGCCACCGCGGCCCCACCCGGAGCGCCGCCCGGCTTGCCGCCGGACGCCTCGAACATCCGGTCCATGAGCGTGCCGGTGGCGATCGAGGAGCCGATCGCGAAGGCGATCGCCGCGCCCGCGAGCTGCAGCACGAGGAAGGTGGGCGTCACGTGCCGCAGGATGAGCGCGATCCACGTGGGCAGCAGGCACAGCACCACGAGGTCGGGCCCGCGCGACACCACCGTGGTCACGCCCGTGGGCAGCGCGCCGAACGGCGTCGACACGAGCGGCTTGGACCAGTTGGGGCCGGGCCGGTAGGCCGCGCGCACCGTGGCCGCGGCCCACACGGGCGCGCCGAGCGCCGCGAGCAGGAGCCACGGGCCCACGTCGCCCGCCCAGCGGCCGAGCGCCCCGAACGCGGCCAGCGACCAGGCGAGCATCGCGACGCCCGGCACGGCCATCCGCAGCCGGCGCACGGTCTTCGCCCCGAGCGGCAGCATCCGGTCGAGGATGGGGTTCATCTCCCCCGCCCGCGCGCCCTCGGCGGCGGCGCTGGACGCGATCCCGCCCGCGACGAGCACGGCGACGAGCACGCCCGGGACGTTCGCCAGCTGGGGCACCACCGTGGCCAACCACGGCACGAGGGCCGCCACCACGAGCTGCACCAGGTGCCGCGGCGAGCGCCGCAGCTGGGCGAGGTCGGCGGCCACCAGGGCCGTCGCTGGCCCGCGCACGCCGTGGAACCGCGACACCCACCGGCGCACCGGCCGCGACGAGCCCGCCGTCAGCGCGCGCCCCAGCTCGCGCGAGTCCAGCGAGACCACCGCGCCCATCGCCTGCGTGGCCACCGAGCCGCCCTCGCGCAGGCTGCGGGCCGGCATGCTGTCGAGCCGGCCGTCGACGAACCAGGCGAGCGCCGCCACGGCGAGCAGGCCCACGACCAGCAGGGGCCACGGCGCCACCGGGAGCGCGGCCAGGTGCGTGCCGGCCAGCGCGAGCGCCACGGCCAGCGCGGCGGACAGGCCGAGCACCACGTCGCCGACGAGCGCGACGCGGCGCCGCGGCACGCCGGACGACTGCAGCACCGTGGCCAGCAGCACGAGCAGGGCCGCGACCACCGCCCCGGCACCGGCCGCCCGCAGGGTCCGCCCGCCGGCGTCGCCGAGCAGGCCGGCGTCCAGCAGCGCGACCACCGCGGCGCCCGCGACGGCGCCCACCACGGGCAGCCGGCGGGCCGCCGGCCGCAGCAGCCCGCGCCGCTCCACCGGCAGCTGGAGCCACCACGCCGACTCCGCGCCCCCCGCACCCACCGGCCCGAGTCGGCCCGCGAGCGACACGAGCACGCCCGCCGCGGCGAGCAGCACCACCGCCACGAGCGCCGGCAGGCTCAGGCTCGTCGGCGGGGCGACCTGCGGCGCGGGCGGTAGCGACGTGCGCACCTGCTGGGCCACGCCGAACGCCACGGCCGCGCCGATCGCCGCGGAGATCACCGCGTAGTACACGTCGCCGAGCAGCGACGTCAGGCTGGCCCCGGCGCGCGCCTTGCCCGCCGCCGCGGTGAACCGCCGGATGGACCGCGCCGTGGGCAGGTCACCGACCTCGCCCGGCGAGACCGCCGGCACCACCGGGTCGGAGGTCACGCCGGGATCCGGGCGATGCGCGTCGCGGCGTCGGCCGCGGACAGCATCTCGTTGCGCTGGTCGTCCAGGTGCAGCGCGCGGTCCGCCACCGCACGGACCAGCTCCGGGTCGTGCGACGCCATGAGCACCGCGCCGCCCGCGGCCTTCTCGGCGACGAGCCGGTCGGTGAGCGCCGAGAGCATGCGGCGGTCCAGTCGCTGCTCCGGCTCGTCGAGCACGAGCAGCGACCGCGGCCGCGCGAAGCCGGCCGCCAGCAGCAGGCGGCGGCGCTGGCCGCTCGAGAGGGACACCGGCAGCGCGGTGGCGTGGTCCACCAGGCCGAACTCCTCGAGCAGCTCGTCGACCCGGTCCCAGGCGTCGAGCACGCCGTGGCCGCGCGCGACGAGGTAGAGGTGCTCGGCGACCGACAGCGACGGGAAGTACGCGTCGTCGTCGAGCACGCTGGACACGGCGCTGCGAAACTCCACCGTCCGCTCGTCCACCGCGGCACCCAGCACGGTCAGCTTGCCGCCGGCCGGCTCGAGCAGGCCGATGACCGCCCGCAGCACGGTGGACTTCCCGGACCCGTTGGAGCCGACGAGGGCGAGCGCGCGCCCGGGCTGCAGCGTGAAGGTCACGGGTGCGCACACCGGCGCCCCGCCGTAGCCGACGAGCAGGTCCTGGGCGCGGACGACGGGCTGAGGCACGGCGCCAGGGTAGCCCGCCCGGGCGCTACACCCGGTCGATGAACTCCTCGCCGGACCCCGACAGCCGCTGGTCGATCGCCTCGGCGAGCGCGGGCCAGCCGGCGAGCTCCGGGTCGCCCGCGACGAGCTGCGTGGCCTCGTCCCGGGCCCGCTCGATGAGGGCGGCATCCCGCGTCACCCGCAGCAGCCGCAGCGACGAGCCCGCGCCCGACTGCGCCGCGCCGAGCACGTCGCCCTCGCGGCGCAGCTCCAGGTCGGCGGCGGCCAGCGCGAACCCGTCGCCGGTCCGCGTGAGCGTGTCCAGCCGGGTCCAGGCCGGTGTGCCCTCCTCGGCCGACGACACGAGCAGGCAGAACCCGGGGGCGCTGCCGCGCCCGACGCGGCCCCGCAGCTGGTGCAGCTGCGACAGGCCGAAGCGGTCGGCGTCGAGCACCACCATGACGGTGGCGGCCGGCACGTCCACCCCGACCTCGATGACGGTGGTCGTCACGAGCACCGGCGTGGCACCCGACGCGAACGCCCCGAGCGCACGGTCCTTCTCGTCGGGCGACATGCGCCCGTGCAGCGTCCCGACCGGCACGCCCGCCAGCTCGGCGCGGCCGCGCAGCTCGTCGGCCACCTCGAGCACCGCACGCAGCGGCCGCCGCGGCGCGCCGTCGTCGTCGTCCGCCAGCAGGTCGGCGTCGTCGTCGCCCCGCTCGTCGCCCTCGGCCGTGATGCGCGGGCACACGACGAAGGCGCGGCCTCCGGAGGCCACCTGCTCGCGCACCAGCGACCACGTGCGCGCCACGTAGTTCGGCCGCCGCGCGTCTGCCATGAACGTGGCGACGCCCGAGCGCCCCGCCGGGACCTCGCGCAGCACGGACGTCTCCAGGTCGCCGAACACGGTCATGGCCACCGTGCGCGGGATCGGCGTGGCGGTCATGACGAGCAGGTGCGGCTGCACCTCGGTGCGCGTGCGCAGCACGTCGCGCTGCGCCACGCCGAAGCGGTGCTGCTCGTCGACCACCACCAGCCCGAGGTCCGCGAACTGGACGTCCGGGTTGAGCAGCGCGTGCGTGCCGACGACGATCCCGGCGGCACCCCCGGCGGCGTCCGCCAACGCCGCGCGCCGGGCGGCGGCCGGCAGCGAGCCCGTGAGCAGGGCCACTCGGGTGGCCAGCTCCGCACCACCCAGGAAGCCGCCCTCGGCGAGGTCGCCCAGCAGCGCCCGCAGCGTGCGCGCGTGCTGCGCCGCGAGCACCTCCGTGGGCGCCAGCAGCGCCGCCTGGCCGCCGGAGTCGACCACCTGGAGCATCGCCCGCAGCGCCACGACGGTCTTGCCCGAGCCCACCTCGCCCTGCAGCAGCCGCTGCATCGGGTGCGGCGCGGCGAGCTCGCGCGCGATCTGCTCACCCACCTCCCGCTGCCCGGCGGTGAGCTCGAACGGCAGCCGCGCGTCGAACGCCTCGAGCAGGCCGCCGGGCGCGCCGGGACGGCGCACCGCGGCCTGCGCGGCGGCCCGCGCCCGGCGCCGCGCCAGCTCGGCCTGCAGCACGAACGCCTCCTCGAAGCGCAGCCGGTCGCGACCGCGGTGCCAGTCCGCGTCCTCCTGCGGCACGTGCACCAGCCGCAGCGCGTCCAGCAGTGACGGCAGGCGGTGCTGCGTCCGCAGCGCGGGCGGCAGCGGGTCCGGCACGTCCGGCTCGGCGAGCCCGGCGAGCTCGTGGCGCACCGCGTTGCGGATCTGCCAGCTCTGCAGGCTCTGGGACGCCGGGTAGATGGGGATCGGCCAGGCCGCCTCCTCGCGCGCCCGCTCCTCGTAGTCGGGGTCGAACACCTCGTAGTCCGGGTGCAGGAACTGCAGCCGGGACTGGAACTCGCTGACCACGCCGCTGAAGAGCCCCCGCCGGCCCGGGACGAGCTTCGCCTCGTGGTAGCGGAGCCTGGCCCGGTGACCGGCGAAGAACGCGATCCGCAGCCGCCCACGGCCGTCGGTGACGGACGCCTCGAGCAGCGCCTTGCCGGTGCGCGTCGTCCGGACGGTCGCGCTCTCGACGTCGGCGACCACGGTGACGTGCTCGCCGAGGGTCAGCCCCGACAGGTCCGTGAGCTCGCCGTGGTGCTCGTACCGGCGCGGGTAGTGCCGCACGAGGTCGCCCACCGTGCGCAGGCCCAGGCCCTCCAGGCTCTTGCCCGACTTGAGCCCGAACGCCTTGTGCACCGGCTGCTCGAGGCGCGCGGACGGCGGGAACGCCGAGACCACCACGTCAGTCCACCCCGATCCGCCACCGCGGGCCGTCGGCCACGGGCCCGACGAGCACCACGTCGACCTCCGGGTGAGCCCCCTCGAGCCAGTCCCGCAGCGCGACCGCGTCGTCGTACGCCGCGCCCGGCCCGTGCTGCACCGTGACCCCCTGGGCCGCGCCCGCCGCCTCGTCCACGAGCGCCTCCGCCGTGGGCGCCAGGTCGCCCCACACGTCGACGTCCGCGGTCCGCAGCCGCGCCACGGCCGCCTGCGCCTCGTCCGCGCGCCGCGCCGCCTCGCCCCGGCCGCCGAGCACCGCGAGCGCGGCCACGGCTGTGGCGAGCACGTCCGGCGCGCCGACCAGCTCCAGCGTCACGCCCGGGACCGCCACCGCGCGGGCGGGCCCGGCCAGCTCGTCGTCGCCCGCGAGCAGCACCACGCGGTCCGTGGCGGTGTCCGCCACCGCGCGCGCCAGGTGGTCCGCCGTGACCGGGGCCTCGGGGCAGCGCACGACGACCACGGCGCCGCCCGTCGCGAAGAACCGCGCCATGCCCGCCTCGCCCGTCGCGATGACCAGGCCGAGGTCGTCGCCGGCGGCGACCTGCTGCGCCGCCCCCTCCACGAGCCGCACCACCACCTGGGTGCGGTCCCCGAGGTGCGCGGCCTCGATCGCCGCCGCCGGGTCGTCGGTGTGGACGTGCACGTGCCAGAGGTGGGCGGCCCCCACCACGGCGACCGCGTCGCCCACCGCCCCGAGCCGCGCGCGCAGCGCCGCCCCCAGGTCGGCCGGCGGCGTGGGCCGCACCAGCGCCATCACCTCGTAGGCTCCGCCGGGCTCGGCGGCGCGCCACGCTGCGAGCTCTTCGGCCCCCACGCCGCGCTCGGGCAGCCAGTCGAGCGACGCCGGCGCGCCGGGGGCGCCCCACGTCCGGTCGAGGGCTTCGAGCACGACGAGGAGGGCGCACGCCCCGGCGTCGACGACGCGGGCCTGCCGCAGCACGGGGTGCTCGGCGCTGACGCGGGCCAGGTCGTGACGCACCTGCCGAG
>JAJYTJ010000306.1 GCA_021793115.1 Actinomycetes bacterium | reverse complement strand
CGGTACGAACCAGCGCGAAGATCAGCAGCACCAGGCCCGCGGTAGCGACGACCTCACCCAGCAGCCGGCCCGGATCGACACGCTCGGTCGTCGAGATCGCCGTGGAAGTGGCGAACATCGCGTTGGCCAACACCGCGCCACCGCACGCGCCCACCACCTGCGCCAGCACGTAGACGGTCGGCTCGGTCCGCGTGGCCCGCCCACCCAGGGAGCGGTCGACCAGCGTGACGACGGGGTTGAAATGCGCGCCCGACAAGGGTTGGAACACCACGATCAGAACGGTCAGGCCGAAAGCCGTCGCGAGGGCGTTTTGACGCAGGGCCAGGCGCCTGTCCGAAGGTGTTAGGCTATGCGTGATGATCCCGGAGCCCACGACGATCGCGACGAGCGCTCCGGTGCCGACGAGCTCGGCCAGCGCCCGTCGCCAGAGAGGTGGTGTGGTGTTCATCGCGGCAGATCTTGACCTGCGGCAACTACCTCAGTCAACATTGCGGCAATGAACAGTGAGCAAAGCCAGTTCCGGTCGCGGGTCGCCCGCCATGCGGCGCTCGCTGATCCGGCACGGCTGCAGATCACCGACCTGCTGGCGGTCGGCGACGCCGCGCCTGTCGAGCTGCAGGCGGTTCTCGGCCTGCCCTCGAACCTGCTCGCGCACCACGTCGGGGTCCTGGCCGACGCGGGCCTGGTGACACGGACCCGATCCCACGGAGACCGCCGTCGCACCTACCTGCACCTGACGGTGGACGCGATGGATGGACTGCTGCCCGCCGCCCGCATCGCGGTCAAGCGTGTGGTCTTCGTCTGCACGGGCAATTCGGCGCGCTCCCAGATCGCCGCCGCGCTGTGGCCCGAGGCCAGCGACATCCCCGTCGCTTCCGCCGGCACGCACCCGGCAGCCTCGATCGAAGCGGCCGCCATCAGCGCGGCCGCGCGGCACGGCCTGACGCTGACAGCCACCGTTCCGCGTGCCGTCACGGACGTCGTGACCGACGACGACCTCATCGTCACCGTGTGCGACAACGCCCACGAGGAGCTCGGCGGCGCCGGTCGGCTGCACTGGTCGATCCCCGACCCGGTGGCCGAGGGCACGGATGCCGCGTTCGACGCGGCCGTCGAGGAGCTGGCGCGACGCGTGCGCACTCTCGCCCAGCACACGATCGCGGCCTGACGCGCCGACGCCGCCACGCCGGAATCCTCGGACCACTGGGCGCCACGCGCGGTCGGGTCAGGCGTGGACTGACCGCTCGAGCTCGGTCAGGAGCCGCAGGACGCGGCGCTCGATCTCGTCGCGCACGGGCCGCACGTCCTCGACGGAGAGGCCCGCCGGGTCGTCGAGCTCCCACTCCTCGTAGCGCTTGCCAGGGAAGATCGGGCACGCATCCCCGCACCCCATGGTGATGATCGCGTCGGCCGCCCGGACCACCTCTTCCGTCCAGGGCTTGGGGTACTCGCGCGAGATGTCGATGCCACGCTCGGCCATCGCCGCGACCGCGGCCGGGTTGACCTCTTCGCCCGGCTCCGAACCGCCCGACCAGGCGATCGCCGCGTCGCCCGCGTAGTGCTCGAAGAACCCGAGCGCCATCTGCGAGCGACCCGCGTTGTGCACGCACAGGAACAGCACCACCGGCCTGCCGTCGTGGGCATGCCCCTCGACGCGTGCCAGCGCGGTCAGCCGCTGCCGTGCAAACCTCTCGGCGAGCAGGGGGAGGAACGTCGTCACGTGGGCCCGCGGGGCGAACTGGTCGTAGGACGAAGTGAGGAACCTGTCGATCGTCTCGACCCCGAAGGTGCCCTCGAACTGCTGCTGGAGCCGGGTGGCGGCCGTCCGGAGCGCGAGCTGCTGGTCCAGCGTGATCCCGGTGGCCGGGTCTGTGGCGGTCATCGTCGAACCCCCGTCTGTGTCTCGGCGGTCGCGCAGCGGTGCGCGGCACTCCCAACTCACTCAACGCTCATTAAATCAATATGTGCTGAGTGATCTCGACCTGTCAAGGGGGTGACGTGCAGACTCCCGCGCGGCGCGCATCAGTTCGATGCCCGGACCGGGCCTTCGGGTTCCGGAGCGACACCGCATCGAGCACCGTGAACCGCTGCAGCCGCGTCATCGAGGGGGCGACACGGCTCGCCGGGGCGAACTACATCCGGGTGGGGTCGTGTAACTGCGGGACCTATCGTGTCCTGGTGGACCTTCCGGTGATGCCGCCAGTCCAGCCGATGCTGGCGAAGCCAGGCACGATGGAGCAGGCGTTCGCCATCCCGAACGTCCAACTAGAACCCAAGTGGGACGGCTTCCGCACGGTGGTGTTCCGCGACGGCGACGAGGTGGAGCTCGGCTCGCGCACCACCAAGCCCATGCAGCGCTACTTCCCCGAAGTGGTCGCCGCGGTCCTCGCCGACCTGCCGGAGCGCTGCGTCGTCGACGGCGAGATCGTCGTGCCCAGCGCCGACGGCACCCACCTGGACTTCGAGGCGCTGCTGCAACGGATCCACCCGGCCGCCTCGCGCGTGCGCCTGCTGGCCCAGCAGACACCGGCCCGCCTGGTGCTGTGGGACGTGCTCGCCGTCGGGGACGACGACCTGCGCGGCCTGCCGTTGGCCGAGCGGCGCTCGCGGCTCGAGACCATGGTGGGCACCTCGTCGGGCGCGGTCACCGTGACGCCGCAGACCGACGACCCGGCGACCGCCCGCCGGTGGTTCTCCCAGTTCGAGGGCGCGGGCCTGGACGGCGTCGTCGCCAAGGACCCGGCGGGGACGTACCAGCCGGGCAAGCGCGTGATGACCAAGGTCAAGCACCAGTGCACCGCGGACTGCGTGGTGGCCGGGTACCGGCTGCACACGTCGGGGCCGGACGCGGTGGGCTCGCTGCTGCTCGGCCTGTACACCGACGA
>JAJYTJ010000084.1 GCA_021793115.1 Actinomycetes bacterium | reverse complement strand
GACGGACAGCGGCCGCAGCGTCAGCAGCAGCGACCGCGAGAGCAGCGGCGAGTTCACCGAGAACGACGGGTTCTCCGTGGTCGCGGCGACGAGCGTGACCCAGCGGTTCTCGACGCTCGGCAGGAGCGCGTCCTGCTGGGCCTTGGTGAACCGGTGCACCTCGTCGATGAACAGGACGGTCTCCGCGCCACCGGTGGCCAGGCGTCGCCGGGCGTCCTCGATGACCTCGCGCACCTCCTTGACGCCCGCCGTCACGGCCGACATCTCGACGAAGCGGCGCCCGGACGTCGTGGCGGCCAGGTAGGCGAGCGTCGTCTTGCCGGTGCCGGGCGGCCCCCACAGCACCACGGACGCCGGCGCCGTCCGCGCCGCCGCCGCGTCCGGCGGGTCGACGAGCCGACGCAGCGGCGACCCCGGCTCGAGCAGGTGGTCCTGCCCCGCCACCTCGGCCAGCGTGCGCGGGCGCATGCGCACGGCCAGCGGCGTGCCCGGGCCGGCCGCTGGCAGTCCGGCAGCGGTCGACGTCACCGCGTCGAACAGGTCACCGCCAAGGTCCACTGCCGCCTCCCACCGCGAACCCTACGCACCGCCGCCCACACGCCCCACCGGCGAGCGTCCCCGCCCGCGCGAGCCGCGACACCTCCGGCCGCCAGGGTGCGCACCGACCCCGCCGAGCCTGCGACGATGAGCGGCGTGTTCGCACGCCTCGGCCGGCTGATCGGCCGCCACCCCCGCGTCACCGTCGTCGTCTGGCTCGTGCTGGCGGTCGGGGGGTACGGCGTCGCCGCGCTCGGCGTCCACGGTGGCCAGTCGGTGTTCGACCGGGTGACGTCCGGCGCGCCCGCCGTCCCGGGGTCGCAGAGCACCGCGGCCGACGACCTGCTCGGGCGCGTCGACCAGAGCGGCGAGTCGCTCACGCTCGTGCTGTCCGGCGTCGACCCGTCCGCTCCGGCGGTCGCGGCCGCGATGGCTCCCGTCCGCCGCGAGCTCGCGGCCATCCCCGGCGTCGTCTCCGTCGTCGACCCCCTTGCCCTTCCCGGCGGCCCGACGAACCCGGCCGCCGCGCCCCTCGTCGCGCGCGACGGGCACGGGTTCCTCGTCGTCGTCGGGCTGGACCCGACGCTGCAGCCGGACGCGCAGACGTCCGCGCTGGACGCCGTGCAGGCGGCGCTCCACGGGGTGCCCGGCCAGCTCGCCGACGCCGCGCCCGGCGTGCGCGGCGTCGTGGGCGGCACGTCGCTCATCGTCGGCGACATCCACGGGCAGGTCGAGCGCGACCTGCGCACCGGCGAGGCCGTCGCGCTGCCGATCGCGCTCGTCGCGATGGTGTTCGTCTTCGGGGGCTTCCTCACCGCGGGCATGCCCATGGCGGGCGCGCTCGCCTCCATCGGCGTGGGGCTCGCGGCGCTCCTGGGCCTCACGTACCTCATGGACGTCGACGCGTCGACGCTCGACGTCGTCACGGCGCTGGGGATCGGCCTGTCGATCGACTACGGCCTGCTCGTCGTGTCCCGCTTCCGGGAGGAGCTCCACCGCCTCGTGGACGGTGACGGCGGGGCGGCCACCCGCCGGCGGCGCGGCGACGGCACGGTCGCCACGGCTATCGAGCGGACGCTGGCCACCGCGGGCCGCACCGTGAGCTTCTCCGCCGTCACGGTCGCCATCTCCATCGCCGGCCTGCTCGTCTTCAGCCCGCCGATCCTGCGCTCCATCGGCGCCGCCTCCGTGGCCGTCGTCGTCGTCGCCCTCGCGACCGCGCTGACGCTCGTACCCGCGCTGCTCGTGTGGACCGGGCGGCGGCTGTCGCGCCCGAGCCCGGTGCTGCGCGTCCCCGTGCTGCGTGCGGTCATGGCGCGCACGTCCGACGTCGACTCGTCCGAGGGCTTCTTCTCGCGCCTCACCGCGCGCGTGCAACGGCGGCCGTGGTGGGTGATCGCGGGGTGCGTCGTGGTGCTCGGCGTCATCGCGCTGCCGGTGCGCCACCTCGAGCTGCGCAACTCCGGCGCCGAGCTGCTGCCGGCGGGCAGCAGCCAGCGGGCCTTCCTCGACCAGATCGCCACGAACTACCCCGCGGCGCAGTCGGCGGCCGTCACCGTCGTGGCGGAGACGTCGCTCACGTCGGCGACCTCGTGGTCGCGCGCGCTCGCGTCGCTGCCGGGCGTCGCCGGCGTGGACGCCCCCCGCGCGGTGGGCTCGTACGTCGTCATCGGCGTGCGCCCGGACTCGACCGACGCCGGCGGCGCCGTGGCACGCTCGGTCGTCACCGAGGTGCGCGGCCTGCACCCCGGGTTCCCCGTGTGGGTCACCGGGCAGGCCGCCCACTCCGTCGACTTCGCGGCGGCCCTCGCCGCCCGCGTGTGGTGGGTGGTGGGCATCGTCGCCCTGGCGACGCTCGTGCTGCTCTTCTTCATGACCGGCTCGGTGGTGATCCCGGTCAAGGCCCTCCTCACCAACGCGCTCTCGCTGGCCGCCGCCATGGGTGTGCTCGTGTGGGGCTTCCAGGACGCGCACCTGCGCGGCCTGCTCGACTTCATCCCCGTGGGCGGCATCGAGTCGTACGTCGTGGCGCTGGTGCTCGCGTTCGCGTTCGGGCTCGCGATGGACTACGAGGTGTTCCTGCTGTCCCGCGTCAAGGAGCTGCACGACGCCGGGCACCCCACGGACGAGGCGGTGCGACTGGGCCTGCAGCGGTCCGGCCGGGTCATCACGTCCGGGGCAGCCATCATCATCGTCGTCTTCGCGGGGTTCGTCGCAGGCCGGCTCCTCATCATCAAGGAGGTCGGGTTCGCGCTGGCGGTGGCCGTCTTCGTCGACGCCTCGCTGGTGCGGCTGCTGCTGGTGCCGGCCACCATGACCGTGCTGGGCCGCTGGAACTGGTGGGCGCCGGCTCCGCTCAAACGCCTCTACGAGCGGGTCTCGATCACCCACTGACCGGCGCCTGCCCCGCCCGCCCCCGGCGCCGTTCGACACCGGGGCGGCGGGTCAGCCGGGCGGGATCGGGCGGTACGAGCGGCCGCGGTGGTCGGTGCGGAAGCCGAGGCGCCGGTAGATGCGCAGCGCCGGCTCGTTGGCCGCCCACACGCCGAGCGAGACCCACTCGGCCCCGGCGGCAAGCCCCGCGGCGGTGGCCGCCACGAGCAGCGCCGTGCCCAGGCCACCCCGTCTGCCCTCCGGCCGCACGCCCAGGCCGTGCAGGTGCCACGAGACGCCGTCGGGCGCCGCCGCGCCCCGCCGTCCGGCCCCGATGACGCCGACCAGCCGGCCGCCCTCCCGCACGCCCCACCAGCCCACCTCGTGGGGATCCGTCGGGTCGCTCTCGGTGGTGGGGTTCGCATCGCCCAGGCAGTCGAGGATCTCCGGCAGGTCCCGCGCGACGTCCAGGCGCTGCACCCGGTCGGTGCCGGGCACGCTCGCCACGCTCGTCGTCGACATCCAGTCCCAGCCCGGCAGGGGCTGCACGCGCAGCCGCGAGCACACGTCCGTGGGCAGGTCGGCCCCGCGGGGCAGCGACATCCACCGCAGCGGCGGCCGGAGCTCGCCCGCCGCCGCGAGCGACGTCACGATCGCGGCCGCGCGGCCGTCCGGCCCGTAGCCGACGACGGTCGGACCCTCGTCGCCGTCGACGAGCAGCACCAGGCCGTCGTCGTCCCCGAGCACGCGCGCGCGGGCCAGGGTGCGCCGGTCGCTGAGAACCGGCCGGTCGTCCCGCCACCGGGGCGGGAGCGTCTCGAGGCCGCCCGTCACTCCCCCGCCGCCGGCTTGGGCTTCGCGTCCACACCGGCCTCACGACGCTGCTCCGGCGTGATCGGCGCGGGCGCGCCCGTCAGCGGGTCGTAGCCGCCGCCCGACTTGGGGAAGGCGATGACGTCGCGGATCGACTCGGCCTTGGTGAGCAGCGCGACGATGCGGTCCCAGCCGAACGCGATCCCGCCGTGCGGCGGCGCGCCGAACTGGAAGGCGTCGAGGAGGAACCCGAACTTCTCCTGCGCCTCGGCGGGCCCGATGCCCATGACGCCGAACACGCGCTCCTGCACGTCGCGACGGTGGATACGGATGGACCCGCCGCCGATCTCGTTGCCGTTGCAGACGATGTCGTACGCGTAGGCGAGCGCGTGGCCGGGGTCCTTCTCGAACCGGTCGATCCACTCCGGCGTCGGCGACGTGAAGGCGTGGTGCACCGCGGTCCAGGCGCCCGTGCCGAGCGCGACGTCGTCGTCCTCGCCCGTGGGCTTGAACAGCGGCGCGTCGACGATCCACACGAAGGACCACCGGTCGTCGTCGATGAGCCCGCCGCGCCGGCCGATCTCCAGGCGGGCCGCGCCGAGCAGCGCGCGCGCCTCGGATGCCTTGCCCGCGGCGAAGAACACCGCGTCGCCGGGCTGCGCGCCGACGGTCGCGGCCAGGCGTGCCCGCTCGTCGTCCGAGATGTTCTTGGCGACCGGCCCGGCGAGCTCGCCGTCGTCGCCGACCGTCACGTACGCCAGGCCCTTGGCACCACGCTGCTTGGCCCACTCCTGCCACGCGTCGAAGCCGCGCCGCGGCGTCGACGCGCCCCCGGGCTGCACCACCGCCCCGACGTAGGGCGCCTGGAACACGCGGAACGGCGTGTCCTTGAAGTACTCGGTGAGGTCGGTGAGCTCCAGGCCGAACCGCAGGTCGGGCTTGTCCGAGCCGTACCGCGCCATCGCGTCCGCGAACGTCATCCGCGGGATCGGCGTCACCAGCTCGTGGCCCACGAGCGCCCACAGCGCCTTGAGCACGTCCTCCGCGACGGCGATGACGTCGTCCTGCTCGACGAAGCTCATCTCGACGTCGAGCTGCGTGAACTCGGGCTGCCGGTCGGCCCGGAAGTCCTCGTCCCGGTAGCAGCGCGCGATCTGGTAGTAGCGCTCCATGCCGGCCACCATGAGCAGCTGCTTGAACAGCTGCGGCGACTGCGGCAGGGCGTACCAGGAACCGGGCGACAGCCGCGCGGGCACGAGGAAGTCGCGCGCGCCTTCCGGCGTGGAGTGCGTCAGGGTCGGCGTCTCGATCTCGACGAAGTCGTGCGCGTCGAGCACCCGGCGCGCGGCCTGGCTCACCTTGGAGCGGAGCCGGAGCGCGTGCGCGGGGGCGGGACGACGAAGGTCGAGGTAGCGGTAGCGCAGCCGGACCTCCTCGCCCGGGACCTCGTCGACCGCCGACGAGACCTGGAACGGCAGCGGCGCCGCCTCGTTGAGGACCACCACGTCCGTGGCGACGACCTCGATCTCGCCCGTCGGCAGGTGCGGGTTCTCGTTGCCCTCCGGGCGGCGGTTGACCTCGCCGGTCACCTGCAGCACGAACTCGCTGCGCAGCGCGTGCGCCACCGCCTCGTCGTGCACCACCACCTGGGCGATGCCGGAGGCGTCCCGCAGGTCGACGAACGCGACCCCGCCGTGGTCCCGCCTGCGGTCCACCCACCCGGTGAGGGTGACGGTGGCGCCGATGTGCTCGGCGCGCAGCGAGCCGGCGGTGTGAGTGCGCAGCACGGAAGGTCCTTCGTTCGTCGTCGTGGTGGGCGCCTGGGCGCCCGACGATCCTACTGGCCGGGCCCGCGCGCCCCGGCGGTCAGGAGCCGAGGTACGGGTTGTGGTGCAGCTCGGTCGCCAGGCGCGTGGCCGGCCCGTGCCCGGGGAGCAGCCGCGCCTCGTGCGGCAGGTGCTCGACCACCTCGCGCAGCGTCCGGGCCATGACCAGGTCGTCGCCGCCGGGCAGGTCGGTGCGGCCGATCGTGCCGGCGAAGACGACGTCGCCCGTGAGCGCCACGGGGTCCGGCGCGTCGAGGAGGTAGATGGTCGACCCCTCGGTGTGGCCGGGCGCGTGCCGTGCCACGAGCGTCACGCCGCCGAACCGCAGGACCTCGTCGGGCGACCGCCCGTCCGGGCCGGCCGCGGCACCGAAGGTGACTACGCGCTCCGGCCGCACGTACGCGGCCGGGTCGATGCCCGCCTGCCGCAGCACCTGCGCGAGGGCACCCTCGCCGCCGGCCGGCGCGGCGCCCAGCACGCCGAGCGTGCCCAGCGGGTCGTCGAGGCGGTAGGCATCCGCCGCGTGGATGAGCAGCGGCACCCGTAGGCGCTCGGTGAGCGGGCCGGCGTCCCACGTGTGGTCCGCGTGCCCGTGCGTGGCGAGCACGGCGACGATCCGCAGCCCCTGCGCGTCGGCCACCCGCAGCACCTCGTCCGCCACGCCGGCGCCCGCGTCGACGACCACCGCCGTGTCCCCGGCGGCGACGACCGCGCAGCGTGCGCCGAGCACGCGCGACGTGATCTCGACGATCTCCACGACCCGCACGCTAGTCCGCTGCCGGCGGCCGGGTCGCACCGGCGTGACGCTCGGTGCGCCACGGTGGTGGCCGACCCATCCGGCTTGCCTAGACTGTGCCGGGCGTGCGCACCCGCAGGTCGTCGACCTCGCGCGCGCGATCCGACGAGGAGAGGGTGTGTCCAGCAAGCGCGAGCGGGAGTACGAGCGCCGTCGTCTCGAGAAGTGGCAGGAGCGTCAGGCCAAGGCCAAGGTGGCCCGCAGGCGTCGCGCCGTCATCGGGGGCGCCCTGGGTGGCGTCGTCGTGATCGTCCTGGCCGTGGCCATCGCCGTCGCGGTCTCCGACCGCTCCCCCGCCGCCGTGCCGAGCAGCTCCCCCACGCCGACCGCCTCGACGAGCGCCCAGGCGCTGGACCTGTCGCCGCGCACGGGCAACGGCGGCAAGGTGCCGGACAAGTCGCTCGCGCAGGGCCGCACCTGGACCGGCACCATCACGACCAACCGCGGCACCATCGGCATCGAGCTCTACGGCGACAAGGCGCCGCAGGCCGTCGCCAACTTCGTGACGCTGGCCAAGGAGGGGTACTTCGACGCGACGAAGTGCCACCGCCTCGACACGTCCATCAAGGTGCTGCAGTGCGGCGACCCGACGGCCACCGGCAGCGGGGGTCCGGGCTACAGCTGGGGCCCCATCGAGAACGCGCCCGCGAACAACGTCTACCCCCAGGGCACGCTCGCCATGGCACGGGTGCCGAACAACGCGAGCTCCATGGGCAGCCAGTTCTTCCTCACCTATGCCAACACCACGATCGAGCCCGACTCGGTCGGCGGGTACACGGTCTTCGGAAAGGTCACGTCAGGCCTGGACGTGCTGCAGGCCATCGCCGACGACGGGGCGGTGCAGGTGAGCGGGACGCAGTTCACCGCGCCGGCCCACGACGTCATCATCGAGGGAGTGAAGACCCAGTGACGGACAACGCAGCCACGCCGGCCCGGCCGGACGAGCCCGAGAGCCCTGCCGTCACCGTGGAGGCGGTCCCGGGCGGCGACGACGCCGTCGCGGTCGAGGACGTCATCGAGTTCGAGCCCGCGACCGACGACCCGGTCGAGCTGGAGCCCGACATGGACGACGTCGTCAGCGGCGCCCCCGAGGGGGATGGTGTCGCCGCCGCCCCCGCGCCGGACGACGCCGGTGCCGCGGCCCCTGTGACGGTCGAGGCCGTCCCGGGCACCGGCGAGGGCGCCGACGCGCAGCCGGTCCCGAACGGCGCCCCCGCGCCCGGCCCGGTGGCCACACCGGTTCCCGGCCCGCGCCCCACGCCGGCGTCGATCCGGCCCCGTCCCCTGCCCCGCCCGCCGGCCGGCTCGGCCCCCGGGGCGCCGAGCCCGGCCGTGGCGGCGCCGGTGGCGCCTGCGGTGCCCGCCCCGGCCGCTCCGCTGGACCCTGCGGAGGTCGCCGCCGCGGCAGCCTTCGGCCGGGTGACGGAGGACGGCACGGTGCTCGTGCGCGACGGCGGCGACGAGCGCGAGGTCGGCCAGGTGCCCGGCGCCACCGCCGACGACGCCATGGCGCTCTACGTCCGCCGCTTCCTCGACCTGCAGGCCAAGGTCGCACTGTTCGAGTCGCGGCTGTCGGCCACCGACCTCTCCGTCAAGGAGATCGACTCGACGATCGCCAAGCTCACCGAGGAGCTGGCCACGCCGGCGGCGGTGGGCGACCTCGTCGCGCTCCGGGGCCGGCTGGCCGACCTCACGTCCGTCGCGGCCGAGCGCCGTGCGGTCGCCGAGGCCGAGCGGGCCGCGGCGCGCCAGGCCGCCCTGGCCTCACGCACCGCGATCGTCGAGCAGGCGGAGGCCATCGCCGCGACCGACCCGAGCCGCCTGCAGTGGCGGCCTGCCGGTGAGCAGCTGCGCGCGCTCCTCGACCAGTGGAAGGACGCCCAGCGCAACGGCCCCCGCCTGGACCGCACGTCCGAGGAGGCCCTCTGGAAGCGGTTCAGCCACGCCCGCACCACGTTCGACCGCGAACGGCGTCACTTCTTCGCGGAGCTCGAGACCCGCAACGCCTCCGCGAAGGGCGTCAAGGAGGCCCTCGTCCAGCAGGCCGAGCACCTCGCCACGAGCACCGACTGGGTGGCCACCGCCGGGGCCTACCGCGACCTCATGGCGGAGTGGAAGGCCGCGGGTCGCGCGAGCAGGCCCGTCGACGACGCGCTGTGGGCCCGGTTCCGCACGGCTCAGGACGCCTTCTTCGCCGCCCGCGATGCGGCGTCGGCCGCGACCGACGAGGAGTACCAGGCCAACCTGGTGGTCAAGGAGCGCCTCGCCGCCGAGGCCGAGGCGCTGCTGCCCGTCAAGGACCTGGGCGCCGCGAAGGCCGCGCTCCGCTCGATCCAGGATCGCTGGGACGCCGCCGGCAAGGTGCCGCGCGGCGACCTGCAGCGGATCGAGGGACGGCTGCGCGCCGTGGAGCAGGCCGTCCGCGACGCCGACGAGCACCAGTGGCGGCGCAGCAACCCCGAGACCCGTGCGCGGGCCGAGGGCATGGGCGCCCAGCTGGAGCAGGCGATCGCAGGGCTCGAGGCCGACCTGGCGAAGGCCGAGGCGGCGGGCGACCGCCGCAAGGCGGACGAGGTCCGCGCGGCGCTCGACGCGCGTCGTGCCTGGCTGGAGCAGGTGGAGCGGGCCGCGCGCGACGCGCGCGGCTGACGCCACCCCGGGGCGCCGTCCACAGCCCGGCGACGCGCGCCCCCGCGGTCGCGGCATGCTGCGACCGTGTCCACCGCCCTGCATGCCTACCGGCCGCGCCCGGTGATCGTGCCCGCCCTGGTCCGGCGGGACCAGGTGCCGCCGGCGGAGTGGACCGGCATGCTGCTGGACCGCGCCCGCCTCCCCCTCTGGGAGGGCGTGGCGGTCGACGCTCGTCACGAGGTCACGCCCGCGCTGCGGATGGCGGCGCTCGCCGACCTCGTCCCTCCCCGCGGCGTGGTGGGTCGGTGCGCCGCGGCATGGGTCCACATCGGAGGCTCCCGGCCCGCGACGGTGGACGTCCTCGTGACACCGGGGACGCGCCGCACCGACCCGCACCCCCTGCGCCGCGCCGCCGAGGGGCCGCTGCCCGCGCGGGACGTCCTGGACCTCGGCACCGGCCGTGTGACGACCGTCCAACGGACCGGTCTCGACATCGCACGCTATGCGCCGGCCGACGAGGCCGTCCGGCTGCTCGTCGGGCTCCTGCCCCACGGGTACGACCCGCACGCCACCCTGGATGTCCTCGCCGGCATGGCCGGGGGCCGGGGCACGCGGCGCGCCCGGGCGCTGCTCGAGGCGCTGCTCCCCCTCCTCCCGCCCGGCGCGGGCGGCCCGCGCGCCGTCAGGCCCGGATGACCGGCTGGTCCGGGGTCTTGGCGCCGGTGATGCGGTAGACGTCGTAGACGCCCTCGACGCGGCGCACGGCGGCGAGCACGGACGCGAGGTGCGACGGCTCGGCCATCTCGAAGACGAAGCGCGACAGCGCGACGCGGTCCCGGTTCGTCGAGACGGTCGCCGACAGGATGTTGACGTGGTGGTCGGACAGGACGCGTGTCACGTCCGACAGCAGCCGCGACCGGTCGAGCGCCTCGACCTGGATCTGGACCAGGAAGAGCTGCGAGCCGGTGTGCGTCCACTCGACGTCGACCAGCCGCTCGGGCTGGTGCGCCTTGAGTCCCTGCAGGTTGGTGCAGTCGGCCCGGTGCACGCTGACACCCGCTCCGCGCGTCACGAAGCCGACGATCTCGTCGCCCGGCACCGGCGTGCAGCACTTGGCGAGCTTGACCCAGACGTCGGCGACGCCCTTGACCACCACGCCCGGGTCGCCCTGGCGCACCGTGCGGGCGGTCGGGCCGGGTCGGGTGGCTTCCGCGAGGTCCTCCTCCGCGGCCGGCACGCCTCCCAGCGACGCCACCAGGCGCTGCACCACCGTGGTGGCAGCCACCTGGTTCTCGCCGATCGCGCTGTAGAGCGCCGTGACGTCGGCGTAGCGCATCTCCGCGGCGAGCCCGACGAGCGCCTCGTGCGACAGCAGGCGCTGCAGCGGCAGGTTCTGCTTGCGCATCGCCTTGGCCAGCGCGTCCTTGCCGCGCTCGACCGCCTCCTCGCGGCGCTCCTTGGTGAACCACTGCCGGATCTTGTTGCGCGCGCGAGGGCTCTTGACGAAGCCGAGCCAGTCCCGGCTCGGGCCGGCAGTCTCGGACTTCGACGTGAAGACGTCGACGACGTCGCCGTTCTCCAACGCCGAGTCCAGCGGCACCAGCCGGCCGTTGACGCGCGCGCCCATGGTGCGGTGCCCCACCTCGGTGTGCACCGCGTAGGCGAAGTCCACCGGGGTCGACCCCTGCGGCAGCGCGATGACGTCGCCCTTGGGCGTGAAGACGTACACCTCGGAGCCGGCGATCTCGAACCGCAGCGAGTCGAGGAACTCGGTCGGGTCCGCGGTCTCCTTCTGCCAGTCGACGAGCTGGCGCAGCCAGCTCATGTCGTTGCCCTGGCTGTCGGTGACGGTGGGCTGGCTGGCGCCGCCCTTCGCGTTCTCCTTGTACTTCCAGTGCGCCGCGACCCCGTACTCGGCCCGCCGGTGCATGTCGTGCGTGCGGATCTGGATCTCCACCGGCTTGCCGCCCGGCCCGATCACCGTGGTGTGCAGCGACTGGTACAGGTTGAACTTGGGCATCGCGATGTAGTCCTTGAACCGGCCCGGCACCGGGTTCCACCGCGCGTGCAGCGCACCCAGCGCCGCGTAGCAGTCGCGCACCGTGTCGACGAGCACCCGCACGCCCACCAGGTCGTAGATGTCGGCGAAGTCGCGGCCGCGCACGATCATCTTCTGGTAGATCGAGTAGTAGTGCTTCGGCCGGCCGGTGACGGTCGCCTTGATCTTCGCGGCGCGCAGGTCGGCTGCGACCTGCTCGCGCACCGTCGAGAGGTACTCCTCGCGGGCGGGGGCACGCTCGGCGACGAGGTGCACGATCTCGTCGTACACCTTGGGGTAGAGCGTGGCGAAGCTCAGGTCCTCGAGCTCCCACTTGATCGTGTTCATGCCGAGCCGGTGGGCCAGCGGCGCGTAGATCTCCAGCGTCTCGCGGGCCTTGCGCTCGGCCGACTCCGACGAGACGAACTTCCAGGTGCGGGCGTTGTGCAGCCGGTCCGCCAGCTTGATGACGAGCGCCAGGATGTCGTGCGACATCGCGACGACCATCTTGCGCACGGTCTCGGCCTGCGCCGCGTCGCCGTACTGGACCTTGTCCAGCTTGGTCACGCCGTCGACGAGCATCGCGACCTCGGGCCCGAACTCGTGCCGCAGCTGGTCGAGGGAGTAGTCGGTGTCCTCGACCGTGTCGTGGAGCAGCGCGGCCGCGAGCACCGAGGCCGACATCCCGAGCTCGGCGAGGATGGTCGCCACCGCCACGGGGTGCGTGATGTAGGGGTCCCCGCTCTTGCGCAGCTGTCCGCGGTGGGCGCGCTCGGCCACCACGTAGGCCTGCTCGAGCACGGACAGGTCTGCCTTGGGGAAGTGTTCCCGCGCGGCCTGCAGCACGGGCTCGAGCGCCGGGAACACGGCCGACGAGCGGCCGCCGAAGCGCGCCATGCGTGCCCGGACGCGTGCCGCGGGCGTGGACTCGGTGGGGGGCTCGACGCGCGGGCTGACGGACTGGTCGGTCATCGTCCTCACCCCTTCCGCAGGCAGCCGCTCCGGGCGGCCGGCTGGCGCATCGACTGCCAACGCCCTGCCGACGTCCGCCATTCCGAGGCACACCCGCGGTCCCGGCGGGCGTCGCCCCTGGTCGGCCCGGTCCCGCGAGTCTACGACCGCCCGGTCAGGGCAACGTCAGCAGCGTGTCGACCGGCACCCCGGGGATGCGGTCCCGCCCGTGCAGACCCGCCAGCTCCGCGAGCACCGCGATGCCCACCACGTGCGCGCCGCAGTCCTCGAACAGCCTGAGCGTCGCCGCCGCGGTGCCGCCGGTCGCCAGCACGTCGTCGACGACGAGCACGCGCGACCCGGCGGGCACGGTGAACGGCTGCACCTCGAGGGTCGCCGTGCCGTACTCGAGGTCGTAGGTCTCCGCGATGGTCGGCCCGGGCAGCTTCCCCGCCTTGCGGACCAGCACCACGCCGGCGCCGAGGGCCACTGCGATAGGCGCCGCCAGCAGGAAGCCACGCGACTCCATGCCCGCGACGAGGTCCACCGGACCGGGCGCGTCCGCCGCCAGCGCACCCACGAGCCCCGCGAACGCGGGGCCGTCCGCCAGCACGGGGGTGATGTCCCGGAAGAGCACCCCGGGCTCGGGGTAGTCCGGGACCTCCCGCAGCAGCGCGGTGACGCGGGCGGCGACCGCGGCCCGGCCCGGGCCGGTCACTTGCGGCGCCGCCTCGGCTGCGCGGCATTGCCCTGGTGGGCGCCGGGACGCAGCGGGCCGACCATCGGCGTCGCGAGCACGCCCGCGGCCACCGGCTCGCCGTCGAGGCCCGCCGCCTTCGCACGGCCCGCGAGGACGCGCGTGCGCAGCGCGATCATCTCGGGCTCGCGCTCGCGCAGCGCGACCTCCAGCGGCGTGGCCAGGAAGATCGAGGAGTAGGCACCGACGAGCATGCCGACGAACAGGGCGAGCGCGATGTCGCGCAGCGTGCCCGCCCCCAGGACGAACGCGCCGATGAAGAGGATGCCCGCGACCGGCAGGAGCGCCACCACCGACGTGTTGATCGACCGCACGAGCGTCTGGTTGACGGCGAGGTTCGCCTTCTCCGAGTACGTGTACCGGCTCTGGTGGATGACGCCGTCGGTGTTCTCGCGCACCTTGTCGAACACGACGACGGTGTCGTAGATCGAGTACCCGAGGATGGTGAGGAACCCGATGACCGTGGCGGGCGTGACCTCCCACCCGACGGCGGCGTAGACGCCGGCAGTGATGAGGATGTCGTGGAAGAGCGCGATGATCGCGGCGACGGCCATGCGCCAGTTGCGGAAGTACAGCGTCATGACGAGCGCGACGAGCACGAGGAACACCACGAGCCCGCTGACGGCCTTCTTGGAGACGTCGGCGCCCCACGTCGGGCCGATGAACGTGCTGGTGACCGCGTTGACGCTGACGCCGTACGCCTTGGCCAGACCCTCGCGGACCACCTCGACGTCCGAGCTGTTCAGCTGACGTGTCTGCACGCGCAGCGAGCTGGTCCCCATCGTCGTGACGAGGGCGACCTCCTTGTGGTCCACCGCCGCAACGACGTCCACGGCCTTCTGCTGATCGCGGTTGGCAGCGCCGGTGACGACGAACTCCGAGCCGCCGCGAAACTCGATGCCCGGGTTCAGGCCCGGCGCGAAGAGCAGCACGATCGCCGCCACGACGAGCAGCCCGGAGACGCCAAACCACCAGCGGCGGTGGCCGACGATGTCGTACGAGCGCCTGCCCGTGTAGAGGTCGTTGCCCCACTGCGAGAATCCGGCGGCCATCAGTGCTCGCCCCCTTCGTTCGTCGCTCGCTCGTCGTGCGTGGGCGCGGTGCCGTGCGGCGGCGCCGCGGCTCCACCCCTGCGCGCGGCGGCGCGGCGCTCGGCGATCGTCATGCCAGGCGCACCGACGACGGCCGGCTGGGTCGTGGGCCATGCCCGGCCGGCCCCGGCGACCTCCGCATCGCCCTTGGGCTCGACGACGACCTTGCCCCGCCCCTGGTAGCGGAAACCCTCCACGCCGAGCCGGCGGGGGTCGAGGCCCGAGAGCCGGTGCCCCGAGGCGAAGAAGTGGAGCTTGGAGATGATCTCCATCATCGGGTGCGTGAAGAAGAAGACGATCGCCAGGTCGATGAGCGTGGAGAGGCCGAGCGTGAACGCGAAGCCGCGGACGCTGCCGATCGCCAGCACGTACAGCGCCCCGGCCGCCATGAAGTTCACCGCGTCCGACACGACGATCGTGCGGCGTGCGCGCGACCAGCCGTGCTCGACGGCGGCCGACAGGGGCCGCCCGTCGCGCAGCTCGTCCCTGATGCGCTCGAAGTAGACGATGAACGAGTCGGCGGTGATGCCGATGGCCACGATGAGGCCGGCGACGCCGGGCAGCGAGAGCCGGTACCCCTGCAGCCACGACAGCAGCGTGATCACCAGGTACGTGATGATCGCGGCCAGCACCAGCGACGACACCGTGAGGAACCCGAGCACCCGGTACTGGATCAGCGAGTAGACCACCACGAGCACCAGGCCGATGAGGCCGGCGATCAGTCCCTTCTGCAGGTACTCCGACCCGAGCGTCGCGGAGATCTGCTGCTGGCTCTCCACCTGGAAGCTCACCGGCAGCGAACCGAAGGACAGCTGGTTGGCCAGCGTCGCGGCGGACGATCGGGTGAACGAGCCGGAGATGACCGCCTGCCCGTTCGGGATGATCTGGTTGACCGCGGGCGCCGAGACGACGAGCCCGTCGAGGACCACCGCGAACTGGTTGAGCGGCGGGGTCTCCTTGACCAGGCGCGTGGTGGTCGTCGCAAACTCTGTGGTGCCCTGGCCGTCGAGCTTGAGGTTGACGACCCACTCGGTGCCCGTGGTGCCGTTCGGCAGGATGTTCAGCCCGGAGCTCGCGGCGCTGATGTGACGGCCCTGGAGCTCGACCGGGCCGAGGATGAACTTCGACGTCCCGTCCTGCGAGCACGTGACGAAGGCCGCGTCGGCCGGGCCGTTGACGCCACCCGTGAGGTTCTTCTGGTTGGAGCAGTCGAGGCTGTCGAACTGCTTCTGCACCTCGGGCGTCACGTAGTACGCCGCGTCGCTCGGGCTGCTCGGGCCGGCGCCCGCCGCCGCCGTCGCGCTAGGGCTGGGCGTCGGCGTCGGCGCCGAGGAGGCCGCGCTGCTCGCCGCGGCCGTCGCGGTCGCTGTCGGCGTGCTGCCGGTGGCTGCGGTGGACGCGCTGGGCGCCGGCGTCGCGCCCGCGGTGGCGCTCGCCGTGGGGCTCGGCGTCGGCGTCGGCGCGGCTTGCCGGAGCACCGGGCGGAACTCCATCTGTGCCGACGTGGTGACGAGCTTGACCGTGTCCTGCGACGGCTGGCCCGGCAGCGACACGACGATCTTCGCCGAGGAACCGCTGCCCTGGCTGCTGATCTCGGACTCCGCCACGCCGGAGGCATCGATGCGCTGGCGGATGACGCTGATCGCCTGGGAGATCGTCGTCGAGGTCACCTGGCCGGAGGCCCGCGCCTCGGGCACGGGCGTGAGGATGATCTCGGTGCCGCCCTCGAGGTCGAGGGCGAGCTTGGGGGCCAGGGTCGCTTTGGACCACGTGATCCCGGCGGCGATCGCGGCGGCCATGGCCACGATGACGACGCCCAGGGTGACGAGCGTGCGCACCGGACGGCGCCGAGCAGTGGGAGCGGCCAACGTCAGTTCTCTCTCGTGCACGCACCGGCGAGCAGGTCGCCGGTGGGATGGAGGCCCGGGCAGCACGCCCGGGCCGCGCGGTTACTTCGCAGTCTTGCCAGGCCCGTGGCCGCCCTCGTCCTCGTCGTCCTCGTCGTCCTCGTTCTCGTCGTCGGCCGCGTCCTCGTGGACCGGGTCGGCCACGACCGCCGTGGGGCGCGCCTCCTCGAGGGACGACAGGTCGTCGGGCACCTCGATGTCGACGTCGTCCTCGTACTCGTCGTCGTCCGCGTCGTCCTCGACGTCGGCGACCTCCGTCGTCGGCTCGATGAGCTTGGCGATGGCGGCACGGATCCAG
>JAJYTJ010000083.1 GCA_021793115.1 Actinomycetes bacterium | reverse complement strand
GACACCTCAAGGCGATGAGTGCGTCGCTGGACCCCGTGACGCGCCAGCGGCAGCACGACGAGCAGCGCGCGGCGCGGTTCCTGGTCGTCTCGCACACGCCGGGCGGGGCCCTCATCAAGGGCGCGCTCGACTCGGTTGCCGGGTACAAGGTGCAGAAGATGCTCGACGCGTTCAGCCCGCGCCCGGCGGTGGACGACGACCGCAGCCGCGAGCAGCGGCAGGCCGACGCGCTCATGGTGGCGGTCGAGCGGGCGCTCGCGGACGGGGCCACCACGCCGGGTGCGCACGCGCCCGTGGAGGCCGTCGTCACGCTCACGGAGGAGACGTGGTCGGCGCTGCGCCGACCACGTGCGGCCGGCGCAGCGTCCGCCGGCTCGGCGAGCGATCTCGTGTCGGCGCTCGAGGGCGCGGACCCGGTGCTGGACGAGACGCGGCAGCCCTGGCCGGCATCGGAGATCGGGCGGGCGCTCTGCGACTGCGCGCTGACGCGCGCGGTGGTCGACGCCTTCGGGCAGGTGCTGGACCTGGGTCGGGGTGCGCGACTGTTCCAGCGTCGGCACTGGCTGGCCCTGCTGGCGGCCGGGATCACGACGTGCGCCTGGCCGGGCTGCGGGATGCCGCTGCGCTACACCGAGCTGCACCACCTGGCCTGGTGGGATCGCGACGGCGGGCGGACCAGCCTCGCCAACTGTGCCCCGTACTGCTCCTTCCACCATGACCTGTCAAACCCCACCCAGCGCGCGCGAGCTCGTCGGCGTGCTCCAGCACGCGGGTGCGGACGGTCGCCTCGAGCATCCGCTGGCGGCCGGCGGTGTGTCCGGGGGTGCCGGGCCGGGTAGCCCATGGCAGGCCGGCGGCCACGGTGTCGAGCACGGCCGGCCAGAGCTCGCCGGCGACGTCGACGACGTGCTGGCCGCGGGCCTGTTCATCGTGCAGCGCGGCGTCTGCTGCGTGGTCGACCGCGCGCTGCTCGGCACGAGCTGCGCGCAGCCGTTCGGCGGCCGCGTGCGACGCCTGCCGAGAGCGGACGACCTCCACGGCGCCGGCGCACCGGTAGGCCAGCACCGAGGGCACGTCGTTGGCGTTCGTGAACGGCCGGCGCAGCAGCTCGTCGGCCAGGCCGGCGACGTCGCCGCGCGCGGCGGCCAGCGCGTGCGACAGCTGCGCGCGCACCGGACGCCTCCAGGCGGCGAAGCCGGCGGCTGGCAGCCGCTCGGCCAGCGCCTGGAGCAGTTGGGGCAGGTGTTCGTGCTCCCCCCGCCGTGCGTGCAGCTCGCCCAGGGCCGGCGTGGCGCTCGCCGGGGGTAGGGGGAGGTTCGTGACTTCAGCACGGGACTTGGGCACGCTCGAATCGGTCGAGTTGTGCACCTGGCCGTCCACAGAACCGTGCACGTTGTGCGCCTCGAGGACCTCCGCGGGCCGGCGCCACGGCGGCCCGAACGTCAGCGTCCGCCACCCCAGGACCCGCACTCGGGTGCCGGTGCGCTCGAGCACCAGCGCGTGCTCGAGCAGCAGCAGGTAGCCGGCGATCGTGCGGGCGCCCAGCGCGAGCTCGCGGCCGGCCGCGGCGGTCGACCAGCGCGCTACCCCGGTGGACCAGTTGGCGTGCGAGGTGCGCAGCACCTCCAGCAGGCCCAGGGCGGCCAGGGTGTAGGCGCCGCGGCGGTGCTCGAGCACGCCGGCGCGCTGCACCCGCTCGACAAGCCCGCCGTAGGTGGGCCGGTGGGTGCGCAGGTAGCCGGCGGTGCCGCGCGCCGTTGTGGTGCCCTCCAGGGCGCCGGCGTCGGGTACCGCGTAGCCGTGGTCGTGCACCTCGAGCAGGCCGGCCTCGACCAGCGCACGGGCCAGGGCGCGCCATGTGCGGGCGTCGACACCGAGCACGCCGGCGGCCTCGTCGGCGCGCAGCGGGATGAACCCCGAGGCGGTGGCGTGCACGTGCCACAGCAACGCGAGGGCGCCCTGGGCCTCCAGGGCACGCCGGCCGCCGGCAACCTCGAGCAGCCGGGCGAACCGTGCCGCGAACTCCGGACGGAACGTGGCCCGGTCCGCACGCGTCATCGGCGGAGCGTCAAGGTTGCTCGACACTGCGCCGATCGCCGGGCCCTGTCGGGCGGTGCTCGGTATCGTGGTCCTCGACCTCGATTCTGCTGGTGAAACGGTTCGGGTCATCGAGCAGCCACCCAGCTGCTCAGCACTTCTGGAGGCCCGCCCCTGGCCGGGGGTGGGCCTCCTGCTCGTCTACGGAGCGCTCACGCGCTGAGGTCCAGCGGCTCGTCGGGGTCGGGCGCTGGCGCGTAGCGCGACGTCCAGCCGGGGTGCCCGTGCTCGTCGAGCTCGAGGCGGTCGACCAGCTCAGCGACGAGGCCCGCGATGCTCACACCGAGGGCCTCAGCAGCCCGGTGCGCCTTGTCGAACTGCTCGTAGGTGACGCGGGCTTGCAGCGTGCGCCGCGTCGCGCTGTACGGCTCGAGCGAGGTGCGATCCGCGCCCCGCTGCCGTCTGCCGAACGCTGTTGCCATGGCCGCGATGGTGGCCGACGCGTGGTCACGGTGGTGGGACGTCGCCCGGCGTGGCGTGCATGCACCCGATGCATGTACTACAGCTCGTCCTCGCGCCAGGTGATGGCCAGCCGGGTCGGGTCGTAGACGCGGGGGCCGTCGTGGCGGGTGACGGGCTGGACGACAACGTGCTCGATGAGCTCGCACAGCACGGTGAGCCGCTGGGCGTCGGTCGCGGCGTCGAACGCCTCGGCGGGCGTCATCCCGTGCTCGACGCCGGGCAGGCTCAGCGGCCGCGGCTTGCGGGCCTTGCGCTGCCCGCTGAGGTTCTCGTCGAGCTGCTCGAGCAGCCGGCCCTTGATGCCGGCGTAGCGGCGGGCACCGTCCGGGTCGTCGTAGGTGCCCATGACCTGCTCGAGGTCCAGGCGCTCGAGCGCTGAGCGCAGCTTGGCGGCCTGGGCCTCGAGGGCGTCGTGCTTGGCCGCGGCGTGCTGCACCACGGTGGCGTGCAGTGCGGCCAGCCGCACCGGGTCGCCCAGCACCGCCAGGGCGGCCTCGATCACCACGGCCTCGGTCTTGGGCGCGGTGATCGTGTTGTGGCAGCCGGTGCCCTTCGATCCGTCGCGCCAGCACCGGTAGGAGGCGTGCGCGTCCGGGCCGGTGCGGGTCATGGACCCTCCGCAGCGGCCGCAGCGCAGCAGTCCACGCAGCGGGGAGTCGTTCGTGCCGCGACGGCGGGTGGGGCGTGCGGCGAGCACCGCGGACAGGTCCGTCCAGGTGGCCTCGTCCAGCACCGGCGTGTGGAAGATGCGGGGCGTGCCGGCCTCGTCGCACACGAGCTCGCCGCGGAAAGTGGAGTACCCGGCCAGCAGGGGGTTGCGCAGCAGCTGCGTGAGGGACGCCGAGTGCCAGCCGGTGGCGCCCACGCTCGGGTAGCCGGCCTCGTTCCACGCCTTGACGACCGAGCGGGCCGACGCGCCGGCGATGTACGCCGCGGCGGCCTCCCGCACCAGCTGCGCCGGGCTCTTGCCGCCCAGGTCCTCGCGCGGCTCGTCGTCGGGCTCGAGGCGGTACAGCGGCTTGACACGGACCCCGCCGGGGAACGGGACCTCGACCTTGCGGGTGCCAAACGGCGCCAGGGCCGGCGCGCGGCCGTGCTGGGCCATGAACTCGTGCGCGGCCTTGACGCGCGCGCCGAGCTTCTCGATCTCCTTGGCCGCCTGGTCCAGGTAGAACTCGAGCATCATCCGGCCGACCCCGGACATGGCCAGCACCGGCTCGCTGTGCGAGTAGATCTCGACCCCGTGCTTCTCCATCAGGGCGAACGCGATCCGGGCCTCTCGCTTGTTGCGCATGAACCGGGCGAGCTCCCACACCACGATGCCGTCGTACCGGTCCTCGACGATCGCCTGGAGCAGCTGCTCGGCGCCGTCGCGGTACACGGTGCCCTTGGCCGACTTGTCGTCGTCCTCGTAGTAGTCCGCTGCGGGGTCGTACCGGCCGCCGATGTCGCGCACGTACCGCTCGAGCGTCTCGCGCTGGCGGGCGATGCTCACGCTGGCGTCCTTCTCCAGGCTGAGCCGGCCGTAGACCGCCACGCGCGGGTTGACGCGCACGGGCTCACGGACGACCGCGGACTCCCCGTCCTTGGGCAGCAGCAGCGACGACGCGCGACGTCGCTGCCTCTCGGCGCTGCTCAGTGGCGCGGTGGACTTCCCGGACATGTGCTCAGCCTCCAGCCGATTCGTGCAGGCCGTGCTCGGCTGCGCGATCAGCGTCGGAACGAAGCGCAGCACCGGACGCGCTCTCCAGCACCCGGACCGCGCGGGTGAACGCCCGCCGGGTGACGATCTGGCGGCCCTGCTCGGCGATGGCAGCGACGTACGCCCGCTCGGTCGGGCCGAGCAGCGTGGCCCGCTCGGCGGCGTTCACAGTGGCCCCTGCGGCAGGCCGTACCGGTTCCGGCCCGGCGGGAGCTGGTAGGGCGTCGGGAAGGTCGCCACCGGGCCGGTGAGCGCGAACGCCGCGGCGGCGTCGGCGGTCGCGGGTGCGGCGTAGCCGGCGGGCAGCGTGACCCGGTTCTTGCGGGGGCCGCGCCCCACCTGTGCGCGCAGCTCGTCCTCGAGCACGTACAGCAGCGACAGCGGCGCGGCGAGCACTCGGCGGGTGCCGCCGTCGCCCCACCGGGACAGCTCGGGGCACGACGTCGCCGTGCCCCGAAACCGCAGTGTCGGGTCGAACTGGCACCACCATGTGCCCTCTTCACGCACGGCGCCGGCCAGCACGTCGGCCAGGGCGTCGAGGAAGCCGCGCCGCTCCTGCGGACGCTTGTCGGGGGTGTAGCGCAGCAGGGCCCGGGCGCCGGCCTTGGTTCCCCGCAGCACGGCCAGCGCGCTCTCGCCGGCTCGGTTCGCGGTCCGCCGGTACAGCCCTTCGAGCTGTTGGGCGATGAACACGATGTCCCACAGGGTGCTCAGCGCCGCCTCGCGCTCGAGACGTCGCCGCTCCCGCTCGGCCACCGCGTTGGCCTTCTTGCGCTGCCGCATGTCGGCGGCTCGAGCGGCCTCGTCGGCTCGCCGCCGGGCCTTGTCGTCCACGAGCTGGCGTGCCGCGCCGATGATCTGTTGTGCGGCCTGGCGCGGTGTACCCGCCAGCGCCTGCACGTCCTCGAGCGTCGCTCGGGCCTGCAGCTCACGGGCTCGCTTGGCCAGCATCCGCAGCACACGCCGCGGACCGGCGGCCTGGTCCCGCAGCTGCTCGGGTAGCCGGCGTCCGTCCAGCGCGTCGGCCAGGCGGTCGAGCTCGGAGGCCAGGCTCCCTGCCTCAGAGAGCACCTCCAGCTTGTCCGCGTCGTCGCGAACCCGCACGGTGCGGACCTGCTGGCGGGCGGCGTCACGCTCGGCGCGGCCACGCTCCTGGGCGGCGGCCAACACGTCGGCGCCCTCGCCGAGCGCAGGGCGTAGCGCGGCGAAGTCCACGTGCCAGCGGGGATCGACCATGCCCGGCACGGTCTCCGTGGCCAGCAGGTAGGCAGTCGCCACACTCCAGGCGGCCAGCTCGGGGCTCGCGTCGGCACCCAGTAGTGCCCACCGGCCCAGCGCGGCGGTCTCCAGCTGCTGCAACCCGTGCAGGTCCTCTCGACCCTCGTCCGTCAGGGCGGTGTCGCGCATCGAGCGCAGGACGGCGCGCGCCGAGTCGGGCAGCCGGCGGGCCGGCAGCTTCAGGGCGTCCAGGTTGAGCCGGTCGCCTGGTGCGAGGGACTCGAACGTCGCCGCGAACACGTCTTCGAACGGCCGGCCGCCGGCGGTGTCGAGCACGACCGAGCGGCTGCGGGCGTACGGGCGCAGCACGCCGTACCGGTCGCCGCTCTTGGGCGGGTTGGCCAGGACCAGCGCCGTGGGCAGCAGCGTGTGCACCTCGTCGTCGACGCGCTGTTGGAGCCCATCGCTGAGGAAGACCAGAGCGCGTTGGCGCACCGGCTCGGGCGCCTTGTCGAACTCGTCGAGCACGACGAACGGCAGCCGCGTCGTCGCGGCCGGCTCCCACCGGTGCAGGCCGCCGGCCTCGATCACGTGACGACCGAGCAGGCCGCCGACCGACTGCGCCGGCACGTGCAGCTGGTGCTCGGCGTGGGGCCATCCGAACAGGGCGCACACGAGCGCGCCGATGGCGCTCTTGCCGGTCGACGGCTCACCGATCGCCATGTACCCGAGGTGGCGCCGGCTGGGCTCGTCGGCCAGGTGGTGGCGGGCCACGATCGACGACACCAGCAGCCCGACGAAAGCGTGGTGCGCCTGCGGCCAGCTGTCCAGCACACGATCGAGGACCTCGCCCGCCGGAGCGCCGTCCACGCCGGCGAAGTGGGCCCAGCCCTTGTCCGTCAGCTGCAGCAGGGTGCGGGTGCCCGTCACGTAGCCGGCCTCACGCAGTTCCCGCACCATCCGGGCCTGCTGGTTGGCGTCCAGGCCGCCGAGCGCAGCGCCGAGCTCGCCAGGCGTGGCGCTGCCACCGGCCCGCGCCAGGTGCGCGCCAGCTGCCTCGAGTCGCTCGTCCGACCTCACGGGGTCACCACCGCGACGCCAGCGAACGTCTCTGCAGCCGAGTGTGAGCTGGCCGCCGAGCCGATTCCACCGTGGTGCACGGGCTCGGCGAGAACGAGCTCGAGGGCCCGTAGCGGGAGGGACGTCCCTCGCCACCGCACCCCTGGCCTGCAACTCACGATCGACGACGGGGCGCAACCCGCTGACCTGCGACAATGCGAGAGCGCCTGCGCGGCTGCGGTCGGCAACTCACGATCCGCACGACCCCAACTCACGGTCGTCCGGGTGTTCCTCACGGTCGTTGGGGCGCCTCTCACGTTCACACCCCCGCCAGCTCGAGCATGCCGACCAGGTGTGGGTGGCACCGTGGGCACCGCTCCACCGTGTCGTCGTCGTGGGTGACGGTCCGGCTCTGCTCGCTGTCGCACTCTCCGCACCACGGCACTCGCACCGGCGCGGCAGCCGGAGGCTCGAGCTTGCTCTCGTCGCGGAACCGGGAGACCAGTACCCGTCCCACGTCCCGGGCGTCCCACCACGAGTCGCCCGGCACGTCGAGCTTCAGGACGTCCCGGACGATCGTCGACTCGCTCCAGCCGGCGGCGAGCAACCCGCGGGCGATGGTGACGCACGTGGCACGGAACCCCGGGGCGACCTTCCGCGCCCGGTCACCCATCTTGTCCAGGACGGCCCGTACGACGCGCACGCCGGCGTCGTTCTCGTCATCGAGTGGTCCACCTCCCCCCTCGCGCGCGGGGGTGTGTGTGCGCGCCCGCGGGAGGGGGGGTTCTAGCTCTTCTGTGGGGATAGGTGCGATGTCACGAGTGGCCTGTGTTGGTGCCATCCGTGGCCCCTGTTGAGCACCAACACCGGCAATCGGTGGCCGGTGTTCGCTCCCAGCACCGGCCACGAATGGCCGCTGAGCGTCCGCAACACCGGCCACGGACGGCCGCTGTTGCGGCACTCGAGGCCGGTAGACGTTCGGGCAGTAGCGCGAGTGGCCACGGACCAGCTCAAGCAGTCCGACATCGACGAGCATCGTGAAGTGCCGGCGGACGGTGCGTGGCTTCTTGTCGGGCCGATGCGCCGCCGTGAAGTCCTCCAGTGACAGCGGGCGGACACGGGCGAGCACCTGCTGCTCGGTGAGGCTCGAGTCCCAGTCCCAGCAGTGCTTGGCCCAGGCGTTCGCCGTCGCGCGCGCCCCGTCGTTGGGTGCGTACCGCTGGGCGGCTGTCACCCAGTCCGACCAGCGCACGTGCTGCGGTCCGGTCATGGGCGAGAGCCTCGGCGGGCGAGATGGGCGGTGAGCAGCCGGCACAGCAGGTCGGCCAGTGTGAGGTGCTCCGCGGTCGCGGCGTCGCATCCGGCCTCGAAGACGTCCGAGGGCATGGGGACGAACACCTGCACGGTTGCCGGTGTCTTCGCCATAGGTCGGGATGGTGGCGCGGCGCGTCGCCACACCGATGGACGTAGCGTCGTACAAACTTTCACACGTGTCGGTGGACCGATCGCAGGTGCGCGCCAAAGTGGCCTCTGAACAGGGCATTTCCCGCGCCAGGGTGGTGGAGGCCCTCAGCGGCGGCACGCGCGCGGCACGGTGGGCCGCTGTGGCGGCCGCGCTCGAGGCGGGCGAGGTGTACGCCCGGCGCAGCACCGTGACCACGAGTGCCGGGTGGCAGCGCGGTGTCGTCGGCTTGTACCTGACGCCTGGCCCAGCGCTGAGCCCCTCGCCCGCCGACATCGAGCAGCTGCGCACCCCGGACGGGCTTAGCGAGATGCTGCGCCTCACGCGCATCGGCGCCCCGAAGTTCGCGAGTGCACTCGGCGTCAGCCCTTCGCTGGTCTACGCGTGGATGGGCGGCCGCCGGCCCATCCCCGACAGGTTCTCCGCCGAGGTCCTCTCCAAGTGCGCGAAGCTCACGCAGACCAGCGCCGGCCTGCGCCCCGCCAGGGCGGCCGGGGCGTTCGAGCGGGTCATGCGCGAGATCGACGCGGCGGGACGGCGAGGCACCAACCGCAAGCGGGCCGGCGTGTACACCGAGGCCGTCGAGCGGCTGCTGCGCCGAGCGATCGACAGCGGCGACGTCGTCGAGCAGTGGGGGCACGTCCCGCCCCAGCAGCAGCGGGTGCGGGTGCTCTACGCCCGCCGCTGGGCGCCCAGGCGGCTGCCCGCCGTGGTCACCCTGGCCGAGCTCGACGAGGCCGCGCGCGTCGCGGGCTGGGGCCGCGGGCAGCTTGCGAGCAAGCTGCACGTAGACATCAGCACGCTCGAGCGATGGCACCGACGCGAGACCGTGCCGGAGTGGGCGGCCGAGCGCGCCCGCAAGATTGTCGACAGCGCCCCCGACGCGGGCCGGGAGATGGCACAGTGGATCCTCGCCCAGGTCAACGCACGTGGGCACACGACCGTGCGGCAGCTCGAGCAGATCCCGGGCGTCGGGCAGTCCGTCGCGCTCCACGAGGGCGTGCGCCGGCTCGTCGACGCCGACGAGCTGCACTACGAGTACGCGCCAGGGCGCAACGCTGCGGGGCACGTGCGGCACTTCCCGCAGCTCGCGGCCGGCCCAGCGACGCCCACGGCCGCCGGGGTGCCCGCCGGCGGGCAGCTGCGCCAGCTGCGCGAGACGCGCGGGCTGAGCCGGTACGCCCTCGCCGACGAACTCGGGTGCGACTACACGCAGGTCTACGCGTGGGAGCGCGGGACGCACCCCATGCCGCCGTCGCGGTGGGCCCAGGCCCAGCAGGTGTTCGCGCGCGCGGGCCTTGCCCCTCAGCCGTACCGGGGCCACGAGATGCACAGCGACGACGAACTTCGGACCTGCGCCCTCGAGTACGTGGCTGCCCACGGCGGCGCGTCGCGCACCGAGGTGACACAGCAGGCCATGGCCGGCGATGTGCGGCGCCGCTGGAGCCTGGTCCAGCAGCTGCTCGATGAGCACCTACTGGTCGAGCGTGAGGCCCCCAGCACCCGCAAGGGCTGGACCAAGCGGGGACTGTTCCTGGCCTGCACCGACGACGCGTCGCGCGTCGACGACGAGCGCAAGCGTGTTCGGGCGGCCGTCCTGGCTGCGATCCGGGAGGACCCGCGGCGTGGCACGAACCGGCGCGCGCTCAAGGGGCTGGGCAGCGTCCGCGACGTCGACGACGCCCTGGCCGACCTGGTGCGCGTCGGCGAGCTCCACGAGAGCCTGAACCGCCTGGGCGGACCGGCGTGGCTGCTCGATCCCGCATGCTGCGCGCCGACGAGTGTTGAGGTTCCTCGACACTAGACGGCCGCCCGCCTCGCAGGGCGTGTTAGCGGGTGCTCACAACCGTGAGCGGAGACGGGTCCGGAGCCTGCTAGAGTTCACCGCGCCATTCCCCCGTAGCTCAGTTGGCAGAGCATCCGACTGTTAATCGGAGTGTCGCTGGTTCGAGTCCAGCCGGGGGAGCCCCTTCCACGTGTGGCGATGTGCGCCGCTCGTCACCACCTCTGCCCACGGCCAAGTCCGTGCGGCCGTGTCATGCCCTGCGAAGATGCCTGCGCGTGTTCGTAGCCGCCGACGCGCCTTGGCGGCCTACGCTCATGTGAGCAAGTGTTCACACCTGCTAACGGGTGCTAACGGGAGGCCATCGTGTACGTCGTCGCGGTCGGCAATCAGAAGGGCGGCGTGGCCAAGACGACCACGGCGGCGAACGTCGCCGACGAGGCCGCCGGGCATGGGCTGCGCGTGCTGCTGGTCGACCTGGACCCGCAGGCGAACGCCACGACGCTGACGGATGCGACGCCACGGCAGGCGCCGACGCCGTTCGGCACGACGCAGGACCTGACGGTGTCCGACGCGCTCTACCACGCGGTGCCCGGCCCGAGCGCTGACCGCAAGGCCGGCACCGCGCTGGCGGTCGCGGCCGAGGCTGGCGACTACTGGGCGCCGACCCTGCACGTGGCACCGGCCAACGCCGACCTGGCTCGGCGCGGCGCCGAGGCGTTCGAGGGCGTCGACGAGCGGCTGGCCGTGGCCCTGGAGGGCGCCGGCGCGCACTACGACCTCGTGGTGGTCGACTGCCCGCCGAGCCTGGGCACGTTGTGGCTGGCGGCCCTGCATGCCGCAGACGGGGTGCTGCTGGTCTCCGAGCTAGCGGACAACGCGCTGGAGGCGCTGCCCAAGGCCGCCGAGTCCGTCTACCGGGTGGCGGCCCAGCGCGGCGTCGGCGCCCCGGTGCTGTTGGGCGTCGTGGCCACGAACGTGCCGGGTCGGGAGGCGCGCGCCGGCGAGCTGCTGGCGCAGCTGCGCGAGCAGTACGGCGCGACGTTGTGGGAGGTGGTGCCGCGCCGGGCGGTGGTGCGCCAGGCCGAGGGCGCGCACGCCCCGCTGCGGGCCTACGGCGCGCAGGCGCGCGACGTCGTGGAGGTGCACGAACGGATCACCGGGCGGCTGCTGGAGGCGGCCGCCCTGACGCCCCGGGAGGTAGTGGCGTGATGGTCAAGCCAACGAGCAAGCCTGCTCACCTTGAGCTGCCCGACGTCGCGGACCTGACGCCGGCGCCCGACAACGGGGTGCACCCGGCCGAGCCGGCACCCGCCCCGGCGCCACCCGCCACGCCGGCCAAGCCGGCACCGGCCGGCGGCCGGATGCGCCAGCTGGGCCCGCGGGTCAGCGAGGAGCTGTACGAGCGGCTCCAGCGCTGCTGCGCCGAGACTGGCGTGCCGCAGAACTTCCTCATCCAGCGGGCCCTAGAGGTCGAACTGGACAAGCGCGGCTACTGACCGGGAGCGACACGCCCTCACTCGCCGTCGCTAACACCTGCTAACAAGTGTTAGCGTGTGTTAGCACGACGAGAGAGGGGCTCATGAACGCCGTCACGACGCAGGCCAGCTGGCCGGCGGCCTTGTCCGACTACTCCCACCATCTGCGGGCCCGCGGTCTGGCCGCCAGCTCGATCGGCTGGTACCGCGGCCGCCTGCGCGCGCTGGCGGCCCGCTACCCCGACACCGGGCCGTGGGACCTCACGCCCCGGGACCTGGTGCGGTGGCTGGACGGTCTGGCTCCGAACACCCGGCGCGCGTACCGCAAGGCGGTGGTGGGGTTCTACGGCTGGGCGGTGCGCGAGGGCCTGACCACCGAGGACCCGTCGCGCAACGTGCCGCGGGTGCCCGAGGCGCTGCCGCGGCCGCGGCCGGTGCGCGAAGCCGACTACGCCGCGGCCCTGGCCCTGGCGCCCTCCGAGCGCGACCGGCTGCTGGTGCAGGTGGCCGGCGACCTCGGGCTGCGGCGCGCCGAGGTGGCGCGCGTGCACGTCGACGACCTGCACGACGAGGTGGACGGCTGGTGGCTGACGGTCCACGGCAAGGGCGCCAAGGTCCGCTCGCTGCCGGTGCCCGACGAGCTGGCCGACGCACTGCTGGCCGCCGGCGCGGCCACCGGCTGGGTGTTCCCCGGACGCACCGGCGGGCACCTCTCAGCGGACACCGTGGGCCGCTACCTGGCCCGGGTGCTGCCGGCCGGGTACTCCGCCCACAAGCTGCGCCACCGGTTCGCCACGCGGGCCTACGCGCTCGAGCGCGACGTGTGCGCGGTGCAAGAGCTGCTCGGCCACGCCAAGCCGGCCACCACCGCGGTGTACGTGCAGACCACCATCGGCTCGATGCGGTCGACCCTCGAGGCGTTGGAGCGTGCCCGGTGACCGCGGCGCGCGCCTGGGAGCAGGCGGTGGCGGCGTTCGTCGCGGACCTGGCGGCCGCCGGCGTGGCGACCGGGCCGGACTACGCCAAGCGGGTGCGCCGGCTGGCCCGCGACGTCGCGCCGGTGGGGCCCTGGCAGCTCCAGCTCGTCGACGTCGAGCGGCACCTGGCCGGCCTGCCGCAGTCCCAGCGCACGCCGGCCTCGGTGGCCGCGCGCCGGTTCTACGCCTGGGCGATCGCGGACGGGCGTACGCACGCGGACCCGGTGCCGGCGCGCAAGGCGCACGGTCCAGCGCGCCGCGCGCTGCCGGCGGGCTGGCGGGCGTGGCACGAGGCGTGGCGCACTGACCTACGGGCGGCCGGCTACCCGGAGACGACCATCGAGCTGCGGCTGCACCACATCGGCACGTTGGCCCACCAGCTGCGCTGCCCGGACCCTGCGCAGGTGAGCGCCGAGCAGCTGGTGGAGTGGTTCGCCACGCGCGAGCTGAAGGCGGAGACGCGTCGGTCGTACTGCTCGAGCGTGCAGGCGTTCTACGGCTGGGCGGCGACGACCGGCCGGTGCGAGCACGACCCGGCCGCCCGCCTGCCGCGGCCGCGCCCGGCGGCACCGAACCCGCACCCGGCGTCCGACCGCGCCTACGACGGCGCGCTGGCGGCCGCGGCGCCGCGTGAGGCGCTCATGCTGCGCCTGGCCGCCGAGCTGGGGATGCGCCGCGGCGAGGTCGCCAAGGTGCACAGCCGCGACCTGCTGGCCGACGACGACGGTTGGTCGCTGGTGGTGCACGGCAAGGGCAGCCGGGACCGGGTGCTGCCGCTGACCGGCAGCATCGCCGCGGCGCTGCGGGCGCTGCCGGCCGGGTGGGCGTTCCTGGGCCCGACCGGGCACCTGAGCGCTGGCTACGTCGGGACGCGGATCGCCGACCTGCTGCCCCGCGGCGTCAGCATGCACGCACTGCGCCACCGGTTCGCCACACGCGCCTACGACCTCGAGCACGACGTGTTCACCGTGCAGCAGCTGCTCGGCCACGCCTCCCCGAACACCACCCGCCGCTACGTGAAGGTGCAGCGCGCCACGCTGCGGCGCACCGTGGCCGCCCTGGGAGGCCTGCCCACCCAACGCGACGCGGACACGGCCGACGAGTCGGCGCCGAGCCGGCAGCAGGCGATCGCGTGAGCGGCCACGTGGTGACCTACGTGCCGCCGGCGGTGCTGCGCGGCCTCGTCGACGCCGACGAGCCCGGCGTGTACGTCGTCACGTGCATCCGCCAGGGGCTGTGGCACCACTTCCGGCGCCCAGACGGGCAGTTCGACATCCCCACCCGCCGACGCCCGACGCGGCGACTGCGGGCCCTGCCCTACCCGGCACCGTCGCGGTGGCAGGCACGCCACCTGGGTGTCGCCAATAACGGCCAGTATGGGCGTCCGGAGGACGCCGGAGAGGGGTTGCTGTGAAGCTCACCGAGTTGGCCGACGAGGCCTACGAGAACGTGCGCGCGATCAACCACCTGACGATCGGCGGGGCCAGCTTGCCAGCCCCGCTCGTCTACGAGGTGACCGGTTCGCTCAAGGCCGCCGAGTACGGGCTGCGCCAGGCCCTCGAGCAGCTCGCCGGCGGGCTGCTGCGCTCGTTGGACGACCACGAGGTGGTCGAGGACGACGGCGCCGACCCCTGGCCGCGCGCCCAGGCCGCGGCCGCGTTCCTGCGAGAGGCCGCCGAGCGGGCCGGCGCGATCGGCGACCTGCTCGAGCGCGCGCAGCTGGCGATCAACCGGCAGGCCTACCGGCCGCGCGTCGACGTCGACGAGCCGCAGCACGCCGACGAGCTCGAGGACCTCGAGGGCTGAGCCGTGAGCGAGCCGGCCGGACCGCAGGCGTCGCTCGTCGACGTGCCACGCGTCGCGCAGGACCTGCCCGATGCCTCGGGCCCGGCCGGCCAGCTGGTGCCCGCCGCCGCGGTGCCGCCGGCGGCCCGTGAGGCGGCCTACGGGTGGCTGCTGGGGTACCAGGCCAACGCCAACACGCTGCACTCCTACGCCCGGGTGCTGGCCGAGTGGTTCGACGCGTGCGCCGGCGCCGGCGTCGACCCGCTGGCCGCCGACCGCCGGCAGGTGGAGGCCTACAAAGCGTGGCTGTTCGACCGCGGCCGCCGGCCGGCGACCGTCGCCCAGCGGCTGGCGGTGCTCGCCTCGTTCTACGCGTACGCCGTCGACGAGCAGCTGGTGGCCGTCAGCCCGCTGCGCCACGTGCGCCGGCCGCGGCTGCCGGACACCTCGAGCGGCACCGGGCTGAGCCGGGACGAGCTGCGCGCGTTCCTGGCCGAAGCGGCCCGGCGTGGGCCGATGACGCACGCCCTCATGCTGCTGCTGGCGCTCAACGGGCTGCGGGTCAGCGAGCCGCTGGCCGCCCAGGTGGCCGACCTGGGCACCGAGCGCGGGCACCGCACTCTCGCGGTGGCGCGCAAGGGCACCGGCGGCGTGCCGCAGCGTGTGCCGCTGGCGCCGAGCACCGCGGCGGCGATCGACGCATGGCTGCTCGAGCGGGCGCAGCTGCTGGGGCAGGCCGGCACCGGCACCGGGCTGCTGTTCCTGACGCCCCGCCGCGGCGACGGCCAGCTGCGCGACGTCACTCGCCGGCGGGTGCACGACTGGGTGCGCTCGATCGGGCGGGCCGCGGTGCCCGGCAAGCCGGGCCTGCACCCGCACGACCTGCGCCACGCGTTCGTCACGCTGTCGCTGGACGCCGGGGTGCCGCTGCGCGACGTGCAGGACTCCGCCGGCCACGCGTCGGCCAACACCACCCGCCGCTACGACCGCTCCCGCGGCCGGATGGACCGCCACGCCACCTACACGCTGGCCGCCTACCTGGCCGCCGGCGACCAGCCCGCCGGCTGAGCGTCGACGTCGCACCCGGCCGCCTGCCGGCCGGGTGATGTCCAGCGGGGTAGGTTCCGGCCTGGGGCCGGGAGTTCACCGCGGTGAACTGCGTACGTACACCGTGGCGAACCTGTCGGTTCAGCGCGGTGAAGTCGGGAAAGGGCGCAGGTCATGGCGTCATCACCGGTGCTCGTCGACATGCCGCCGCGCCTGGCGGCCGCCGCGGCCGCAACCCGCGACGCCGAGGACCGCCTGCGGGCGGCCCGCGAGCTGCGCAACGAGCTGGTGGTGGCCGCCGTCGACGGCGGCATGAGCCAGCGGGCCGTGTCCCGGGTCACCGGGCTGGCCATCTCGCGCGTCAACGCCCTGCTGCTCGAGCTCGGGTAGCCGGCCGTGGCGACGCGTGCAGTGCTCAGCGACCTCGAGCCGCGCCTGCGGGCGGCCGGGGCGGCCGTCGCCAGCGCCAATGACGCTTACCGCGCAGCGCTCGAGGTGCGCGACGAGCTGGTGGTGGCCGCCGTCGATGGCGGGATGAGCCAGCGGGCGACCGCCCGGGCCGCCGGCCTGTGCCTGTCGCGGATCACCAGCATCCTGCTGCACGCCGGCGGGTAGCGGCGTCGACGAGCTGGGCGCTACAGCAGGGCGTCGGGCCCGAACCGCTTCTGCGCTGCCGAGCGGCTGATGCCCAGGCGATCGCCGATGAGGGTCCACGAGCAGCCGGCCACCCGCAGCTCGCCGACGACCAGCCGCGTGCGCTCGTCGACGTTGCGCCGCTCGTCGGCCAGCAGCTCCAGGTCCCGCAGCCGGCGCCGCGTCGTGGCGTCGACGTCGGGCCGGTCGGACCAGTAGCCGGCGTGCGTCGCCTGCCCGTCCCGGCCCAGGTACACCCGGGCTCCGCCGTTGCTCACCGCGAGCCTCCCGCCGTCGACGCGACTGTTGCAGACACTCTACAGTCGGCGGCCGCCGCGGCGTCGCCGGCGCGCACCAGCTCGCGCCC
>JAJYTJ010000082.1 GCA_021793115.1 Actinomycetes bacterium | reverse complement strand
CGGCCTCGGCCGCGGGTTCGTCGGACGGTCCGGCCACGCCGCGGCCCGCGGCGCCTCGCCCGGCGGCGCCCCGCCCGGCGGCCCCCCGCCCAGCGAAGCCTCGCCCCGAGAGCTAGCACCACCCGAGCCGGACGGTCCCGTGCGGCGCGAACGACAAGGAGACACGGCAGCCATGCCGAAGAACAAGACGCACTCCGGTGCCAAGAAGCGCTTCCGCGTGACCGGCACCGGCAAGCTCATGCGTGAGCAGGCCAACGCCCGGCACCTGCTGGAGCACAAGTCGAGCCGTCGCACCCGTCGCCTTGCCGGCGACCAGGTGGTTACGGCCGTGGACACCCCGAAGATCAAGAAGCTGCTCGGGAAGTGACCACGGCCCGCCCCCCGAGGGCGATGGCCGGGCACGACGAGCCTGGACGAGCAAGGAGCATCACGTGGCACGCGTGAAGCGGGCGGTCAACGCCCAGAAGAAGCGCCGGACGACCCTCGAGCGCGCCAGCGGCTACCGCGGGCAGCGCTCGCGCCTGTACCGGAAGGCGAAGGAGCAGGTCACCCACTCCCTCGTCTACGCGTACCGGGACCGCAAGGCGAAGAAGGGCGACTTCCGCAAGCTGTGGATCCAGCGGATCAACGCGGCGTCGCGGGCCGAGGGCCTGACGTACAACCGCCTGATCCAGGGCCTCAAGCTCGCCGGCGTCGAGGTGGACCGCCGCGTGCTGGCCGACCTCGCGGTCAATGACGCGCCGGCCTTCGCCGCGCTCGTCAAGGTCGCCAAGGACGCCCTTCCCGAGGACGTCAACGCGCCCACCGCGGCGTGACACCTCCTCCCTTCGGGGAGTCCGGACGCCCGGACCAGGAGCCGATGACCAACCCCCGCGCGGAGCGGGTGCGGCAGGTCGCGGCTCTGGCCGGGCGTCCGGCGCGTGAGCGCACCGGCCGGTTCCTCGTCGAGGGGCCGCAGGCGGTGCGCGAGGCGGTGCGGTTCGTCCCGTCGTCCGTCCGCGCGCTCTACCTGTCCGACGAGGCCGCGGCGCGCCATCCGGAGATCGCGGTCGCGGCCGACGACGCGGGGCTTGCGGTGCGGCTCGGCACCGGCGCGGTGCTCGAGGCGATGAGCGCCGACGCGCAGGGCGTGGTCGCGGTCGTCGACCGCCTGACCGCGACGCTCGACGACGTGCTCGCCGGGGTCCCGCGGCTCGTCGCGCTGCTCGCCCACGTGCGCGACCCGGGGAACGCCGGGACGATCGTGCGAGTCGCCGACGCGGTCGGTGCCGACGCCGTGGTGCTGTCGCACGCCAGCGTGGACGTGCACAACCCCAAGGTGGTGCGGTCGACCGCAGGGTCGCTGTTCCACCTGCCCGTGGTCGCGGGGTCCGACCTGCCGCAGGCCGTGTCGCGGCTGCGCGCGGCCGGGATGCTCGTGCTGGCCGCCGACGGCGGCGGCGACCTCGACCTCGACGACCTGCTCGACGCCGCGGGCGGCGGCGCGTCGAGGGACCTCGCCCGCCCGACGGCGTGGCTGTTCGGCAACGAGGCGTGGGGCCTGCCGGACGACGTGCTGGCGCTCGCGGACGCGGCCGTGCGCGTGCCGATCCGCGGGCACGCCGAGTCGTTGAACCTCGCCACGGCCGCGGCCATCTGCCTGTACGCGAGCGCGCGCGCCCAGCGCTGAGACACTGGCCACGTGCGGTTGTTCGCGGCCGTGTGGCCGCCGCAGGACGTCCTCGACCACCTGGACCTGGCGCTCGGCGCCGTGCGGCGCACGCTGCCGGGCGACGGCACCGGGCCGGTGCGCTGGTCCGCCCGCGAGACGTGGCACCTCACGTGCGCCTTCTACGGCGACGTGCCCGACGGGCGGGTGGCTGAGCTGACTGCTGCGTTGGCGACCGGCGCGGCGAACGTCGCGCCGTACCGCGTGCGCCTGCGGGGCGCCGGGCTGTTCTCCCACCGGACGCTGTGGGTCGGCGTCGGCGGCGACACCGGGGCGCAGCTGGCGCTCGCGCACGCGGCGGTGGCGGCGGGCGAGCGCGTCGGCGCCCGGCCCGACGACCGGCCGCGCGAGCGAGCCCACCTGACCATCGGGCGCGTCCGCGATCCCGGCGGGCGCCGTGGGCGGGGGAGGGCGGCGCGCGCGCGAGCCGGCGGGCCCGACGGGAGCGACGGCGGCTGGGTGCCGTTCGACGCGGAGGCCCTCGTCGGCGCCCTGGCGGTGTACGAGGGGCCGGAGTGGACCGTCGACTCGCTGCTCCTCGTCGCCTCGCGCCCCGGCGAGGGTCGCGGGGGCGGTCCGCTCTACACGGCCGTCGACACGTTCCCGCTGTCCGGGAGGGGCGGCGAGGGCGGTGTGGCACCATGGTCGCCGTGACGACGCGAGCGGCGGGAGCAGGCCGCCGATTTCTCCGGCCCGTGCCCGGGCCGGTTCGCTGACGCGTCGTTCGGACGCGAGACCAGGCCCGGGGGCGGGCGCCGCTAGATTTCTCCCCGGTCCCACCTGGAAGGCTCTCGATGTCCACCCCTGACCTGTCCCCCCTGGACGCCGGCGCCGTCGCGGCGGCGCTCGACGCCGCGCTCGGCGCGGTCGCCGCCGCCACGAGCCTCGACGACCTCAAGGCCGTCCGGGCCACCCACGCGGGCGACCGCAGCCCGCTCGCCCTGGCGAACCGCGCGATCGGCGGGCTGCCGCCGGCCGACAAGGCGGCCGCCGGCAAGCTCGTCGGGCAGGCCCGCGGCCGGCTCACCCAGGCGCTCGCCGCGCGCGAGGCCGCGCTCGAGGCGGAGCGCGACGCGCGCGTGCTCGTCGAGGAGGCGCTGGACGTCACGTTGCCCGCCGACCGGCGGCCCCTCGGCGCGCGCCACCCCCTGGACACGGTCGCCGACCGCATCGGCGACGTGTTCGTCGCGATGGGCTGGGAGATCGCCGAGGGTCCCGAGGTCGAGGCCGAGTGGTTCAACTTCGACGCGCTCAACCACGGGCCGGACCACCCGGCACGGCAGATGGCCGACACGTTCTTCGTCGCCCCGGCCGGCTCCGGGCTGCTGCTGCGCACCCACACGTCGCCCGTCCAGGCGCGGACCCTGCTGTCCCGGGAGCTCCCGGTGTATGTGGTGTGCCCCGGGCGGGTGTTCCGCAACGACGCCCTCGACCAGACCCACACGCCGGTGTTCCACCAGGTCGAGGGGCTGGCCGTGGACAAGGGCCTGACGATGGCGCACCTCAAGGGGACGCTGGACCACTTCGCGCGCGCGATGTTCGGCCCCGACGCCCGCACCCGCCTGCGGCCCAGCTACTTCCCGTTCACCGAGCCGAGCGCCGAGATGGACCTGTGGTTCCCGCAGAAGAAGGGCGGCCCCGGTTGGATCGAGTGGGGCGGCTGCGGGATGGTCAACCCCAACGTGCTGCGGGCCACGGGGGTCGACCCCGACGAGTACTCGGGCTTCGCGTTCGGCATGGGCATCGAGAGGACGTTGATGCTGCGCAACGGCATCGCCGACATGCACGACATCGTCGAGGGCGACGTGCGCTTCTCCGAGCAGTTCCGGGCGGTGATCTGACATGGTGCTCGTGCCCCTGGCGTGGCTCGGTGACCACGTGGCGCTGCCGGACGGCCTGACGGCCGAGGGACTGGCGGCCGACCTCGTTCGCGTCGGCCTGGAGGAGGAGGCGGTCCACGTCTCCGGCTCGGTCGCCGGCCCGCTCGTCGTCGGCCACGTGCTCGAGCGGCACCCCGAGCCGCAGTCGAACGGCAAGACGGTCAACTGGTGCCAGGTCGACGTCGGCGAGGGTGCGCCGCGCGGCATCGTCTGCGGCGCGCACAACTTCGAGGTGGGCGACCATGTCGTCGTCGCGCTGCCTGGTGCGGTGCTGCCGGGCGACTTCACGATCGCCGCGCGCAAGACCTACGGGCACGTCTCGGACGGGATGATCTGCTCGGCGCGTGAGCTCGGCATCGGCGACGACCACTCCGGGATCATCGTGCTGTCCCGCCTGGGGCTGAGCGACGACGCGACGCCCGCCGGCCTGGACGCCAAGCCGCTGCTGGGCATCGGCGAGCAGGTGCTGGAGGTCAACGTCACACCGGACCGCGGCTACTGCTTCGCGCTGCGCGGCATCGCCCGGGAGTACGCGCACGCCACGGGCGCGGCGTTCACCGACCCCGGCCTGGCCACGCCGGCGGACCTGGTGCCGGCCACCGGCGGGTTCCCCGTCGAGGTCGACGACGAGCCGCTCGACGGCGTCGCCGGGTGCGACCGGTTCGTCGCGCTCACCGTGCGGGGCGTGCGCGCCACGCAGCAGTCGCCGGCGTGGCTGCAGCGTCGCCTGCAGCAGGCCGGGATGCGGCCCATCAACCTCGCGGTCGACGCGACGAACTACGTCATGCTCGACCTCGGGCAGCCGCTGCACGCCTACGACGCCGCGGGACTGGCGGGGCCGATCGTGGTGCGCCGGGCCCGGGCGGGGGAGCGGCTGCGGACGCTCGACGGAGTGGACCGGGCGCTCGACCCGCAGGACCTCCTCATCACCGACAGCCCCGCGGGCCGGGGCTCGCGGATCATCGGCCTCGCGGGCGTGATGGGCGGCGAGACCAGCGGCGTCAACGACGCGACGACCGACGTGGTGATCGAGGCGGCGCACTTCGACCCCATCACGGTCGCCCGCTCGTCCCGCCGGCACAAGCTGCCGTCCGAGGCGGCCAAGCGGTTCGAGCGGGGCGTCGACCCGCAGCTGCCGCGCGTGGCCGCGCGGCGCGTGGCCCAGCTGCTCGTCGAGCACGGCGGCGGCCACGTCGACGAGGCCCTCACGGACCTCGACCGGACCGTGCCGCCGTCGGCGATCGCGCTCGACCCGACGTTGCCGGCCCGCCTCGTCGGCGTGCCGTACTCGCCCGACGAGGTCCGCACGACCCTGGTCTCGCTCGGGTGCGCCGTCGCGGACGACTTCACGGTCACCCCGCCCACGTGGCGCGGCGACCTGCAGGTGGGCGTGGACCTGGTGGAGGAGGTCGCGCGCCTGCGCGGCTACGACGCGATCCCGTCCGTGGTGCCGCCCGCCCCGCCGGGGCGGGGCCTCACGCGGCCGCAGCGCGTGCGCCGTGCGGTGTCGGAGCGGCTCGTGTCGGAGGGCCTGGTCCAGGTGCTCTCGTACCCGTTCGTCGGGACGGAGCAGTGGGATGCGATGGGCCTGCCCGCCGACGACCCGCGGCGCACGGCCGTGCGCGTCGCCAACCCGATCGCGGAGCAGCAGCCGTTCCTGCGGACGGACCTCCTGGTGTCGGTGCTCGACACGGCCCGGCGCAACATCGCGCGCGGCGCGAGCGACGTAGCCCTGTTCGAGGCCGGCCTCGTGGTGCACCCGCTGGCGGGCGCGCCGGCCGCCCCGCAGCTGCCGGGGGGTGTGCGCCCGTCGGACGGGCAGCTGGCCGCCCTCGCCGCCGCCATCCCGGACCAGCCGCGGCACGTGGCGGCACTGCTGGCGGGCAGCCGGGACCGGGCGGGCTGGTGGGGCCCCGGCCGCCCCGCGGCCGCCGCCGATGCGTTCGCCCTGGTCCGGTCCGTGGCGGCGCTCGTGGGCGCCCCCGTGACGCTCGTCGCCGCTACCCACGCGCCGTTCCACCCGGGCCGGTGCGCGGCGGTCGTCGGGTCGTCGGGGGAGCCTCTCGGGTACGCCGGTGAGCTGCACCCGGCCGTGGTGGCGGCGCACGACCTGCCGCCCCGCACGGTGGCCTTCGAGCTGGACCTCGACGCGCTGCTCGCGGCCGGCGGCGACCAGGCCCCCGAGGCGAGGCCCGTCTCGACGTTCCCGGTCGCCAAGGAGGACGTCGCGCTCGTCGTCGACGTCGGCGTGCCGGCGGGCGACGTGCTCGAGGCCGTCCGCGCCGGTGCCGCGGCCAGCCCCGCCGGGGACGTGCTGGAGGAGGTCCGCCTGTTCGACGTCTACACCGGCGAGCAGGTGGGTGCCGGGCGCAGGTCGCTGGCGTTCTCGCTGCGGTTGCGTGCGGGTGACCGGACGCTGACGGCCGCCGAGACCGCCGCGGTCCGCGAGGCCGTGGTGGCCGAGGCGCACCGGAGGTTCGGCGCGACGCTGCGCGCCTGAACCTCCCACGACGAGGGGCCCCGCGAGCCGACCGGCCGCGGGGCCCCTCGTCGTCGGGCGGCCGCTACCGCGAGAGGTACTCGTGGTAGGCGGGCAGGTCGAGCACGCCGTTGCCGGACAGGCCGATGACGATGACCTCGTCGCTCGTCGCGGCACGGGCCCGGGCGATCGCGCCCGCGACGGCGTGCGTGGATTCGGGCGCCGGGACGATGCCCTCGGCTCGCGCGAACTGGACTCCGGCCGCGAAGGCATCGTCCTGCTCCACGGCGATCGCGTCGAGCAGCCCGAGCTGCTTGGCGTGCGACACCATCGGCGCCATGCCGTGGTACCGCAGGCCGCCGGCGTGGATGGGCGGCGGGACGAAGTCCTTGCCCAGGGTGTGCATCTTGAGCAGCGGCGTGAGCCCGGCGACGTCGCCGAAGTCGTAGCGGTACTCGCCCTGCGTCAGGGACGGGCAGGCGGCAGGCTCGCACGCGACCACCTTCGTCGTGCCGCCGTCCCGGAGGTTGCGGCCGAGGAACGGGAAGGAGAGCCCGCCGAGGTTCGAGCCGCCGCCCGCGCAGGCGAAGACGACGTCCGCCGTCTCGCCCAGCGCGTCCAGCTGGGCCAGCGCCTCCTGGCCGATGACGGTCTGGTGCAGCAGCACGTGGTTGAGCACGCTGCCGAGCGCGTAGTGGGCGCGCGGGTCGCCGACCGCGACCTCGACGGCCTCGCTGATGGCCATCCCGAGGGAACCCGTGGTGTGCGGGTCCTGGGCGAGGAACGAGCGTCCGGCCTCGGTGAGCTCGGAGGGCGAGGGATGGCAGGTGGCGCCGTAGGTCTCCATCTGCAGCCGCCGGTAGGGCTTGCCGTCGTAGGACGCCCGGACCTGCCACACCTCGCACTCGAGGCCGAACAGGGCGCTGGCCAGGGCGAGAGAGGCGCCCCACTGGCCGGCGCCGGTCTCGGTGGTCAGCTTGGTGACGCCCTCCAGGGCGTTGTAGTAGGCCTGCGCGACCGCCGTGTTGGGCTTGTGGGAGCCGGCCGGCGAGACGCCCTCGTACTTGTAGTAGATGCGGGCCGGGGTCCCCAGCGCGCGCTCCAGGCGCAGCGCGCGGACCAGCGGCGAGGGCCGCCACAGCGCGTAGACCTCGCGCACGGCCTGCGGGATCTCGATCCAGCGCTGCGTGCTGACTTCCTGCTCGATGAGGGCCAGGGGGAACAGCGGCGCCAGGTCGTCGGGGCCCAACGGCTCGCGCGTGCCGGGGTGGAGCGCCGGGGGGCACGGCTCCGGCAGGTCCGCGGCGAGGTTGTACCAGTGGGTGGGGACCGACGACGGGACGACGGCGCCGAGCGGGGCCGTCAGCGGGGCGGGGCGGGCGTCGTCGGGAGGTGTCGTCATGGCGGGGGTCCTCGGCTCGTGGGCGTGGGCAGGGCCGTGGTCCCGGCGGCCGGCGCCGGGGTGGCCTGCAGTGCCGCACGCTAGCGGGCCCGCTCGCTCGCGGGAACGGCCGTCTCGGCAGGCGCCCCGGGGCGTCTGACGCAGCCGGTCGCAGCCGGATGTCGGTGATCGAACGTATGTTCGACGCATGGGCGAGGGGCGAGCGGAGGAGGGCGTGATGTGTGCGATGTGCGGCGGGCAGTCGATCGGCGACTTCGTGGCGGACGTGGTGGACGACATCCGGTGCGTGGGGTGGGCGGTCATCGCGGTGGAGGACGAGCAGGGGCGGCACGTCCACACGTACACGGCCGGCCTCACCCGCTACCACGGGCACCCCGAGCTGATCCTCAGCGGCGCCGGCTTCGCCACGGCGCACCACGTGCTGGACACGCTCGCCGGTGCGGTGCGCGACGGGCGCGCGATCGGGGCGGGGCAGGTGCTGGGGTCGGAGGAGGTCGGCCGCGAGTGTCTCGTGGTGCGGGTCGACGACCCGTCCCGGCTCGTGCTGGCCCAGGCGCTCTACGCGACCGGCCTCGGCCCGGTGCCGGCGCTGCAGGTCGTCTGGTCCGACGAGGCGGGCCGGTGGCCGTGGGAGCTGTGCGAGCACCACCGCGACGGCCAGGAGCTGCTGGGCCTGCCGTGGCCACCGCCGGGAGGACGGGTGGTCAGAGGGTGAGGAGCACCTTGCCCGTGGTGGCGCGGCCCTCGAGGGCCCGGTGCGCCTCGGCGGCCCGCGCGAGCGGGAACCGCGCGCCGACGCGGACCGTGAGCGCACCGTCGGCGACGAGTGAGAACAGCTCGTCGGCCCGCCACGCGAGCTCGGCCCGGGTCCGGGCGTACGCGTTGATCGAGGGGCGCGTGACGTAGAGCGACCCGGCCGCGTTGAGCCGCTGGAGGTCGAACGGCGGCACCTGACCGGACGAGCCGCCGAAGAGCACGAGCGTGCCGCGGGGCCGGATGCTCGCGAGCGAGGCGTCGAACGTGTCCTTGCCGACGGAGTCGTACGCGACCCGCACGCCCGCGCCGCCGGTGAGCCCGCGGACGAGCGGCGGCAGGTCGCGCGTGAGGTCGGCCAGGTCGCGGTAGCGGATCACGTCGGCGGCTCCGGCCGCGCGTGCGAGATCCTCCTTCTCGGCCGACCCGACGGTGCCGATGACGCGGGCGCCGCGGCGCGCGGCCAGCTGGGTGGCGAGCAGGCCCACCCCGCCTGCGGCGGCATGGAGCAGCACGTCGTCCCCGGCCTCGAGCGGCACGGTGGAGGCGGTGAGGTAGTGCGCGGTGACCCCCTGCATCGCCAGGGCGGCCGCGGTGTCGTCGTCCACCGTGGCGGGGACGACGATCGCGTCCGCGGCCCGCACGACCGCGAGCTCCGCGTACGAGCCGGCCGACGAGAACCAGCACACGCGCTGGCCCGGCCGCACCTCGCTCACCGCGGATCCCACCGCGACGACCTCGCCCGCGCCCTCGGCGCCGACGACATGGGGGAACGACATGCGGTACACGCCGGATCGGCGGTAGGTGTCGATGAAGTTCACGCCCGCGACGGTGACGCGGACGAGGACCTCGTCGGGACCGGGCACGGGATCAGGTAGGTCGACGAGCTCGAGGACCTCGGGACCACCGGGACGCTGGGCGACGACGGCACGCATGGGTCCGTGGTACCACGCCAAGGTGCTCCCCGGGGGCCCGACAACGGGCGAACGAATCGCTGTGCAGGAGACTGTATGCTCATGCAATGACGTTCACCGTGGCCGTCGCCGGTGCGAGCGGGTACGCCGGCGGAGAGATGCTCCGCATGCTCCTGGGCCACCCGGAGGCGGTGGTCGGTGCCCTCACGGCGCACGGTAGCGCCGGGACGCGTCTCGGCGAGCACCACCCGCACCTGCGGGCGCTGGCCGCGAGGGAGATCGTGCCGACGACCGTGGAGGCGCTCGCCGGGCACGACGTCGTGGTCCTCGCGCTGCCGCACGGGGCCTCCGGCGAGGTCGCCGCGGCGCTCGAGGCCCGGGGGGACGGGGCGATCGTCGTCGACCTCGGCGCCGACCACCGCCTCGTCGACCCGGAGGCGTGGACGAGGTTCTACGGGACCGAGCACGCCGGCACCTGGCCCTACGGCCTGCCGGAGCTCGTCCGCGCAGGCGCGGGGCCCACGCAGCGCGAGCTGCTCGCGCAGACGCGGCGCATCGCCGTGCCCGGGTGCAACGTCACGGCGGTGACGCTCGCCCTGCAGCCGGGCGTGGCGGCGGGCCTCGTCGACACCTCGGACGTGGTTGCGGTGCTCGCGGTCGGGTACTCGGGCGCCGGCAAGGCCGCCAAGCCGCACCTCATGGCGGCCGAGGCGCTCGGTGCCGCGCAGCCCTACGGCATGGCCGGCACGCACCGGCACGTGCCGGAGATCATCCAGAACCTGCGGGCGGCCGGCGCCGGCGCCGTACGCCTGAGCTTCTCGCCCGTCCTCGTGCCGATGAGCCGGGGCATCCTCGCGACCGTGACCGCGCCGGCGCTCGGCGCCGTCACCGCGGCGGACCTGCGCGCCGCGTGGGCGGCGGCCTGCGCGGACGAGCCGTTCGTCGAGCTGCTGCCGCAGGGCGTATGGCCGAGCACGGCGTCGGTGCTGGGGGCGAACACCGCGCTGCTGCAGGTGGCGCTCGACGAGGCGGCCGGCAGGGTCGTCGCCGTCGCCGCGATCGACAACCTGGTCAAGGGCACCGCGGGTGGCGCGCTGCAGTCGCTCAACCTGGCCCTCGGGCTGCCCGAGACGCTCGGGCTGCCGGTCGACGGCGTCGCGCCGTAGCCGACCGGCCGCGTCGACGAGGCCGAGCCGGTGCGCGCCGTGCACCCGCGCACCTGCATAGGTATGTATGATCGCGCATATGATCAACAGTCCGAGCGGTGAGGTGCTCACCGGCGGCGACTCGCCCGGCGTGACCGCGGCGGCGGGGTTCCGCGCTGCGGGCGTGACGGCGGGCCTCAAGGCGTCGGGCCGGCCGGACCTCGCCCTGGTGGTCAACGACGGGCCGCGCGACAACCTCTGTGCCGTGTTCACGTCGAACCGCGTGGTCGGCGAGCCGGTCAAGTGGTCGCGCGGGGTCGCGGCCCACGGCCACGCCCGCGCGGTGGTCCTCAACTCCGGCGGCGCCAACGTGTGCACCGGTCCCGCCGGCTACGCCGACGTCGAGGCGACCGCCGCGACCGTGGCCGGCGCGCTGGGCCTGCAGCCCACGGACGTGCTGGTCGCGTCCACGGGGCTCATCGGAGAGCGACTGCCCGTCGACCGGCTGCTCGCGGGCATCGCCCCGCTCGTCGGGGCGCTGAGCGGCGACGGCGGCCCCGACGCCGCCACCGCGATCATGACGACCGACACGGTCGCCAAGACCGCGCACGTCACGCTCGACACGGCGCACGGCACGTTCACGGTCGGCGGCATGGCGAAGGGCGCCGGCATGCTGGCCCCGGCGCTCGCGACGATGCTCGTCGTGCTCACCACGGACGCGGACGTCGACCCCGGCGGCCTGCGCACCGCGCTGCGCGCCGCGACCGCCCACACGTTCGACCGCCTGGACTCGGACGGCTGCATGTCGACCAGCGACACGGTGGCGCTGCTCGCGTCCGGCGCCAGCGGGGTGCTGCCGGACTACGTCGAGTTCGCCGACGCGGTGCGGGCCGTGTGCGCGAGCCTGGCCCGCCAGCTCATCGCGGACGCCGAGGGCGCGAGCCACGACATCGCGATCACCGTCACGAACGCCAGCACGGAGGAGGCCGCCGTGGCGGTGGCCCGGGCGGTGGCCCGGGGCAACCTCTTCAAGGCGGCGATGTTCGGCAACGACCCGAACTGGGGCCGCGTCCTGGCCCAGCTCGGCACCGTCCCCGTCGCGGTCGCGCCGTTCGAGGCCGACGAGGTCGACGTGAGCATCAACGGCGTCATGGTCTGCCGCGCCGGCGGCGCCCACGAGGACCGCAGCCTCGTCGACCTGGCGAGCGCCCGCGAGGTCACGGTCGACATCGACCTGCACGCGGGCCGGGCCCGGGCCACGGTCTGGACCAACGACCTCACGCACGACTACGTCCACGAGAACAGCGCGTACTCGACATGACCGACGACACCTTCGACACCCGCACCGACCTGCGCCCGGACCAGAAGGCCGAGGTGCTGGTCCAGGCGCTGCCCTGGTTGCAGAAGTTCGCCGGCGCGCTCGTCGTGGTCAAGTACGGCGGCAACGCGATGGTGGACGAGGAGCTCAAGCGCGCCTTCGCGCAAGACATGGTGTTCCTGCACCAGGTGGGCCTGCGCCCTGTCGTCGTGCACGGCGGCGGCCCGCAGATCAACGCGATGCTCGACCGCCTGGGCATCGCCAGCGAGTTCCGCGGCGGCCTGCGCGTGACCACGCCGGAGGCCATGGACGTCGTCCGCATGGTGCTCACCGGCCAGGTGTCGCGCGAGCTCGTCGGGCTGCTCAACACGTACGGCCCGCTGGCCGTCGGGCTGTCGGGCGAGGACGGCGGGCTGCTGCAGGCGCGGCGCCGGCCGGGTGTCGTCGCGGGCGAGGCGGTCGACCTCGGCCTCGTCGGCGACGTGGTCCAGGTGAACCCGGGAGCCGTGCTGGACCTGCTGGAGGCGGGTCGCATCCCGGTGGTCTCCACGGTCGCGCCGGACATCGACGACCCCACACAGGTGCTCAACGTCAACGCCGACTCCGCGGCGGCCGCCCTGGCGATCGCGCTCGGCGCGCGCAAGCTCGTCATCCTCACCGACGTCGAGGGGCTCTACACGAGCTGGCCGGACCGGACGAGCCTGGTGCGGCGCCTGCGCGCGAGCGCGCTGGCGCGCCTGCTGCCGAGCCTCGACGCCGGCATGCGGCCCAAGATGGAGGCCTGCTGGCGCGCCGTGACGGGCGGCGTCGGCCGGGCCCACGTCATCGACGGCCGGGCGGCGCACTCGATCCTCGTCGAGGTGTTCACGTCGGACGGCATCGGCACCATGGTGCTGCCCGACGAGGAGGCGCCGGAGCGGCCTGCCACGGCCCCGGTCCCGGTGGTGGCGTGATGAGCGAGGTCATGCCGCCCCAGGCGGGCTCGGTCGCAGCGTGGACGCAGCGCTACGGGAACGCCCTCATGGACACGTTCGGGCCGCCGCAGCGGGTCCTCGTGCGGGGCGACGGCCCGTACGTGTGGGACGCGGATGGGACGCGCTACCTCGACCTGCTGGCGGGCATCGCCGTCAACGCGCTGGGCCACGCCCACCCGACGCTCACCGCGGCGATCGCGGCCCAGCTGGGCACGCTCGGCCACGTCTCCAACTTCTTCGCCACGCCCACGCAGGTGGCGCTCGCCGAGACGCTGCTGCGGGTGGCGCAGGCGCCGCCGGGCTCGCGCGTGTTCCTCGCCAACTCCGGCACCGAGGCGAACGAGGGCGCGATCAAGCTCACGCGCCGTCACGCCGACGGGCGGCGGCCGCGCCTCCTCGCGATGGAGCACGCGTTCCACGGCCGCACCCTCGGCGCGCTGTCGCTCACGCACAAGGCGGCCTACCGCGAGCCCTTCGAGCCGCTGCTGCCGGGGGTCGAGTTCGTGCCCTACGGCGACGCGTCGGCGCTCGCGGCCGCGATGGGCCCCGACGTCGCGGCCGTGTTCGTCGAGCCGATCCAGGGCGAGGCGGGGGTGCGGCTCCCGCCGCCGGGGTTCCTCGCCGCGGCGCGCGAGTTCACGACGCAGCACGGCGCCCTGCTGGTGCTCGACGAGGTCCAGTCCGGCATGGGTCGGACCGGGGCGTGGCTGGCCTACCAGCACCCGGAGATCGGGGGCGGCATCACGCCGGACGTCGTCACGGTGGCCAAGGGCCTGGGCGGCGGCTTCCCGGTGGGCGCGCTCGTCGCCTACGGCGAGCACGCCGCGGGTCTGCTGGGGCGCGGGCAGCACGGCACCACGTTCGGCGGCAACCCCGTCGCATCGGCCGCCGCGCTCGCCACGATCGGCGTCGTCGAGCGCGACGGCCTGCTGGCGCACGTGACGGAGCTCGGCACGTGGTGGCGGGGCGCGCTGCGCGCGCTGGACCACCCTCTCGTCGCGGCCGTGCGCGGCAAGGGGCTCCTCATCGCGGTCGAGCTGGTCGCGCCCGTCGCGGCGCGGGTCGCCGAGCGGGCCCTCGAGGCCGGCTTCATCGTCAACGCCTGCACACCCACGACGATCCGCCTGGCGCCGCCGTACGTCCTGACCCGGGACCAGGCGCAGACGTTCGTCGACTTCGTCGCCGGACTGCCGGCGGAGGTGACCGCATGACCAGCACCGTGCGCAGCTTCCTGCGGAGCTACTTGCGTGACGACGACCTGACGCCCGACGAGCAGGCCGACGTGCTCCGGCTCGCCGACCTGCTCAGCCACGACCGGTTCGCGCGGCGGCCCCTGGCGGGTCCGCGTGCCGTCGCGGTCATCTTCGACAAGCCGACGCTGCGCACGCAGGTCTCGTTCACCACCGGGATCGCCGAGCTGGGCGGGTACCCGCTCGTCGTCGACGGCAACCTCGCGCAGATCGGCACGCGCGAGTCGATCTCGGACGTGGCGCACGTCGTCGGCCGGCAGGTCGCGGCGATCGTCTGGCGCACGCACGCCCAGGAGCGCCTGGAGGAGATGGCCGCGGTCGCGGGCGTCCCGGTGGTCAACGCCCTGACGGACGAGTTCCACCCGTGCCAGGTGCTCGCGGACCTGCTCACCGTCGCGCAGCACCGCGGCGGCGTCGGCACGCTGCCCGGCACCACGCTCGCCTACGTCGGGGACGGCTCGAACAACATGGCGCACTCGTACCTGCTCGGCGGCGCGACCGCCGGCATGCACGTGCGCATCGGCACGCCGGAGGGCTTCGCGCCCGACCCCGCGATCGTGGCGGACGCCCGGCGCATCGCCGCCGCCACCGGTGGCTCGGTCGCCGTGCTGCACGGCCGCGACGCCGCGCTGGACGGCGCCGACGCCGTGGCCACCGACACGTGGGTCTCCATGGGCCAGGAGTCGCAGGCCGCCGACCGGGCGCACCCCTTCGTGCCGTTCCGCCTCGACGCCGAGGGACTCGCGCAGGCGGCCCCCGGCGCGCTGGTGCTGCACTGCCTGCCCGCCTACCGCGGCAAGGAGATCACGGCCGAGGTGCTGGACGGACCGCAGTCGGTGGTGTGGGACGAGGCGGAGAACCGGTTGCACGCACAGAAGGCGCTGCTGGCGTTCGTGCTGGAGGGGCGCGCATGAGCGCCGTCTCCGTACCCGCGACGAAGGCCGCCCGGCAGGCGCTCATCACGTCGCTGCTCGCCCGTCGGCAGGTGCGCTCCCAGGTGGAGCTCGCCGAGCTGCTCGCCGCCGAGGGCGTCACGGTCACCCAGGCGACCCTGTCCCGCGACCTCGTCGAGCTCCAGGCCGTCAAGGTGCGCAACGCGGGCGGCGCGCTGGTCTACGCGGTCCCGGCCGAGGGGGCGGCGCGTGTGGCCCCGAGCGGCGAGGCCACCGAGGTCCTCGCGGCCCGGCTCGCTCGGCTCGCCGCCGACCTCGTCGTCACCGCGGAGGCGTCCGGCCCGCTCGTCGTGCTGCGTACCCCGCCGGGCGGCGCGCAGCTCCTCGCCTCGGCGATCGACCACTCGATCGTGCCGGGCGTGCTCGGCACGATCGCGGGCGACGACACCGTGCTGGTGATCGCAGCCGAGCCCGAGAACGGCTCGTCCGTGGCGCAGCGGTTCCTCGACCTCGCGGCCGGCACCGACTCGGCGCGCGACGCGGCGCCGGACGCCCCGCGCGACCCCGCACGAGACTCCGCACGAGACTCCGCACGAGACAAGGACGAGATGTGAGCAAGGTTCTGACGCAGCTTCCGGTCGGCGAGCGGGTGGGCATCGCCTTCTCCGGCGGGCTGGACACCTCGGTGGCCGTGGCGTGGATGCGGGCCAAGGGCGCGATCCCGTGCACCTACACCGCGGACCTCGGCCAGTACGACGAGCCGGAGATCGACCAGGTGCCCGGGCGCGCGATCGCGTACGGCGCCGAGCTGTCGCGGGCGGTCGACTGCAAGGCCGCGCTCGTCGAGGAGGGCCTCGCCGCGATCGCGTGCGGCGCATTCCACATCCGCACCGGCGGCCGCGCCTACTACAACACGACGCCGCTGGGCCGCGCCGTCACCGGCACGCTGCTGGTGCGCGCCATGCAGGCCGACGGCGTCGAGATCTGGGGCGACGGGTCCACCTTCAAGGGCAACGACATCGAGCGGTTCTACCGCTACGGCCTGCTCGCCAACCCGAGCCTGCGCATCTACAAGCCGTGGCTCGACCAGGACTTCGTCACCGAGCTCGGCGGCCGCGCGGAGATGAGCCAGTTCCTCGTCGACCACCACCTGCCCTACCGCGACAGCGCCGAGAAGGCGTACTCGACGGACGCGAACATCTGGGGCGCCACGCACGAGGCGAAGACGCTCGAGCACCTCGACGTGTCCCTGGAGACGGTCGAGCCGATCATGGGCGTGCGGTTCTGGGACCCCGCGGTCGCGATCGAGGCCGAGGACGTGACGATCGAGTTCGAGCGCGGCCGGCCGGTGGCGATCAACGGCG
>JAJYTJ010000305.1 GCA_021793115.1 Actinomycetes bacterium | reverse complement strand
ATCTTCCCGCGATTTCTGCATGAATTTCTCGACCTGCACCCAGTGATCGTCGTGCACCCAGGTCCGGCAGAACCCGTCCCGTTCGGCGTGGCGACGGGCCGCGAGCGGCAGCCCGAGACGGTCAGCGATCGCCATCGCCTTCCAGGCGCGGATCACACGCGGCGACTGGCGCAGGATGGGCGCGAGGAAGCGGCCGACGCACTGCTCGAGCGTCTCGTCGTCGCCGGCCACCTCGTCGACGAGCCCGAGGTCCCGGGCCGCGGCCGCGCTCAGCGCCTCGCCGGTCAGCGCGTGGCGGAGCGCCCGCCCCGGCCCGAGCAGGCGCACGAGATCGCTGCCGCCGCCGAAGCCGCTCGAGATGTGCAGGCGCGCCTGGACGCAACCGATCGTCGCGTGGCGCGCCGCGACGCGAAAGTCGCACGCGACCGCGAGTTCCGCACCCCCGCCGAGCGCCAACCCGTTGAGCCCGGCCAGCACCGGCACGGGGCAGCGTCGGACCGCGTCGAGCGCCGTCGAGGCCTCGTCAAAGAGCGCACCGACCTGATCGGCGGTGCGAACGGAGGCCAGTTCCTTGAGATCGCCGCCCGCCGCGAACGCCTCGGGCCCCTCGCCGGTGATGACCACGGCCTTCAACGACGGCTCGGCCGCGATGCCGTTGCAGGCCCGGGCAATCTCGGCCAGCGTCGGCCGACTGAGCGCGTTCCGCGACGCCGGCCGGTCGATCCGGATCCAGAGCACAACGTCGCGGGCCTCGACCCGAAGGTTCTGGTAGTGCGTCATGTTGCGATGCCCTCGCGCCGCAGGGCTTTCTGCGCGCGAAATAGCCGCAGGAGATTGCGCTCGTAATGCGCCGCCATGCGATTGCTCGGTCCGGCCAGCGCGATGCCCATCAGCTCGCCATTGACAGTCACGGGGATGGCGAGCGCCGTGACATCGGCCACGTTCTCACCGACCGTCTTCTGGTAGCCGAGCTTGCGACCCGCCGCGAGCTCCTCGATCAGCCGGCCCGGGTTCGTGACCGTATGCCCGGTCACCCTGGGCAACGGGTGTTTGCGGAGCCAAGCGTCGAGCTGGTCCGGCTCCAGCGCTGCGAGCATGACCTTGCCGATGCAGGTCGAGTGCAACGGCTTGGAGGCGCCGGCGCGCGCGCTGTAACGGATGGTCTGGGGGCTCTCCAGCACTTCGAGGTACAGCACGTGATCCTTCTGGCACCGGCCGAGGATCACCGTCTCCTGGGTGTCGGCGCGCAGCTGCTCGAGCGTCGGGGTCATCCGACCGAGCGACGGGTCGTGCGCGACGACGGTGGCCGCGAGGTCCAGCAGTCGACGAGTCGGATACAGGTCCTTGCGGCGGCTCGTCTGGTAGCAGTAACCCTTGAGCAGCAGCGTCTGCACCAGCGAATGGCAGGTGCTCACCGGAATCGAGCAATGCTCGGCCAGTTCGCGCAGCGTCAGTGGCCGCTTCTTCTCCTCGAAAGCCTCGAGGATCGCCAGCGTCCGGTCCGAGCTCCGGTTTCCTTTCGACGTCGACAACGGCAATGCTTCCTGTTTCGCGATCCGAACAGCGTCCTCCGGCCTGCCACCCGTTTCCGGGCGGCACACCGGCTGCGCCGAGCTATCCCTTCTTGGGCGCGGCCTTGGCCTTCTTCGACGGCACCTTCGTCGAATTGACTGACTCGAAGTGCTCCTTGGTGTGGTGGTGCGACTTCTTCGCCAGGTAGCTGAACATCTGGATACCGATACCGGTATCCAGGTCGTTGGTCACCCGCTCCTTCCACGGCCGGCGCACGACGGCGGTCGTCAGACGGCGCGTCATGCGGTGCTGCTTCATGATGTGATCGGCGATCTGGTACGCCCGCCCGATGAGCTTTTCCTTCGGGTGCACTTCGTTGACCATGCCCCACTCGAGCGCCTTCTGGGCATCGATCGACTGGCTGGTCAGCAGCGCAAAGGCGGCCCGCTTCGCCCCGAGCAGTTCCCGGAAGCACAGGTTGATGCCGTCGCCGGGCACCCAGCCGGCGTCATAGTGCGGGTCGAAGATCACCGCGTGCTCGGCGCAGATCGAGATGTCGCACATCAGGCAGATCTCGGTGTGCAGCCCCGGCCCGTTCAGGACGCCGATCGTCGGGATGTCGAGGTCGAAGATCGGCGAAGTGATGTTGATCCGGCAGTCCTTGAACGCGTACTCGTAGGCCCAGTACTGCGGATCCTCGGCTTCGAGCGCGAATCCGTCCGGATCCGCAGTCATCATGAAGTCGTCGCCGCTGCCGGTGAAGATCATCAGCTCGTTCTGGGGATCCTGGCCGAGCACCTTGAACAGCTGGCCGAGCGAACGGTGGTTCTGCACGCTGAGCTGGATGGAACCGCCCGCCGTGTGGGCCTGCACCAGGAGCACGCCGTCATCACGACGCGTCAGCTTGTAGTGGTCCTTGAAGATGTCCCGGTATTCGTCGAACTTCGGCGTCGGAATGAATTTCTGGATAGACATGGTCGTGACTCCAATAACGATCGCCCGGTGCACGGGGCTGACAGGCACGCCTATTCGATTTGCTGGGTCCAGTCGGTCGATTCGATGTGCTGGCGCACGGCGCTCAGGAACGCCGCCGAGTACGCGCCGTCCATGGCCCGGTGATCGAAGGATTGCGCGAGGACGCCGACCGGACGGATCGCGATCGTGTTGCCCCCTGCGCCCTCGACGACGACCGGCCGCTTGCGCACGGCGTCCAGGGACAGCACGGCCACTTGCGGCGGATTGATGATCGGCGCGCTGAAATACGTGCCGAAGCTGCCGTTGTTCGAGATCGTGTACGTACTGCCGGTCGCCTCGTCCGGCGCTAGCGTCCCGCGCCGGGCGGCCTCCGACAGCCGATGGATCTCGCGCGCCAGCGTGCGCACCGTCATCTGTTGCGCATCGCGCAGCACCGCGACCGCGAGGCCCTCGA
>JAJYTJ010000304.1 GCA_021793115.1 Actinomycetes bacterium | reverse complement strand
GCCCAGGCCGGCCACGAGCGCGGCCCACGCCACGCCGCGGGCCGCCAGGGCGGTCGCCGCCGCCGCGGCGAGCTCGGTCGAGCCGTGGCCCTCGATGGTCGCGCCGCGCACCAGGGCGCCCGCGCCGGTGAGCGTGTCGCGCAGGCCGGCCATGCCGCGGGCGGCCGCGGCGAGGCCGTCCGCCGTCAGGCCGCGGGCGGGCGAGAGGGTCCAGCGGACGAGGGGGACGTCCACCGCCCGGTCGACGCCCGCGTCGTCGGCCGTGAAGAGCGGGCCGATCGCGGTGCGCTGGTCCGTGGTCGTGCCGGAGGCCAGGCCCGGGTCGGCGAACCACAGCGCGTCGCGGGGGTCGCGCGGTTCCCACGTGCCGACCACCGTCACCGGGACCGCGGGGTCGCCGACGAGCAGCCGCGTCCCGGTGGCCACGCCGGACGCCCGCGGCGCCACCACCTCGACCGTGGCACCGCCGGGGCGCGGTGCGCGCCCGTCGACCAGGCGGGTGACGTCCGCCCAGCCGTCGACGTGCTCCAGCGCGACGGCCCGCGGCGGGGCCGTCGGGTCGGCGGCCGAGCGCGCGTCCACCGGGTACGTGAGGCGCGTGGTCAGCACCGTGACGCCGGGCACCGTCGCCGCGAACGTCGCGTCCGCGGCCCGCAGCTGCGCCGCCGGGTCGTCGGCCGAGCTCGTCGTCACCCGCATGCCCCGTGCGGCCGCGCTCAGCCCCGCGACCGCACCGCGGGCCTCGTCGTCGGCCCGGCGCTCGGCGATCCGGGCGACCGTGACGGGGACGGCCGTCGCGACGAGCACCGCGACGGCCAGCACCAGGAGCACGGGCCGGCGGTGCCGCGCGAGCGCCACCCGCGCCGGGGCGCTCGGGGACGGAGGCACGGCGTCATCGTTCCACGGCCGTGTGCCCGGCCCGGGTGTCACCGAGCGGGGGGTGCAGCGGTGCCTACGCCACCTGCCGGACGCCGGGATCCCGTGCGCTGCTGCGGCATCGCGTCACTCGTGGCCGGCGTGGCGCCCTGCGGCGGCCGGGCCGCCACGCCGGCCGGCCGGTGCGCGCGCACGTACTCCGCGGCCTCGTCGGCGGGTAGCCCGGGCGCGAAGAGGAACCCCTGGGCCAGCGGCACGTCCAGCTCGCGCAGCGCGGCGAGCTGCGCGGGTGTCTCGACACCCTCGGCCAGCAGCGTCAGCCCGAGCGTGTGGGCGAGCGCGGTGACCGCCGCGAGGAGCGGAGAGGCGTGCGTGTCGATCGAGTCGACGAGACTCTTGTCGAGCTTGAGCACCGCCGCGGGGAAGCGCTCGAGGTACATCAGCGCGGAGTAGCCGGTGCCGAAGTCGTCGATGGCCAGGTGCACCCCGGCCGCGTCCAGCGTGTGGAGCGCGGCCGCGAGCTCGACGTCCTCCGGTACGGCCGCCTGCTCGGTGATCTCGATCGTCAGCTGCCCGGGGCCCAGCCCGTGGTCGGCCAGGCGTCCGAGCAGGTACGACGCGAGGTCGGCGCGTCCCAGCGAAGCCGCGGTCATGTTGACGCCGACGCGGACCGAGCCGAACGCGGGGTCGGCGTGGCACCAGGCCGCCGCCTGCCGCAGCGCGGTGCCCAGGACGAACTCGTCGACGGCGGCCGACAGGCCGGCCCGCTCGGCGGCCGGCAGGAACTGCATCGGGGTGAGCGCGCCGCGCGTGCCGTGCTCCCAGCGGACGAGCGCCTCGAGGCCGATGACGGAGCCGTCGGCGAGCGAGACGACCGGCTGGTACGCCACCCACAGGCCCCCGGTCTCCGGGTGGCGCAGCGCGTCATCGAGCGCGGTGGCGACGCTGCGCTCCCAGAGCACCTGGTCGCGCAGCTCGCGGGTGTAGCAGCGGAACGTGGCGCCGCCGGCGTTCTTCGCGGCGTACATCGCGATGTCGGCGTCGGTCTGCAGCCGCTCGAGCGACTCGGCGCCCGGCGCCGTGACGATGCCGACGCTCGCGGACACCCGCAGCGGCAGGCCGTCGAGCACGAACGGCTCGTCGAACGCCCCGAGCACCAGGGCGCCGACCGCCTCGGCGAACGCCGGGTCGTCGGACCCCGGCCCCACGGCGAGGAGGCCGAACTCGTCGCCCCCGAAGCGCGCGACGAGCAGCGGCTGCGGCAGCGCGGCGGCCAGCCGGCCGGCCACCTGCACCAGGAGCGCGTCGCCCACCGGGTGGCCGAACGTGTCGTTGATGCCCTTGAAGTCGTCCAGGTCGAGCATCGCGAGCAGCGCCGCAACGCCCGGCGGAGGCCCGGCGGCGCGCGCCAGCTCCTGGCGGAACTGCCGCAGGTTGGCCAGCCCGGTGAGCTCGTCGTGCAGGCTGGTCCGCTCGGTGCGGGCCAGCAGGTGGATCGCCCGCGCCATGACCAGGAGGAAGAGGACGAGCCCGGCCGCCGCCGCCACGCGCAGGTCGAGGTGGAGCCCGCCGAACGCGGCTGCCAGGGACAGCGCGGGCACCACGGCGCCCGTGGGCACCAGCAGCAGCAGGCCGGGCACGCGCGAGGGCGCGGGTCCGCGCGCGGGCAGCCCCACCTGTGTCATCGACGGGTGCAGCACCGCCAGGGCCAGCACCAGGTACGCGACGAACGCGAAGGCGTCCCACGCCGAGCCGGGGCGGTACCGGCCGTTGACCCTTGCCAGGCTCACGACGGTGTCCGACGCGATGGCACCGCTCAGCGCCACGGCCAGGATCGCCAGCGACGGCGTGTGCAGCGGCCCCCGGTCGCGCAGCCGCAGCAGCAGGGCGACGAGCGTCAGGTCGAGCACGGGCAGACCCACGGCGCGCGCGATCGTGACGCCACCGGCGCCGGAGAGCACGTAGGGCTGGACCAGGAACTGGTAGGCCAGCGTCGCGAGCGAGACCACGCCGATCGCGCCGTCGAGCCACGCCAGCGGGTCACGCTCGGCCGGCACCGGGGTGG
>JAJYTJ010000303.1 GCA_021793115.1 Actinomycetes bacterium | reverse complement strand
GCACCTGGCGGGCTACTCGCTCGGCAAGGCCGACCTGCTGCGCAAGGCGATGGGCAAGAAGAAGAAGGAGGTGCTGGACGCCGAGTTCGTGCCCTTCAGCGAGGGCATGCGGGCGAACGGCTTCTCCGACCAGGCGGTCCGGGCGCTGTGGGACGTGCTCGTGCCGTTCGCGTCGTACGCCTTCAACAAGGCGCACGCCGCCGCGTACGGCCTGGTCTCCTACTGGACGGCCTACCTCAAGACGCACTTCCCGGCCGAGTACATGGCGGCCCTGCTGACGTCCGTGGGGGACTCCCGGGACAAGATGGCCGTCTACCTGTCCGAGTGCCGGCGCATGGGCATCCGGGTGCTGCTGCCGGACGTCAACGACTCCACGCTCTACTTCACGGCCGTCGGCGCCGACATCCGGTTCGGGCTCGGCGCCGTGCGCAACGTCGGCGCGAACGTCGTCGAGGCGATCGTGACCGCGCGCCAGGAGAAGGGCGCGTACACGAGCTTCACGGACTTCCTGGACAAGGTGCCCGCGGTGGTCTGCAACAAGCGCACCATCGAGTCGCTCATCAAGGCCGGGGCGTTCGACTCCCTCGGGCACAGCCGCCGTGCCCTGCTGCTCGTCCACGAGCAGGCCGTCGACGCCGTCATCGGCGTCAAGCGGCGCGAGGCCGAGGGCCAGTTCGACCTGTTCGCGGACCTGGGCGGCGCGGCCGACGAGGGGACGCCGGGGTTCTCGGTCGTCGTGCCCGACGTGCCGGACTGGGACAAGAAGCAGCGGCTCGCCTTCGAGCGGGAGATGCTCGGCCTGTACGTGTCCGACCACCCGCTCGCCGGCCTGGAGCACGTGCTGCAGGCCGCCGCCGACGTGTCGATCGCGACGCTGCTCGCCGACGAGGCGCGCCCGGACGGCTCGACCGTGGTCGTCGCCGGCCTCACCACCCAGCTGCAGCGCCGGATGTCCAAGCAGGGCAACCCGTGGGCCTCGATCGTCCTGGAGGACATGGAGGCCTCGGTCGAGGTGATGTTCTTCGGCGAGACGTACCAGAGCTACTCGACCGTGCTGGCGGAGGACGCCGTGCTCGTCATCCGGGGGCGCGTGCGCCGCCGCGACGAGACGATGCAGCTGCAGGCCATGGAGGTGACCGTGCCCGACGTCGTGGGCCACGGCCCGGAGAGCCCGCTGCTGGTGCAGCTGGCCGTGCAGCGGTGCACACCGCCAGTCGTCGAGCGCCTCAAGGAGGTGCTCGCCAGCCATCCCGGGACCACCGAGGTGCGGCTCAAGCTGACGAGCCCGGGCCGCGCGACGCTCATGAAGCTGGGGGACGCGCTCCGCGTGGAGCGGTCGACCGAGCTGTTCGGCGACCTCAAGGCGCTGCTCGGGGCGGGCTGCCTGCCCTCCTGACCGGAGCAGGCCCCGGGCGCGGACGCCCCGGCGGGGGACAGCCGCGCGCACCTAGACTCACCGTTCGTGATCCGGATCGACCTGCGCGGCCGCACGCTCGGCCGCCGAGAGCTGCACGACGTCCTGCCGCGCGCCGAGCTCGACGTGGAGCACGCCGTCGCGACCGTGGCCCCGCTGGTGGCGGACGTGCGCGAGCGCGGCGCCGCGGCGCTGCGCGACCTCGCGGAGCGCTTCGACGGCGTGCGCCCCGAGCACCTGCGGGTGCCGGCCGACGCGCTGGCCCGCGCCGCGGAGGAGCTCGACCCCGCGATCGGGGACGCCCTCGCCGAGGCGATCCGCCGCGTGCGTGCGGTGCACGCGTCGCAGGTGCCGTGGGGCGGCACGGTCGCCGTCGCGCCGGGCGCGCGCGTGCGGCAGCGGTACGTGCCGGTGCGCCGCGTGGGGCTGTACGTGCCCGGCGGGCTGGCCGTGTACCCGTCGTCGGTCGTCATGAACGTGGTGCCCGCGCAGGCAGCCGGGGTCACGTCGCTCGCGGTGGCGTCGCCGCCGCAGCGCGAGACCGGGCTGCCGCACCCCCTGGTGCTCGCGGCGTGCGCGCTGCTCGGCGTGGACGAGGTGTACGCGGCCGGCGGCGCGCAGGCCGTGGCGGCCTTCGCCTACGGCTTCGTCGACGAGCAGGACGGCACGCGGTGCGAGCCGGTGGACGTGGTCACGGGGCCCGGCAACGTGTACGTCGCAGCCGCGAAGCGGCTGGTGCGGGGCCTCGTCGGGATCGACGCCGAGGCCGGGCCCACGGAGATCGCGATCCTCGCCGACGACACCGCGGACCCCGACCACGTGGCGTCCGACCTCGTCTCGCAGGCCGAGCACGACCCGCTCGCCGCGGCGGTCCTGGTCACCCCGTCCACCGCCCTGGCCGAGGCCGTCGAGGCGCGGGTGGCCGCGCGCGTGGCGGCCACCGCCAACGGGGAGCGCGCCGCGACGGCGCTCGCCGGCCCGCAGTCGGCGGTCGTCCTCGTCGACGACCTGGAGGCCGGCCTGGCGGTGGTCGACGCCTACGGTGCCGAGCACCTGGAGATCCAGACCGTGGACGCGGCGGCCCGCGCGGAGCGCGTCAGCTGCGCGGGGGCGATCTTCGTCGGCCCCTACTCGCCGGTGTCCCTCGGCGACTACCTCGCCGGCTCCAACCACGTGCTGCCCACCGGGGGCTCGGCGCGCTACGCGTCCGGGCTGGGGGTGCACGCGTTCGTGCGCTCGGTCCAGGTCGTCGAGTACGACCGACCCGCGCTCGCGGAGGTGGCCGACCGGATCGTCGCGCTCGCGGACGCCGAGCACCTGCCCGCCCACGGCGAGGCCGTGCGCGCGCGGGTGCCGGGGGCCTCGTCGTGACGACGCTGCCGCTGCGCCCCGAGCTCGCCGGCCTGCAGGCCTACGGTGCGCCGCAGCTCGACGTGCCCGTGCTGCTCAACGTCAACGAGAACCCGTACCCGCCCTCGGCGGCGGTGGTCGACGACATCGCCGCCGCGGTGCGCGCCGCGGTCGCATG
>JAJYTJ010000302.1 GCA_021793115.1 Actinomycetes bacterium | reverse complement strand
GGCGAGCGCTTCCAGTTCTCGGTGGAGAACGCGTACGCGGACACGTACTCGACGCCGATCTCGATGGCACCGGCCACCACGTCCAGCAGCGAGGCCTCGCCCGCGGCGTGCCCGGCGGTGCGCGGCCGGCCGCGCGCGTTGGCCCACCGCCCGTTGCCGTCCATGACGATCGCGACGTGGCGGGGCACCAGCTCCCGTGGGATCGCGGGTGGCCGGGCACCGGACGGGTGCGGGTACGGCGCCTGCACGGCGGTGACCGGCCCCGCCGCACCGTCGCCGCTGAGCACGCGACGCGCCATCGATGAGCTCCTCCCGCTCGGCGGCCTCGACCGCCATTGTGCCCGGGTTCCCCCTCGCCACCCGACCGGGTGACACACCCGCGGCGAGATGCACCCTCCCGAGGACTACACCGGCAGCCCGCCGTGCCGATATCAGGGATGGAGCCGTCGCGCTCGGCGGCGGCCCGCCCGGCATCGAGGAGGCCCCGATGCGGCTCGGCGACCGGCGTGCCCACGTCGGCATCGCCGCGACCGGCGCGCTGCTGGTCGCCGCGTGCGCCCTCGGGACGGCCTGGCAGTACGCCGCGGTCAGTGTCGCCACGCTGCTGCCGCTCGTCGTCCTCGCACTGCAGCTCCCGCACCGGCACGGGCCCACCCGCGCCGGCTGGGCGCTCATGGCCGGCGGCACCGCGGTTCTCGCCGTCCACAACGTGCAGAACCAGGTCGCCCTGGCCGGCACGGGCAGCCCCGCGGTCGGGGCGTTCTCCAGCACGACGCTCGCGCTGGGCTACGCGCTGCTCGTCGTCGGGGGCGGCGTGGCGGCGGCGCGCTACGCGGGCGCCGACCGCGGCGGGATGCTGGACGCCGCGGTGATCGGCCTGGCCGCCGCCAACCTGCTGTGGGGGCTGGTGCTCTACCCCGCGCACGTCCGGAGGGGCTCCGAACCCGCCACCCTGCTGTACCAGATGGCCCTGGTGCTGCTCGTCGCCGCGCTCGCGGGCGTCGTCCTGCGGATGGCGGTGGTGGTGCGGCCCGTGCGGACCGCGGCGCTGCAGCTGGCGCTGGCGATCGGCGCGTCCATCGCCGCCGACGTCGCGTTCACGTTCACCGAGGACCCCGTGACCCACCTCGCGACCCCGTGGGCCAGCGTCCTGTGCACCGTCGCGCTCGTCGCGTTCGCCGCGGCGCTCGCGCACCCCTCGTCCACCGCGGCGCCCGACCCCGGTCCGGAGACCGTGGGGCTGACCCGACGGCGGCTGACCTTCCTCGGGGCCGCGCTGGCCACCACGCCGGCGCTCGTCGTCGTGCTGCAGCTCACCGGCGGCCCGCTCGACCCGGCCCTCGTCGGCGCGGGGTCGCTGCTCATGGTGCCGCTGGTGGTCGCCCGCCTGGCACAGCTCGCGCGGCGCACCGCCGAGGCCGAGCTGCACCTGCGGCACCTCGCGTCGCACGACGAGCTGACGGGCCTGCCCAACCGGCGGACCATGGAGCAGCACCTGCAGAGCCTGCTCGGGCGGTCCACGGCGGGCGTGTCGCCCGGCGTCGTGGTGCTCTACATCGACCTCGACGACTTCAAGGTGGTCAACGACACCCACGGGCACGTGGTCGGCGACCAGCTGCTGCGCATCGTCGGGAGCAGGATCCGCGCGAGCGTCCGCCCGCAGGACATGGTCGCGAGGTTCGGGGGCGACGAGTTCGTGGTCCTCCTCGAGGGCGACCGCGCCACGGGTGTCGACGTGGGCCGCCGGGTCGAGGCGGCCCTGGCCCTCCCGGTCGCGGTCGGCGCCGTGCGGGCGTCCGGGCGCGCCAGCATCGGGATCGCGGTGGCGACGCCGGGGCAGCGCATCGATGCCGAGCGGCTCGTGGAGCGGGCCGACGCCGAGATGTACTGCGCCAAGCGGGCACGCCCCGGCCAGTCCGATCCCGAGCCGATCCTGCCGCCCGAGGCGAACCCTCGGCTCTGGTCCTAGACCCGTTCCACCATCGGCAGGGAGCGCAGGCGGCGCTCCAGGTGGAACTGGCAGAACGCCGCGACCAGGCCGTTCCCCTCCGCGCGGTGCCGCTCCGCGGACCGGTCCGCGCCCTCCCAGTCGCCAACGAGCAGCGCCGCGAGCAGGACGAACGTCTCCGGCGCGGGCGCCGCCGCGCCGGGGGGCCGGCACGCCCCGCACACCGCACCACCCATGGCCACCGCGAACGCGTGGTGCGGCCCGGGTGCCCCGCACCGCGCGCAGTCGGCGAAGCTCGGCGCCCACCCGGCCACCGCGAGCGCCCGCAGCAGGTAGGAGTCCAGCACGAGCCCGGACGCGTGCTCCCGGCCCGCCAGGGCCCGGACGGCACCTACGAGGAGCCAGTACTGCTGCAGCGCGGGCTCGTGCTCCGCCTCGACCAGGCGGTCGGCCGTCTCGAGCATCACCGTGCCGGCCGTGTAGAGCGCGTAGTCCTCGCACACCGGCCGGCCGTAGGCGGACAGCGTCTCCACCTGGGTGACGGTGTCGAACGTGCGACCGGTGGCCAGCTGCACGTCCACGTGCATGAACGGTTCGAGGCGTGACCCGAACCGGCTCGTCGTGCGCCGCACGCCCTTGCCGACCGCGCGCACCTTGCCGTGCTCGCGCGTCAGCAGGGTGACGATCCGATCGGCCTCCCCCAGCTTCTGGGTGCGCAGCACGATCGCCTCGTCGCGGTAGAGGCTCACGCCCCCATCATCCCTCGCCCCACCCCCACGCCCGGCGCCTCACGCGACCGCGAGCGCATCGTTCGTCGTCGAGCTCGATGGTTCCAGGCGCTGGAACCCCTGATCTCGGTGACGAACGATGCGCTCGCGGGCGCGGGTGCGGGTGCGGGCCGGGGAGGCGGGGGGCGGAGTGGCGGGGGCCGGGGGCGGGGGTTGGAGGTGGTGGGGGGGGTCAGCGCTGGTGGCGGTTGACCGCGCTGACGGTCGGCTGGAGGGACG
>JAJYTJ010000081.1 GCA_021793115.1 Actinomycetes bacterium | reverse complement strand
GCACCGTGGCGCTGCTCGGCGCCAGCGGTGCCGGCAAGACCACGCTCGCCGAGGCGCTGCTGCACCGCGCCGGCGTGCTGACCCGGCCCGGGAAGGTCGAGGACGGCACCACCGTCAGCGACCACGAGCCCGAGGAGATCGCCCGGCACATCTCCTTGTCCCTGGCCGCCGCGCCGTTCACGTGGCAGGCCGACGACGGCCACACGTACGACCTCACCGTGCTGGACGCTCCCGGCTTCCTCGACTTCGCCTCGTCGGTCGACGCGGCGGTCGCCGCCGCCGACGTCGCGATCATCGTCGTCTCCGCCGTCGAGGGCGTGCAGGCGGGCACCCACGTCGCGTGGCGCGCGGCGGCCGACTCCGGCGTGCCGCGGATGTTCGTCATCACCAAGGAGGACAAGCCGCGCGCCGACTTCCACCGCGTGCTCGCCGAGCTGCGCGAGTCGTTCGGCGACGGGCTGGTCCCGCTCGAGCTCCCCACGGGCGAGGAGTCGGCGTTCGAGGGCATCGCCGACGTGCTGGCCGAGGAGGCCTACGCCTACGACCCCGACGGGCGCCACCACAGCCAACCGGTCCCCCAGCAGCTGTCCGACGAGGAGCACCGGCTGCACGACGAGGTGACCGAGGAGATCGTCTCGCACGACGACGAGCAGCTCGAGGCCTACCTCGGCGGCGACGTCCCCACCATCGCCGACCTCGAGAAGACCCTGGCCGCGGAGGTGCGCAGCTGCGAGGCATTCCCGGTGCTCATCGCCTCGGGCCTCACCGGTGTGGGCATCGACCGGCTGGCCGACCTGGTGTGCGAGCTCTCGCCCGTGCCCACCGAGTCCGTCGCCACGGTGTACGCGGGCGAGACGGCGATCGAGGTGGCGCCGGACCCGGCCGGGCCCGTGCTGGTGCACGCCTTCCGCACGGTGGCCGACCCCTTCGTCGGGCAGGTGACGCTCTTCCGCGTCCTGTCCGGCACGCTGCACCCCGGCGACAAGCTCGTCAACACCACCACCGGCGCCGAGGAGCGCCTGCCCGCGCTCTTCCGGATGCGCGGCAAGGAGCACCTGCCCGTCGACGAGGTCGTGGCGGGTGAGGTCGCGGCCGCGCCGAAGCTCGCGGGCACGCCGTCCGGCTCGCTGCTGGCCGGCAAGGGGGCGCCCGGCGGGACGTCGCTGCGCGCCCGGCCCGGCAAGGTCCGTCAGCCGGTCTACGGGCTGTCGCTGGAGCCGGTGACGCAGTCCGACGACGACCGGCTGTCGGCCGCGCTGGCCCGCCTCGTGGCGGAGGACCCGACGCTCGAGGTGGACCGGGTCTCGGACAAGACCGTGCTGCGCGGGCTGGGCGACACGCACCTCGCGGTGGCGCTCGAGCGCCTCGCCCGGGTGTTCTCCGTGCACGTCACCACGTCCGCGGTGCCCGTCGGGTACCTCGAGACGATCGCCGGCACGGCCGAGGCCGAGGGCAAGGTCAAGAAGCAGTCCGGGGGCCACGGGCAGTACGCGGTGGTCAACATGAAGGTGTCGCCGCTGCCGCACGGCGCCGGCTACGAGTTCGTCGACTCCGTCGTCGGCGGCTCGATCCCGCGCAACTACATGGCTGCCGTGCAGAAGGGCATCCAGGAGGGCATGGCGGCCGGCGGCCCGCACGGGCACCCGATCGTCGACATCCGGGTCGAGGTCTACGACGGCAAGTCGCACCCCGTCGACTCGTCGGACATGGCGTTCCGCACCGCCGCCGCCCTCGGGGTGAAGGAGGCGCTCGTCGCCGCCGGGTCCGTGGTGCTGGAGCCGGTGTCCCGGATCGCCGTGACCGTGCCGACGTCCGTGCAGGGCGACGTCATGGGCGACCTGTCGACCCGGCGGGGCCGCATCGCGGACACCGCGTCGCTCGACGACGGCACCGTGCGGATCGAGGCGCTGGTGCCGGAGTCCGAGCTGGCACGGTACGTGCTCGACCTGCGGTCCATCACGGGCGGCCGCGCGGAGCTCACCATGGAGCCGGACCACTACGACATCCTGCCGAGCCACCTGGTCCCGGCCTGACCGGTCCGACCTCACCCGTACGGTGACGGGGGGCGTTCTCGGACGCCCCCCGTCGCACGTCACCACGCCCCCGCCGTGGGACGGGACGTGGCGCCGCGGGGGCGTCAGGGTCGGCGGAGCGGCAGGATGGGGTGGTGGCCCGGTACGTCGAGGTGCACCCGAGCAGCCCCCAGCCGCACGCGATCGCGCAGGTGGCGGACCTGCTGCGGCGCGGGGCGGTGATCGCCTACCCGACCGACTCGATGTACGCCCTCGGCACGCGCATGGAGGACCACGCCGGCACCGAGCGGATCCGCCGCATCCGCCACCTCGACGCGGGCCACCACCTCACGCTGGTGTGCGCCGACTTCGCGCAGCTGGGCCAGCTCGTCATCCTCTCGAACAGCGCGTTCCGCGCCATCAAGGCGGCCACGCCCGGGCCGTACACGTTCATCCTCCCGGCGACGTCCGAGGTGCCGCGGCGCCTGGCCCACCCCCGCAAGCGCAGCGTGGGCGTGCGGATCCCGGCCAACGCCGTCGCCCAGGCGCTGCTGCACGAGCTCGGCGAGCCGCTGCTCTCGTCGTCCCTGCTGCTGCCGGGCGCCGACCGGCCCCTCACCGAGGGCTGGCAGATCAAGGACGAGCTGGACTCCGAGCTCGACGCCGTGCTGGACGGCGGCGAGGCCGGCACCGAGCCCTCGACGGTGGTCGACTGGACGAGCGGCGAACCCGAGGTGGTGCGCGTCGGCGCGGGCGACCCGGACCGGTTCTCGTGACCGAGCGTGGGGGTGGCCGGGCCGCGGCGCTCGGCGGGCCGGCTACCAGGCGGACGACGCCAGCACGGCCCGGCCCACCGCGGCCAGCCCGTCCACGCGCCGCAGCCGTGGGCTCGTCGCCAGGTCGGGCGGCAGGCCGACGGTGGGATCGACCGCGTAGGTCAGCGCGCCGGAACCGAGCGCGGCCCGGACGCCGGTAGGAGAGTCCTCGATCGCGGCGCAGCGCCGGGGGTCCACCCGCAGCTCGCGCGCGGCCAGCAGGTAGGCGTCCGGGGCGGGCTTGGGCGGCACCGGACCGTCGCCGGTGACCACGGCGCCGAACACGCCCTCGGGCAGCTGCGCGACGATCCCGTCGACGATCGACGCGTGGGTCGCCGTGACGAGAGCGCACGGCACGCCGAGGCGGCGCAGCGCGAGCAGCAGCGTCTGGGCGCCCGGGCGCCAGGGCAGGCCACGCCGCAGCACCGCGCCCACGCCCGCGTGGAGGCGCTGCGCGACCTCGTCGGACGGCAGCGGCACGCCGCGCCGCGCGATCTCGGCGCACAGCGCGGGGACGGACCAGCCGAGCACCGAGACGTCGTCGTCCGGCAGCCACACGCCGCCGTGCGCGCGGACCAGCGATCCGACGACACCGGCCCAGATCGTCTCGGTGTCCAGCAGGGTCCCGTCCATGTCGAACAGGACGGCGTCGGGGTGCGGGTCGTCGGGCGCCGGCTCCCAGGGCTCGACGCCGCGCGTCACCGCGCCGGGCTGCCGCAGCACGTCGGTCATGGCCACCCCCTGCCCTGCCCCGGGGCGGCCGACGACCAGCCCGCCGGCCCGTCGCTGCCGGGCGCAGCCATCGTCGCTCGCCGCCCGCGCCCGGGCCAGGCACGGGACCGAGAGTTCACCGCGCCGTAACCCACGGCGCCCCGGCGTCACGCCAGGTCGCGCGGCCGTCACGTGCGGCTCACACGCCCGACCGGTGGCCCATGTCGGTGGTCGGCCGGACGATGGCCGCCCGACCACCGGCCACCCCACCGAAGGAGCTCATGATGGCCACGACCCTTGCCCCGTACCTCAGCTTCGCGACGCAGGCCCGCGAGGCGATGGAGCTCTACCGGTCCGTCCTCGGCGGGCAGCTCGACATCACGCCGTTCGGCGCGTTCGAGACGCCGGGCCTGCCGGCCGGCGCGGACGGCGTCATGCACGCGCAGCTCGTCTCACCGGCGGGCCTCACGCTCATGGCGGCCGACACCCCGCCCGGCATGGAGCCGCGCGTGGGCTCCTCGATCAGCCTGTCGCTGTCCGGTGGGCCGGACGACGAGGCGGCGCTGCGCGGCTACTGGGACGGCCTCGCGCAGGGCGGCACGGTCACGGTCCCGCTGGGCACCGCCCCGTGGGGCGACACGTTCGGCATGCTGACCGACCGCTTCGGCACCGCCTGGATGGTGAGTATCGGCGCGCGGCGGGGCTGACGGCGGGCACCGTCACGAGCCGCCTCGCGGCGGACGTACGCTCGCGACGTGGCCCTCCTCTTCGAACCCCTCACCCTGCGCGGGACGACCTTCCGCAACCGCGTCTGGCTGCCGCCGATGTGCCAGTACTCCGCGGTCGACGGCGTGCCGAACGACTGGCACCTGGTGCACCTCGGCGCGCGTGCCGTCGGCGGCTTCGGCCTGGTGATCGCCGAGGCGACGTCGGTGGTGCCCGAGGGGCGCATCACGCCGCACGACGCGGGGCTCTGGAACGACGAGCAGGCGCAGGCCTGGGCGCGGATCGTCGACGTGGTCCACGCCCGCGGGGCGCGCGCCGGGGTGCAGCTGCAGCACGCGGGACGCAAGGCGTCGGTGTTCCGGCCGTTCCACGAGGGCGACGGCTCCGTGCCGCCCGCGCAGGGTGGGTGGACCACCGTCGCGCCGTCCGCGGTCGCGTTCCCGGGCCTCGCCGAGCCGGCCGCGCTGTCCGACGAGCAGGTGGCCGCCATCCCCTCGGCCTTCGCGGCCGCGGCGGTGCGCGCGCTCGAGGCCGGCTTCGACACCGTGGAGCTGCACGCCGCGCACGGGTACCTGCTGCACCAGTTCCTCTCGCCGCTGTCCAACGTGCGCACCGACCGCTGGGGCGGGACGCCGGCCAACCGGGCCCGGCTGCTCGTCGAGACCACCGACGCCGTGCGCGCCGTGTGGCCCGACGACAAGCCGCTGCTCGTGCGGCTGTCCGCGACCGACTGGACCGAGGGCGGCCTCACCGTCGACGACGTCGCCTCGGTGGCGGCCGTGCTGCGCGAGCACGGCGTGGACCTCGTCGACGTCTCGACCGGCGGCAACGTGCCCGTCCCGGTGCCCGCCGCGCCCGGCTACCAGGTGCCGGCCGCACGCCGCGTGCGCGAGGTCTCGGGCCTGCCGGTGGCGGCGGTCGGCCTCATCACCACCGGCCCGCAGGCGGAGGCGATCCTCGCGGAGGGGTCGGCGGACGCGGTCCTCATCGGCCGTGCCGCGCTGTTCGACCCGTCGTGGCCGCTGCGTGCCGCGCACGAGCTCGGCGTGGCCACGCCCGCGCTGGCCTTCGTCGGCGCCGACGCGCGCGTGCCCTCCGGCCAGGCCACGGGCTGGCCCGTGCAGTACGAGCGGGGCTCCTGGAACTGAGGCCCGTGCGCCGCCTGCCGACGCGCCCTGGACCGGGCACACCTATCCTCGTCGTCGGCACCTCGGCCACGGGGCCAGGGCGCGGAGACGAGGGGCGCACATGAGCACGGGCATCCTGGTGATGATCGACCGGCCGACGCGTGGCCAGGGCGGCACCGGCGAGCCGTTCCGCGTGGTCCCGGCGGACGCCCCGGCCCTGCGGGCCACGGTGCTCGCGGCGACCCGCGGCGACGGCGTCTTCGAGACGGCGGCGATCCGCGACGGCCGGGTCCAGGCCGCCGCCTCCCACCTCGCGCGGTTCGCGCGGTCGGCGGCGATGCTCGCCCTGCCCGAGCCGGACCCGGACGTCTACACCCGCGCGATCGAGCGGGGCATCGGCCTGCTCGACGACGCCTCCGACGCCGCGGTGAAGTACGTGCTCACGCGGGGCGACGAGGAGGACCCCGCGGTGGGTCCGATCGGCTGGGCACACGTCCACCCGTCCGAGGACTTCACCGCCGCCCGCAGGGACGGCCTGCGCGTGGTGCTGCTGTCGCGCGGCTACTCGTCGGACGTCACCGAGACCTGCCCGTGGCTGCTGCAGGGCGCCAAGACCCTCAGCTACGCGGTCAACCGTGCGGCGCTGCGGGAGGCCGCCCGGCGTGGCGCGGACGACGTGCTGTTCACGACGACCGACGGGTACGTGCTCGAGGGGCCGACGAGCTCGCTCGTCGCCCGCTTCGGCTCCACCCTGGTCACGACGCCGGCGGAGGCGGGGGTGCTGCCGGGTACCACGCAGCAGGGGATGTTCGCCTACGCGGAGAGCGTCGGCCTCGGCACCGAGTTCCGGGACATCCGGGTGGAGGAGCTCCCGGCCGCCGACGCGCTGTGGTTGACGAGCTCGGTGCGCCTGGCGGCGCCGGTCACCGCGCTGGACGGCGTGCGGCACGCCGTCGACGACGCCCTGACGGCGGCCGTGAACGCCTACCTGATCGCCCGGACCGGCTGACGCCGCTCGTCTTTTCCCCCGCCGAGGTCGTTGCTTGGCGGAATCATGAAGGTATCGTTGGCCGCGCAGGGGATTCGACGAGGGAGCAGCCCGTGGGCGACGCAGGTGTCCGCGCGGACGACGAGTCCATGCCGGCCCGCCACCGGCGTGGCTGGGTCCTGGCCGGTGTCGCCCTCGTGGTGCTGCTGCTCTCCGGAGCCAGCAGCCACGCCACCACCACCCCCTCGGCCATCGGCTCGGTCGCGCTGCGACCCGTCTACCACGACCGCTACATCTCGCTCACGGACGTGGCCGCGCTGCAGCGCGAGGGCCTGGCCACGGCCCCGGCCGTCAACCGCGAGCTGGTGTGCCAGGGCGTCGAGGTCTACTTCGACACGAACGCCGAGCGGGACGCCTTCCAGGCCTCGTACGCGGCCCGCTACCCGGTGGAGCCGGCGTACCTCGCCGGCGACCCCTGCCTGCCGTTCCGGGACTCGCCCCGCTACGTCGACGGCGGCTGACGGCCCTCCGGCACCGGGTCAGGCGCCGACGTCGTGGACGTGGTGCAGCACGTCGTGCAGCAGGTACACGCCCAGCGTCCGCACGGTGAAGCGCGAGCCGTTCGACCGGCGCCCGGGGCGCTCCCAGGCGTCGTCGCCCACCGCGTCGTAGTCGGCGGCGAGAACGGCCGCCGCGCGTGCCAGCTCGTCGGACACGACGGCCGGGTCCTGCAGGTCGTACCGGTCGGCCACCGCGGTGGCGTCCTGGTCCCAGTTGGCGAACTGCGGGTCGTCCTCGGCGAGCATCAACCGCAGCCGCTCGTCGAACAGCCGGAAGACGTCGCGCACGTGGGCGCCGTACTCCAGCGCGGACCACACCGCGGGCGCCGGGCGTCGCCGCACGTCCGGGGCGGCCAGCGCCGCACGCCACCGGGGGACCGTGGCGCGCAGGGCGTCGCCCAGCGCGCGGACGTCGACGGCGGCGGGGTCGAAGCCGCACTCCGGGCAGGGGCGCTCGAGCACCCAGGTCCAGTCCTTGTCGTCGGGCTCGATCGGCGCCGGGGACCCGGTCACAGCGTGGTCCCCCGCACCGCGAGCTCGTCGTCGGACACCGGGAAGCCCCCGTCGTCGACCACGACGCCGCCCGCGGCGCCGAGCACCGCCCGCGCCGCCCGGGCGACGACCGGCGCCACCCGGGTCCGCGCGATGAGGTGGGTGCGCGACGGCTGCTCGGCGGTGAGCTCGGCCGGGTCCGGCGGACTCCAGGCCACGGAGTAGGTCCACGGGCCGTGGTCGCCCCACGAGAGGCCGGCGACCGCGACAGGGACCGCGGTGCGCCGCTCCACGGTGACGACGACGACGCCGTCGTACTCGAACCGGGAGGTCACCGCGTACCCGCCGTCGCCGCGCGGCTCCACGTGCCCGAGGCGTGAGCCCGCGAGCGCCGGGCGGACGGCGGCCAGCAGGTCGTCCGAGCCGAGCACCGTCCCGGTCCACAGCGTGAGGTCGATCGCGGCCCCCGGGTCCGGGACCAGGAGCTGCCGACGGTCCGCCGAGACCACGGCGCCGCCCGCCCGCCGAGCCGCCGCGGTCATCCAGCCGAGCACCAGCGGGTCGGTGACCGTGCGGTCCAGGGCGTACAGGTCGAGGTCCTGGTCCGGCAGGCCGTGAGCCCGCGCGTTCGCCGCGGACAGCGGCCACGGTCCTTCGAGCCCGGCCTGCGCGGTCAGCCGCAGCCGGCCCGGCCGGGGCGCCGGCTCCTGCGCCGTCCCACGGAACCTGCGCTCCGGCAGGGGCGCGTACGCGAGCACCTCCGCACCCAGCGGACGGGCCTCCCACGTGCCGCCGACGAACCAGGCCAGTGCGAGCCCATGGACGTCGACGCCGACCGGCAGCGCGAGGACGTGGCGATCGTCCAGGTCAGTCGGCAGTTCGAGCGCGGGCACAGGCCCACGGTACACACGCTCGCGCGGTCCGCTTCCCGAGCCCGCGTCCCGGTTACCTGACACGGTGTGGAAGCATGTCAGGATGCCAAAGATCATCGGCGGGTCCCTGCGCGAACATCGCGAGCAGACGCGCCGCCGGCTCTTCGACGCCCTCTCGGCGCTCATGGCTGACCGCGGGTTCGACACGATCACGCTCGCGGACATCGCCACCACCGCCGGCGTCGGCCGCACCGCCGTCTACAACCACTTCGCCGACAAGGAGGCGCTGCTCGTCGCCTTCATCGCCGACGAGACCGACCGGTACGCGGTGCTGCTGCAGCGGCGCCTCGACGAGATCGACGACCCGGTGGAGCAGCTGCGCCAGTACGTGCGCGCGCAGGTGCGGCTCGGGCACGACCAGCAGTTCCCCGGCCCGGACCTGCGGACGATGGTGTCGCGGCAGACCGCGGCCCGGCTGCGCGAGCACGTGGTGGCGTTCGAGTCCGTGCTGCGCGGCGTGCTGAGCCGCGGCATCGCCGCGGGGGTGCTGCCCGCGCAGGACCTCGACACCACCGTCCCGCTGGTCAACGCGTGCCTGTCCGCGCACGGGCCCGCCGGGGACGCCGCGGCCCGCGAGCGCATCGTGCGGCAGACCGAGCAGTTCGTGCTGCGCGCGGTCGGCGCGCTGGCCGCCGAGTCGGCCTGACCCGTGGCTGGCCCACGCCGGCCGAGCGGGCCGGGCCGCGGCGCCCCGAGGCGCCGACCCGCGCCCTCGTCCGGCAGCCGGCCGCCGGTCCGGCGCGGCCAAGCGGCGCCGCACGCCACCACCGTCGAGGTCACGTTCCTGCCGGGGCTGGGCGACGTGGTGGCCGACGAGGTCGCCGAGCGGCTGTCGTTCGACCGGCCACCCCGACCGGTGCCCGGGCGCGACGACGCGCTGCGGGTGGACGTGTCCGGGCCGCTGGCCGAGGTGCTCCAGCTGCGCACGGCCGTCGCCGCCTTCGTCGTGCGGCACTTCGACGTGCCGCGCCCGCGCTCCCTGACCAGCGGCGACCATCTGGCGCGCCTCACGGACGCCGTGTACGCGTCGCTGCGCGTGGCCGGCTCGTCGTCGTTCCGGTTCGAGGCCGCCGGCTCGGGCTCGGCGGCCTTCGCGCGCCTGGCGCAGCTGCTCCACGAGGCGACCGGCCTGACCTACGACCCCGAGCACGGCGAGCTGGTGGTGCGTGTGGCCCGCGGGTACCCCCACCGGCCCGACGTGGACCCCGGGTGGGACGTGCTGGTCCGGATCGGGCCGCGGCCGCTCTCGGCACGGCGCTGGCGGGAGGTCGACTTCCCGGGCGCCGCCAACGCCACCATCGCGGCCGCGATGAGCCGGCTCGCCGGGATCCGGCCCGACGATCGCGTGCTCAACCTCATGTGCGGGTCCGGCACGCTGCTCGTCGAGCGGCTCCTCGCCGGTCCGGCCGGGGCCGCGGTCGCGGTGGACGACGACGAGGAGGCGCTGCGGGCGGCGGACGCCAACCTGCGCGCGGCGGGTCTTCGTACCGCACGCCTGGTGCGAGCCGACGCGACGGCGCCCACCGCGCTGGCGACCGCGCTGGAGGGGCAGGCGTTCGACCTCGTGCTGGCCGACCCGCCCTGGGGCGGGCTGCACGGGTCGCACGAGACTGCCGCGGACGTCCACGCCGGCCTGCTCGCCGCAGCGCACGCCGTCACCGCCGCCGCCGGCCGGCTCGTGGTGCTGACGCACGAGGTGCGCGTCATGGAGCGCGCCGTGGCCGACGCGGCCGGGCTGTGGTCGCTCGACGGGCCGCCGCTGCGGGTGTTCGCCAAGGGCCACCACCCGCGGATCTGGGTGCTGCGCCGGGCCTGAGCGGGCGCCTCGGACGAGCCCCCCGGCTCGGACTACTCCCGGTACGGCCTGACGCGCGGCGACCGCACCGACGGCAGCACCGCCTGCGTCGACGCGCTGCGTGGGTGGTCCGCCACGGCCTGAGGGCCCCACCGTGTCCTGTTGACTAGGGGCGTGACGACCTCCTCGCTCCCCAAGGTTCGTGCGTCCGAGCTCGTCGGGCGCGGGTGGCTCAACACGGGCGGCCGGTCGCTCGCCCTGTCTGACCTGCGCGGCAAGGTCGTCGTGCTGGACTTCTGGACGTTCTGCTGCGTCAACTGCCTGCACGTGCTCGACGAGCTGCGCGAGCTCGAGGCGCGGTTCCCCGACGCGCTCGTGGTCGTCGGCGTCCACTCGCCGAAGTTCGTGCACGAGGCGGACCCGGACGCACTGGCGGCGGCGGTCGAGCGCTACGAGGTGCACCACCCGGTGCTCGACGACCCGACGCTCGTCACGTGGCAGGCGTACGCCGCGCGGGCGTGGCCCACGCTCGTCGTCGTCGACCCGGAGGGCTACGTCGTGGCGCACCTGGCCGGCGAGGGGCACGGGCCCGCGCTGACGGCGCTGGTGGCACGGCTGGTCGACGAGCACGCCGCCAAGGGCACGCTGCGCCGCGGCGACGGCCCGTACGTGCCCGCGCCGCCGGCGCCGGGCACGCTGCGCTTCCCCGCCAAGGCCGTGGCCCTGCCGAACGGCCACCTCCTCGTGGCGGACGCCGGGCACCACTCGCTGGCCGAGCTCGCCCCGGACGGCGAGACGCTGGTGCGCCGCATCGGCTCCGGCGAGCGGGGCTGGGCGGACGGTGGGCCGGACGAGGCGCACTTCGCCGAGCCCAACGGGCTGTGCCTGGTGCCGTCCGAGCTGGGGCCCTGGGTGGACTACGACGTCGTCGTCGCGGACACCGCGAACCACCTGCTGCGCGGCGTGCGGCTGACCGACGGCACGGTCACCACGCTCGCCGGCACGGGCGAGCAGTACGTCGTCGGCGGCCCGGACAACATGGTCCCCTTCTCCGACCCCCGGCCGGTGGACCCCGACGCCGGCGTCCTCGCCTCGGTCGCGTTCGGCTCGAGGCTCCGGGTCGCGCTCACGACCGCGCTGCCGCCCGCCCCACCGGCCGACCTGCCGGTGCCACGGCACCTCCGGCTGTCGTCGCCGTGGGACGTCACGTGGTACGCGCCGTGGGCGGCGTTCGTCGTGGCCATGGCGGGCAACCACTCGCTGTGGGCGTTCGACCCGGTGCAGCACTCGCTGGAGCACGTCGCCGGCACCATGAACGAGGGCCTGGTCGACGGGCCGCTGCGCGAAGCGTGGTTCGCGCAGCCGTCCGGCCTCGCGGTCGACGACCAGCGGCGGCTGTGGGTCGCGGACTCCGAGACCTCGGCCTTGCGTGTCATCACGCCTTCCCCGGCCGGTGCGCGCGTGGACACGGTGGTCGGAGCCGGGCTCTTCGACTTCGGCCACCGCGACGGCGCGGCCGACGAGGCCCGGCTGCAGCACCCGCTCGGCGTCACGGTCGAGGCCGACGGCTCGGTGCTCGTCGCCGACACGTACAACGGCGCGGTGCGGCGCTACGCGCCGGTGGACCCGCAGACGCCCGGCGCCTGGACGTCCACCCGCACGAGCGGTGCCCCTGAGGACCGCCCCGGATCGGTGACCACGCTCGCGGAGGGGCTCGCGGAGCCGTCGGGGCTCGTCGTCACCGCCGAGGGCGTGCTCGTCGTCGAGTCGGCGGCGCACCGGATCACGCGGCTGGCCTCGTCGGGCACCACGGCGGTGGACCACGGCGCGCACCGGACGCAGCGCCCGGTGACCGAGCTGGCACCCGGCGACCTCGAGCTCGTCGTGCCGTTCACGCCCGCGCCCGGGCACAAGGTCGACGAGCGGTACGGCCCGTCCACGCAGCTCTCGGTGTCGTCGTCCCCGCCGGAGCTGCTGCTCGACGGCACCGGCGACGACGTGCCGCTGGCGCGTCGGCTGCGGCTCAACCCCGCGGTCCCCGAGGGCGTGCTGCACGTCTCGGCGCGGGCCGCCAGCTGCGACGCCGACCCTGCCGTCGAGTTCCCCGCCTGCCACCTCGCGCAGCAGGACTGGGGCGTCCCCGTCCGCGTCACGCCGGGTGCGCCGGCGACGCTCACCCTGCCGCTGCTCGGCGCCTGACCGACCGGCCGCGCCGAGCCCGGTCGCGGCGCCGACGTCACCTGCTCGGCGTCCGCCGCGCGTGGGTCCCGGACGAGCCGTCGGCGCACCGCGCCCCGGGGCGTTGGACGGGCGATGCCGTCAGGCGGCGCCGAGCACGGCCACCGCGACGAGCGCGTGCAGCGCGGTGCGCACGGCGTCCCCGGTGGCGGCCGTCGCCGAGGCGCCCACGCCCACCGACCACGTGCCGAACGCCGCCTCCACGAGCACCGCGTCGTGGCCCAGGTCGGCCGGGCTGCCGCCGCGCGCCACCACGGCCGGCTCGCCACCGTCCAGCCGGCCGCTCACGGACCACTCGCCGCCGCCGAGCACGTCCGCGGCCGCCGCCGCCACCGCGCACAGGCGCGCCACCGCGCCGGTCGAGGCGTGCCCGAGGGCCGCCGTGCCGTAGACGAGGATCCGCTCGGCGGTCACCGCCGGGTCCGCCTGCGGCGGCAGCGCCAGCTGGCGCAGCCGGGCCCGCGCGCGCTTGGCCCGGTACTGCGCCGCGTCGGCACGCCGGAACAGCGTGCGCGCCGGCACCGCGCCGGTGACGGCGGTGGAGGCGAGGCCGTAGGAGATGGACGCGCCGTGCGGCAGCGGGAACTCCGCGACGGTCCGGCTGACCACCTCCTGCACGTCCGCGCGGCGGTGCCCCCTGGTGACGACGCAGAACTCGTCGCCCCCGATGCGTGCGGCCGTGGCGCCCGGCAGCGCCTCCGTGATGCGGCGCAGCACGTCGCCGACCGAGCGCAGCAGGTCGTCGCCCACCGCGTGCCCCAGCTCGTCGTTCACGCGCTTGAGCCCGTCGACGTCGCACATGACGATGCAGGTCTCCTGGCCGCTGGCCAGCGCCTGGTCGGCCGCCGCGTCCGCGATCCGCCGGTTGGACAGGCCGGTGAGCGGGTCGTCCGCGACGAGGTGGCGCACCTGACCCTCGAGGTCCACGCGCGCCACGGCGCCGGCGACGAGCCCGGCGAGCACCTCGGCGGCCGCGACGTCGCGGTCCGTGAAGGGGCGACCCTCGGCCCGCCGCGTCGCGGTGAGCTGGCCCCAGACCGCGCCGTTGACCACCACCGGCACGCCAAGGGCGGACGCGGCGCCCAGCTCGCGCAGCGTGCCCACCTCGACGGGGTCGGACCGTCCGTCGGCGACGTCGGCCCGCCACGACACGCGGTCGCTGATGAGCCAGCGCAGCGCCGGCCGGTCCTCCGCCCGCTGCGAGGCCTGCGTGAACAGCACCTCGCGCACGTCGCGCGAGGGGGGCGCGGCGGCGATGGTGCGGCACGTGTCCTGCGCGATGCGGCACAGCGCCGCGCTCGAGGCCGAGAGGACCTCGAGCGCCGACTCGGCCGCGATCTCCGCGACGTCGTCGACCTCGCGCGCCATCTCCAGCCGGTGACCCGCGGCGGCCATCTCCGCGATCCCGGCGACGGGCGTGACGAGGGGATCCACCGCGCGTCCCTCCGTCCCTCGGGCGGACATCCGGGTCATCATCCCCGATCGCGGCACCGTTCGGTTGCGCCGGCCGTCCCGGCGCTGGGTGAGATCACCCGCGGTCAGCCCAGCAGTCGGGGGTACTCCGCCTCCTCGCCGAGCACGTGCTCGGCGAGGAACGCGAACACCGTGCCGTACCAGACCGCCGCGTGCTGCGGGCTGAGCACCCAGTGGTTCTCGTCCGGGAAGTAGAGGAAGCGGTGGGGCGTGCGCCCCTCGTCGTCCGCCGCGAGCTGCGAGTGCGCGAGCAGCTCGTACCAGAGCCGCAGGCCCTCCCCGATCGGCACCCGGTAGTCGTGGTCCCCGTGCACCACGAGCATGGGTGTGCGGATGTCCGCGACGTGACGGTGCGGCGAGTTCTCGAGCGCCATCTCGGGCGTCATCTCGCGCCGCCAGTAGAACGCCGCGTCCGTCGTCGGCCCGAACTGGTCCAGCGCCCACAGCGACGCGTGCGTGACGATGGCGCGGAACCGGTCGGTGTGCCCGGCCACCCAGTTCGCCATGTAGCCGCCGAACGAGCCGCCCATCGCGCCCGTCCGCGTCGCGTCCAGGTCGTCCCTGGTCAGCGCCGCGTCCGTGACCGCCATGAGGTCGGTGAACGGCGCCCCGCCCCACCGGCCCCAGCCGCGCTGGACGAAGTCCTGGCCGTACCCGAGCGAGAGCGCCGGGTCCGGCAGCAGCACCGCGTACCCGCGCGCGACGAGCAGCCAGGGGCACCACCGCCAGGACCAGTCGTTCCACGACCCGAGCGGGCCGCCGTGGATCCACAGCAGCAGCGGAGCCGGGTGCTCGGCCGACGCGTCGTGCGGCAGGGCCAGCCACGCGCGCACGCGCGAGCCGTCCGCCGCGGTGGTCTCGACCTCCTCCAGCCGCCCGGGCAGCTCCGGGGGTGCGGCGGGCCCCGGCAGGGGCTCCGCGGAGACCGGCAGGGCCCCGGTGAGGTCGATCCGCACCGGGTGCGCCGGAGCGAGGTACGACGAGCGCAGCGCGTAGGCGGTGCGACCGTCGGGCGCCACGCGCACGGCGTGGAACGCCGCGTCGTCGCTGGTCACGCGCGTGACGGCGCCGTCCAGCGTGACCCGGAACACCGGCATGCGCCCGTCGTCGTCCGCCAGCACCAGCAGGCCCGAGGAGTCTGGCAGCCACTCGACCGCGTCCGGCCACCGGTCCCAGCCGGCCGTCAGCGCGCGCACCTCGCCGCCCTCGAGCGGCACGAGCGCGAGGTCGATGCGCGGCGCCCGCTGCGGCGTGGAGACGAACTCGCGGTGGAACACCACCCAGCGCCCGTCGGGCGAGATGGCCGGCTCGAACACGTCGTAGCCGTCGTCGGCCACGAGGGTGCGCCGCTCCTGCGTCGCCACGTCGATCGCCACCAGGCTGCTGCGCTGGTCCCCGGCCGCGCGGTGCGCGGTCCACCCGGTGACGAGCGTGGTGCCGTCCCGGCTGATCGCCGCGTGCTGCTCGTCGAGCGCGCGCCCGGCGCCCGGCGTCACGTCCGTCAGCGCGATGCGGGGCGCCACGGCGCCCGCGGCCTCCGCCGCTCCCGGGAGCGTGCCGACGAAGAGGTGCGGCTCGTCCGGCCCGAGGTCGTGGTCCCAGTACCGCACGGGGTAGCCCGAGTGGAGGATCGCGGCGACCTTCTTGTCCTTGCGGTCCTTGCGCAGCTGCTCGTCCTGCGCGTCGTCGGCGGCGTGGGGCAGCACCGCGGACCCGGCGACGAGCACGGGCACGCCACTCGCCACGGCAAGGCCGCCGAGGCCCGCCTTGCGGTGCCCGACCACGCGGGCCTCGCCGCCCCCGGCCGGCAGCAGCCAGAGGTCCGCCGCCTCGTCGTCCGCGTCCGCGGCGTCCGGGTCGGGCCGCCCCGACGTGAACAGCAGGTCGCCCGCCGGCGTGAAGGCCGCGCCGGACTCCCCCTTGGCGCTGCGCGTGAGCCGCCGCGCCGGGGCCACGCCCGCCGGGTCGACCTCCCACAGCGCCGTGACGTAGCTGGTCGCCTTGGGGTCGAGCGTCTGCACCGCCGTCACCAGGCGGGAGCCGTCCGGCGACAGGGCCAGGCCGGACAGGCGGGGGAGCGCGAGGTAGGAGTCGAGATCGTCGAAGGCCGTCACGCCGTCGTTCCTATCACGCGGCGCCGACGCCGACGGCGGGACTCGGCGGGACCGGCCTGGCGACCGGCCTGGCGACCGGCCCGACGGGAAGCGGTGGGGCCGAGCGGGCCGACCGGCCGCCCCCGGCTGAACCCGACCGCGCCGCTACGGCTCCGGCGGCGCGGCGCGCCGCGCCAGGCGCGTGAGCATCGCGTTGTACTCGTCGAGCTCCACGTCGCCGCCCTCGCGCGCCACCCGCCGGTCGCGCCGCCGGGCCGTGCGCTCGTCGTCCCGGGCCCAGGCCACGGCGACGCCGATCGCGAGGGCGAGCGTCGGCAGCTCCCCGATGCCCCACGCGATGGCACCACCGAGGCGCTGGTCGGCGATGGCACTAGGCCCCCACGGGCGGCCCATGAGGCCGAACCAGTTCGCCACGAGCAGCGAGTTGCCGCTGATGAGCGCGATGCCGAAGAACGCGTGGAACGCCATGGTCGCGAAGAGCAGCAGCAGCCGCTGCGGGTACGCCGGGCGCCGCGGCCCCGGGTCGATGCCGACCAGCGCGTTCGCGAACAGATACCCGGCGAGGCTGAAGTGCACCACCATGAACAGGTGCCCCTCCGGGGTGCGCAGCGACCAGGCGAAGATCTCCGAGTAGTAGAAGACGATCAGCGAGCCGGC
>JAJYTJ010000301.1 GCA_021793115.1 Actinomycetes bacterium | reverse complement strand
GCGAGTGCTTGGCCGGCCAGGAGGGCCATGGCGACGACCTGGCCCGCGGTGGTGGCCAACACCAGTCGGCGACGGTCGACGATGTCGGCCAGCGATCCGCCGATCACGCTGAGCACCACCGTCGGTAGGCCGCGCACCAGCCCGATCGCCCCGACCCAGATCGGGTCGTGGGTCAGCTCCCAGACCTGGTAGAGCACCGCGACGATGGCCAGTTGCCGACCCAGGCCGGACAAGCTGCGCCCCACCCAGAGGCGCCGGAAGGCCGGGCTGAGACGCAGCGGGCTGAGGTCGATGAGCCCCTGAGTGAGCGTCATGCGGGCGGATCCGGGGCATCGCCGAGCTGGTCGATGATCCGATCGTGGAAGGAGCGCCGCGCCAACGCCGCTTCGAGGTCGCGGACCACCTGACTCAGCGGGTAGGGGATCTCGCCTTCGAGCTCGATCACTGCCTGCTCCGTAGCTCGCCACTCGGCTTCGAGGAACGGCACCACGGCGCGGGCCCGCTCAGTCAGCTCGACCACGCGGGTCCGTCCGTCGGCTTCCCCGGCCACGGTGCGCACGAGGCCTTCGCGGTGCATGGCTTTCACCGTCTGGCTCATCGCCGAATGCGTCAGCTCGAACGAGTCGGCGAGTTGGCGGATCGTCATGGGCCCGCGCCGTCCCAGGCGGATGAGCGGCATGGCGAACCTGGGCCGCACGCCCGGGAGACCACGTTCGTCGTACAGCCGAGCGATCTCGTCATCCAAGGCGGCCATCAGGACACGCAACGGCCGCCACCGGCTTTGCTCGGTGGGGTCAGACACGGCGGGCAAGTGTAACAGCACTTATATAAGGGCTGTCAGTATTTTGCGCCTCTACACTGGGCTGCTGTGGTGACGACCCTGCTCAGCGCGATTGGATCGCTGGTGACCAACGATCCGGCGCATGGTGATGGCAGTCGGCTCGGTGAGATCAAGAACGCCGCGGTGGTGATCGACTCCGGCGGGCGGGTCGTCTGGGTGGGCGAGGCAACCAGAGCACCTGCCGCGGACATGTTCGTCGACGTCGGCGGGCGCTGCGTGGTCCCGGGGTTCGTCGACAGCCATGCGCACCTGGTCTTCGCCGGCGAGCGCTCGGCGGAGTTCGCCGCCCGGATGAGCGGTGAGCCGTACCGCGCCGGTGGCATCCGCACCACGGTCCAGCACACCCGGGCGGCCACTGACGAGTCCCTGGCCCTGAACCTGGCGTCGCTGATCGCCGAGATGCACCGCCAGGGGACGACCACCGTGGAGGTCAAGAGCGGGTACGGGTTGACCGTCCGAGACGAGTCGCGCGCGTTGATGCTGGCCGGCCAGCACACCGACGAGACGACCTTCCTGGGTGCCCATGTCGTCCCGTCGGAGTTCGAGCAGGACCCGGCGGCCTACGTCGACCTGGTGACCGGTCCCATGCTGGAGGCGTGCGCGGCACACGCCCGCTGGATCGACGTGTTCTGCGAGTCCGGTGCGTTCGACGCGGACGCGTCGCGTGCGGTCCTGACCGCGGGCATCGAGCAGGGCCTCGGCGCGCGAGTGCACGCCAATCAACTCGGGCCGGGGCCGGGGGTTCAGTTGGCGTGCGAGCTGGGGGCCGCCAGCGCCGATCACTGCACGCATCTCGACGATGCCGACATCGCGGCGTTGGCGTCGTCGGACACCGTCGCCACGTTGCTGCCCGGCGTCGAGTTCTCCACTCGATCGCCCTACCCCGACGCTCGGCGCCTGCTCGAGGCCGGCGCGACGGTCGCGTTGGCCACCGACTGCAATCCCGGCTCGTGTTTCACGTCGTCGATGCCGTTCTGTATCGCCCTTGCGGTGCGTGAGATGGCGATGACGCCGGCCGAAGCCGTGTGGGCGGCAACCGCTGGAGGTGCAGCGGCGCTGCGTCGCGACGACGTGGGGCGGTTGAGCCCTGGTGCGCGGGCCGACCTCGTCGTGCTCGACGCGCCGTCATACATCCACCTGGCCTACCGTCCAGGCGTGCCCCTGGTCACCGACGTGTGGAAAGACGGCCGGCGGGCCTGATGCGCGCGCAGGTTCGCCATACCTTCGCAAGGTTAGGCACGACTCGCTAGAACAACGCTCTGAGCTGCGATAACGTCGAGGCATGAAGCTCAACGACACGATGGAGAAGGCCTTTTCCGAGCAGATCACGCTGGAGCTCGAGTCGTCGGTCGCCTACCTGCAGTTGGCCATCGCGCTCGACGACGCCGACCTGCCCGGTATGGCGTCGTGGATGCGGATCCAGTCGGACGAGGAGCGCACCCACGCCGCGAAGTTCATCGCGCACGCGACGGCTCGTGGCAATCGGCCGCAGATCGGTCAGATCACGGCGCCTACCGACCCCGGCGCCGGCGTAGCGCGAGCATTCGAGGCTGCGCTCGGGCACGAGCAGAAGGTGTCGGAGTCGATCCGGGCGCTCTACCGGCTGGCGCTGGCCGAGCATGACATCGACAGCCTGCCGCTGCTCAGCTGGTTCCTCGAGGAGCAGATCGAGGAGGAAGCCACCGTCTCGGAGATTTTGGGCCGGCTGCGGCTCATCGGTGACGACGGCCCCGGGCTCCTGCGCATGGACGAAGAGCTCGGCAGCCGCCGGGCAGAGAACTAGCCTCGCTGCGATGCAGCGGGTGATCAGGCTGATCGCGGCGGTCGCTGTCGCCGTGGCCCCAGCGGTGATCGCGGTGGCCTGGGTCCGAGCGCAGCGCGACCGGTTGCCGGCCGAGCTGGCGACGCACTGGAGTGGTCGAGGCGGTCCCGACGGCTTCACCGCGCGAGCGGCGTTCGAAACCGGAATCAGTGCCGCGGCTGCGGTGACGGTGGGGATCACGCTGGTGTGGGCGCTGGCGTGGAGCCGGGCGGCACGGGCCCGGGTTCGCGTGATCGGCCTGGCGGTTCTGGCCGGGGTGAGCGGAACCATCGCCGGGCTGGCGGTGATGGTCGTCGTGCCGAACCTCGACCTCGTCGACCCGGCCACCGCCAGCGTCGGGCCGGAGTC
>JAJYTJ010000300.1 GCA_021793115.1 Actinomycetes bacterium | reverse complement strand
GTGGCGCTCGTCGCCGCCGGCCTGCTCATCGCCGTCCACGACCGCCGCGCTGCGGCCCGGCGCGGGATCGCCGGGCCGGTCTGGCCCGCCGTCACCGCAGGACTGGTGCTGCTCGTCCTGCTCCTGGCGCTCACGCCGCGGATCCTGACCCTCGTCCCGCTGACACCGCGGGCACCGCTGTCGACCGGCGCGCTGGGAGCCAACGAGACGCTCTACCTGCGAGGGCTGACGCCCCTCCTGGTCATCGCGCTCGTGCTCGCCGTCCTGGCGTGGACGGAGCGGAGCGTCGCGCTGGCGGTCGTCGCCGCCGTCCAGCTGGCCCTCGCGCTCGTCGCCAACCTCTACGACCTGTCCAACCTCGCCTACCACCTCGGGCTGCCCGTCGTCGGCCCCGACGCGATGCTGCCGAACCTGCTGCTGCCCGGCGTCGTCCTCATCGTCACGGGCGCGTGGGCGGCCCTGTGGCGGCGCGTGACGGGATGAACGGCACCCTCCGCGGGGGCGGGCCCCGCGCCGACCCACCGCCCGGTCCGGCGGCGGACGGCGGCGGACCAGGGGGCGCCGACGCACCGGACGCGCGCACGACGAACCCCGCGCTCGAGGTCGACGACGTGGTGCACCAACGCGTGCGGCTCGCGATCCTCGTCGTCGCGCACGAGGCGTCCCGCGTCGAGTTCACCTACCTCCGCGATGCCCTGGACCTCACCGCCGGCAACCTCTCGCGACACCTCGCCACGCTCGCCGACGCGGGCCTCGTCGCCCTCGCGAAGGACGAGCGCGGCACCCGGACGCGGACGTGGGTGCGGATCACGCCGAAGGGGCGCCGTGCGCTCGGCCGCGAGATGGCCCTGCTCGACGCCCTGGTCCAACGCGTGCGCCCGGCATCCGACGACGCGGCGCCGCCCGGGTGACGCCGCGACCACCCCGCCGGCGCGGAGCGAACCTGCGCGCGGCGCAGGTGACCGCTTCGGGTCCGCCTGCACACGCTGGGCGCATCGGCACACGCTGTGCGCATCGGCACACGCTGTGCGCATCGGCACACGTTGAGCGCATCGGCGAACGTTGGGCGCATCGGCGAACGTTGGGCGCATCGGCACACGTTGGGTGCAGCTCCAAGCGCTGGGTGCACCTCCGCCTGCACCGCTCGCGTGCCGGTGCACCGCGCGTCCACGCCGCGCTTCCACACCGCGCTTCCACACCGCGCGTCTGGGCCGTGCGGGCGCGGTTAGGGTGACCGCGTGACCGAGATCCCGCTGCCGGCGCAGGTGTCGCAGACGTTCGACCCGCAGCGTTGGCGCACCGTCGCCGGGTTCGACGGCCTCACCGACGTCACCTACCACCGGGGCGTCGACCGGCAGGCGCCGGGCGGCCCGCGGGACCTGCCCGTGGTCCGCGTCGCGTTCCACCGGCCGGAGGTGCGCAACGCCTTCCGCCCGCGCACGGTCGACGAGCTCTACACGGTCCTCGACCATGCCCGGCAGACGAGCGACGTCGGGACGGTGCTGCTGACGGGCAACGGTCCGAGCCCCAAGGACGGGGGCTGGGCGTTCTGCTCGGGCGGCGACCAGCGCATCCGCGCGCGCGACGGCTATCGCTACGCCGAGGGCGAGACCGCCGAGGGCATCGACCCGGCGCGCGCCGGCCGGCTCCACATCCTCGAGGTGCAGCGCCTCATCCGCACCATGCCCAAGGTCGTCGTCGCCCTGGTCAACGGCTGGGCGGCCGGCGGCGGCCACAGCCTGCACGTCGTCGCCGACCTCACCATCGCCAGCCGCGAGCACGCCCGCTTCATGCAGACGGACGCCAACGTCGGCAGCTTCGACGGCGGCTACGGCTCGGCGCTGCTCGCACGGCAGGTGGGTCAGAAGCGCGCCCGCGAGATCTTCTTCCTCGCCCGCGAGTACTCGGCCGACGAGGCCTACGCCTGGGGCGCGGTCAACGACGTGGTGCCGCACGACGAGCTCGAGCAGGCGGGCCTGGAGTACGCCCGCGTCATCGCGACGAAGTCGCCGCAGGCCATCCGCATGCTCAAGTTCGCGTTCAACCTCGCCGACGACGGCCTGGCGGGCCAGCAGGTGTTCGCCGGCGAGGCGACCCGGCTGGCGTACCTCACCGACGAGGCGGTCGAGGGCCGCGACGCGTTTCTCGAGCACCGCGACCCGGACTGGTCGAGGTTCGGCTACTCGTACTGAGGGGCCGCCGGCGCACGACGAGCGCACGGGCCTGCGCCGCACCGCTGCACGGCTGCGTCCGGCGCCGCGCCGCCGGCCGACGGCTCAGCCGACGGTGTAGCTGCCGGTCTCCTTGGGCACCATCTCGATCCACGTGGTGCCCGGAGCGAACACGGCCGGCGAGCCGTCCGCGAGCGTGATGACCATCGGCGCGTCCTGCGCGCCCTTGCTCCACTTGATCGGGATGGTCTTGCCGCCGCTGGCCAGCAGGCCGTCGCCACTGGCATTGACGAGCGAGTACGTGGGCACGGGCGTGTTGTTCTGGGCCCCGAACTGGGTGTTCGGGTGCGAGGCGACGATGGTGAGCACGTTGACGGCGTGGATCTGCGCGTCGGCTGCACCGGACGTCTGGGTCATCGCCTTGGCCGAGCCCTCGAACCGCAGCCACGTGCCCGACGTGGCGTCCCACGTCCAGTTCGGGTGTGCGTAAGGGGAGAGGGTGTAGTTCAGGGTGTTCGTGGGCGTGCCGGCGACGGCCGCACTGGCCTGGGCAGCGGTGCGGCCGAACGTGAACCACGGCGTGGGCGCGACCCGGGTCGGGCTCGCCTGCGCCCAGATGTCGGCCGGGTGCGAGTAGACGTTGTGCGGCGCCGGCCGGGCCTTGATGCGATAGAAGGCCTTGTTCCCGGAGTCGAACGAGAAGGTCTGCTCGCCGCTGGCCTGGGCCAGCGCCAGGATGCCCGCCTGGCCGCCGGAGTAGGCGAACAGCCCGTGCAGCGGCGCGCTCTCGGGCATGTCCATCGGCCGCACGGAGCGGATCGGGCCGATCTCCCCGGGGACCTGCGACTGGTACACGACGTTGAATCGCGAGAC
>JAJYTJ010000080.1 GCA_021793115.1 Actinomycetes bacterium | reverse complement strand
CCAGGTCGATCACCTTGTCCGGTAGCTGGCGGCCGGAGATGTACCGGTCCGACAGCGTGGCGGCGGCCACCAGCGCGGCGTCCGAGATGGTCACCTTGTGGTGCGCCTCGTAGCGCTCCTTGAGGCCGCGCAGGATCGCGATGGTGTCCTCGACCGAGGGCTCGCCGACGAACACCTGCTGGAACCGGCGCTCGAGGGCCGGGTCCTTCTCGATGTGCTCACGGAACTCGTCCAGCGTCGTCGCGCCGACCATCCGCAGCTCGCCGCGCGCCAGCATGGGCTTGAGCATGTTGCCGGCGTCCATCGAACCCTCGCCGCCGGCCCCGGCGCCCACCACGGTGTGCAGCTCGTCGATGAACGTCACGACCTCCCCGTCGGAGGCCTTGATCTCGTTGAGCACGGCCTTGAGCCGCTCCTCGAACTCGCCACGGTACTTGGCGCCCGCCACCATCGACGCCAGGTCGAGCGCGACGAGGCGCTTGCCGCGCAGCGACTCGGGGACGTCGCCCGCGACGATCCGCTGCGCGAGCCCCTCGACCACCGCGGTCTTGCCGACGCCGGGCTCGCCGATGAGCACAGGGTTGTTCTTCGTCCGGCGCGACAGCACCTGGATCACGCGGCGGATCTCCGAGTCCCGCCCGATGACCGGGTCGAGCTTGCCGTCCCGGGCACGCTGGGTGAGGTCCACGCCGTACTGCTCGAGGGCCTTGTACGTGCCCTCGGGGTTGGGGCTGGTGACGCGGGCGTTGCCGCGGACGGTGGGCAGCGCGGCGAGGAGCGCGTCGCGGGACGCGCCGGCTGCGGTCAGGGCCTCGGCCACGCCGGACTGTCCGGTGGCCAGCCCGACGAGCAGGTGCTCGGTGGAGACGTAGTCGTCGCCGAGCGCCCTGGCCTCCTTCTCCGCGGCGTCGAGGGCCGTGACGAGCTGGCGCGACGCGGACGGCTGCGCCACGGTCGAACCGGACGACGACGGCAGCGTGACGAGCATCGCGCGTACCTGCCGGCCGATGGTGGCGCGGTCGGCGCCCACGGCATCGAGTAGCCCGTTGGCGACCCCGCCCTCCTGGCGCAGCAGCGCGTCGAGCACGTGGGCGGGCTCGAGCTGCGGGTTCCCGGCGGCCGAAGCCTGCTGGATGGCGTCGCCCAGGGCCTCCTGGGCGCGAGTGGTGAACTTCGCGTCCACGCTTCTCCTCCGCGTTTCTCCTGGTGATGGTTCCGACGAGGGCAACCAGACCGGAGTTGAGTCTATTCCACTCAACTTCCAGATCAACCCACCGCCGGCCCCACCCCCCTCGCCGCCCCCACCCCCGTCGCCGAACACGGCACTTCCTGTCGAACACGGCAGTCCCACCTGCCGTGTTCGGACCGGACTGCCGTGCTCGACGCACGAGGGGCGCGAGTTCGGAAGGGGGCGCAGGTGCGGGAGGGGGGGCGAGACGGGGTGCCCGAGGCCGGGTGGTGCGAGGATCGGGCCGTGACGACGACGTCTGCCGGCTGGGGTCCCGACGTGCTCGGCCCTGGGTGGTCGCGGCTCACGCTCGAGCTGCCGCCGGACCGGTACGGGCCGGCCGTCGCGACGCTGGTGCACCGGGATCGCGCCGGTGCCCGTCCCCGCCGCGCCGTGCTGCACGTGCACGGCTTCGCGGACTACTTCTTCCAGCGCCACCTCGGCGACGCGTTCGCCGCCGACGGCTGGGACTTCTTCGCGCTCGACCTGCGGGACTACGGCCGCTCCATCCGGCCGGGCCGCGAGCCCAACGCCACCACCGACATCGCGGTCTACGCGCGCGAGCTCGACCGCGCGGTCGACCTGCTGCGCGCCGAGCACGACATCGTCGCGGTGCACGCCCACTCCATGGGCGGCCTCGTCGCGCCGCTGTGGCTCGCCGAGAGGCCCGGCCTCGTCGACGCGCTCGTGCTCGACAGCCCGTGGCTCGACCTGCGGGGCACCTGGTTCGAGCGCGGCCCGCTCACCGTCGCGCTCGACATCGTCGGCCGCGTCGCCCCCCGCCTCAAGGTGAGCGAGCTCGACCCCTGGTACGGGCGGGCACTGCACCGCAGCACCGGCGGCGAGTGGGACTACGACCTTGCGTGGAAGCCGCTGTCCGGGTTCCCGGTGCGGGCCGGCTGGGTGCGCTCCATCCGTGCCGGTCACCGCCGCGTCGCGCGCGGCCTGCACGTCGAGGCGCCGGTGCTCGTCGTCACGTCCGAGGCCACCGGCCCCGGGGACCGCCCGCACGACGAGATCCTCACCACGGACGCCGTCCTCGACGTGCGCGACATGGTGGCCCGTGCCCCGCTCCTCGGCGACGACGTCACGCTGGTGCAGCAGCCGGGCGCGCACGACCTGTGCCTGTCCCCCGAGCCCGCCCGTACCCGCTACCTGCGCACCGTCCTGGACTGGCTCGACGGACGGCTGCCCGCCTGACGACGCGCATCGCGCGGGCGCCGTGGCTAGGCTCCGCGCCATGAGCGCCGAGGTCCGCGTCCCCTGGTCCGCCGGGCACTGGACCCACCCGCCGGTGTCCGCCCGCGAGGACGGCGAGGCCCTGCTCGTCGAGGCGGTCGAGGGCTCGGACGCGTGGCGCCACACGGCGTACGGCTTCGTCCACGACTCGGAGCACGCGCTGCTCGCCCCGCTGCCGGCCGGCACCGCCGTGGAGGTGGACGTCGCCGTCGCGTACGACCAGCTGTTCGACCAGGCCGGCCTGCTGGTGCGGGCGTCAGCGGAGGCGTGGGTCAAGGCCGGGGTCGAGGTCTCCGACGGCGTCGCGCAGGTGGGCGCGGTCGTGACGCGCGGCTCGTCGGACTGGTCGCTCGCGCCGGTCTCGGAGTGGGCAGGGCGCGTCGTCACCGTCCGGGCGAGCCGGTTCGGCGACGCGCTCGTGGTGCGCGCCCACGCCGAGGGCGAGCCGTGGCGGCTCGTGCGGGTCACGCCCTTCGAGGTCGACGCGCCGCTGGAGGCCGGCCCCTACTGCTGCGCCCCGTCGCGCGCCGGGCTCGTCGTGCGCTTCCTGGGCTGGCGGACGACGGCCGCGGACGCCGCGCTGCACTGACGCCGCCCGACCGTTCGCCGGACGCTCACCGAGACGACATCGGACCGTCACCCCGGTGGGGTTACGGTGGCGGGGACACAACGACGAAGGACGGGCATCGATGACCCTCACGCTCACGCTCGTGCGACACGGGCAGACCCACTTCAACCAGCGCCAGCTGCTGCAGGGCAGCTGCGACTCGCCCCTGACGCGGCCCGGCCGCGACGGGGTGCGCGCCACCGCGCGGCACCTGGCGGACGTCCCCTTCGAGGCGGCCTACTCCTCGCCCTCCGGGCGCGCGGTGACCACGGCCGTCGAGCTGCTGCGGCACCACCCGACGGTGCGGCTTCGCACCGACCCCGACCTGCGGGAGTACGACTTCGGCACGTTCGAGCGCCGGCCCGAGCGGGAGCTCGAGGAGATCGCGCCGTGGCGCGAGATCGTCCCCGAGATCCTCGCCGGCCGGTACCCGGGCCTGCCGCGCGGCGAGCACGCCGCCGACTTCATGACCCGCGTGCGGCGGGCGTTCACGACGATCGCCGAGCGCCACCCCGCGGGCCAGGTGCTCGTCGTCGGGCACGGCCTGGCGCTGGGCGCGTGGCTGGCCACGCTCGACCCGGCGGGCCTCGTGGCGCTGCCCAACGCCTCGGTCTCCACGGTCGCGCTCGAGCCCGACGGCTCGGCCCGGCTGCTCGCGGTGGGCGTCGACGTTGCCGGGCACGGTGCGCTGGCGGCCCGCCCGGTCCCCTCGGCGGAGCCGGTCGGCGCCTGAGACGCCCTCTCGTCCCCTCCTTCCCTCTCCCCTGCTTCACCGAGCACGGCAGTTCATGTCGAACACGGCAGTCCGGCCTGCCGTGTTCGGACCGAACTGCCGCGTTCGACGACGGGGGCGCGGCGACGTGATGGATCTGCGAGGCCGACGAGGGTTCGTAGGCTGACGGCTGTGGATCCCACGGCCGGACGGTTTCGTCACCCCGCGGCCGCGCCGCACGAGCCGCTGCGGACGTTCCACCCGCGGGGCGCCGGGCTCGGGCCGGTGCGGCAGGAGGCGCTGCGCCGCCTCTTCCCGGAGCTCGGGTTCTCGGTGCACGACGAGACGGCACCCTTCCCCCGCACGCGCGACGGCCTGCTCGACGCGGCCGCGATGTTCGGTCGGGTGGCGCCGCTCGTGCTCGAGATCGGCCCCGGCATGGGCGAGGCCACCGTAGCCATGGCGGCAGCCGACCCGGGGTGCGACGTGCTGGCCGTCGAGGCCCACCTGCCGGGGGTCGCCAACCTGCTCAAGCTGCTCGACGAGGCCGGGATCCGCACCGTTCGCGTGGGCCACGGCGACGCGCTCGACCTGGTGCGGCACGCCCTTGCGCCGGGCACGCTCGCGGAGGTCCGGGCGTTCTTCCCCGACCCCTGGCCGAAGGCCCGCCACCACAAGCGCCGTCTGGTGCAGCCGGCCCACGTCGCGCTGCTGCGCAGCCGGCTCGTCGTCGGCGGCGTGCTCCGCACGGCGACCGACTGGCCGGACTACGCCGGCCAGATGGCCGAGGTGCTCTCGTCGGACCCCGGCCTGGAGCCGGCGCCCGAGGCGGCCGCCGGCCGCCCGATGACGGCGTTCGAGCGGAAGGCGCTCGCCGAGGGCCGGCCGGCCCGTGACCTGGTGTTCCGCCGGGTCCGGTGACAGCTCACTCCCGCGAGCACGGCAGTTCCGGTCGAACACGGCAGGCAGGACTGCCGTGTTCGACGTGAACTGCCGTGCTCGGCGCCGGGGTGCGGGGAGGGGTGCCGGGGTGCGGGGGGGTGCCGAGGTGCCGGGGTGCGGGGGGGTGCCGAGGTGCCGAGGTGCCGTGGGGTGCGGGGGGGGTGCCGGGCGCCGGGTGGGATCAGGCGCGCGCCTGCTGCAGGCGCACCAGGTTGCCCGCGGGGTCGCGCACCGCGCCGTCGCGCACGCCCCACGGCTGGTCGGCCGGCTCCTCCACCACGGACACGCCGGGCGTCGCGACGACCTTGGCCCACGTGCCCTCGAGGTCGTCGGTCGCGAACTGCACGGGCCGCAGCTCGCCCTTCGCCAGGAGCGCCGCGACGGTGTCGCCGTCCTCCTGCGAACGGCCCGCGTGCGGCTCCATGAGGACGATCGCGATCTCCGGCTGGGACGGCGTGCCGAGCGTGATCCAGCGGAAGCCGCCGTTGGCGACCTCGAACGTCACCGACAGGCCGAGCGCGTCGCGGTAGAAGGCCAGGGCCGCGTCGGGGTCGTCGACAAGGATCTGCACGTGGCTGAGTGTGGTGGTCATGGCACCACGCTAAGGACGGGACCGGCGGCGGGCTTCTCGGAAACTGCTCTGTTCGCCGGCGTGCGGCGGGGGCGCGTCAGCACCATCGCCTGGCAGTCCGGGACGGGCACCAGCTGGGCGTGGTCGCGCGCCCGGTAGGCGCTCGGCGTCTCGCCCAGGATCTGCGTGAACCGCGCCGAGAACGAGCCGAGGCTGGAGCAGCCCACGGCGAAGCACGCGTCCGTCACCGAGACGTCGCCACGGCGCAGCAAAGCGGCCGCGCGCTCGATGCGCCGCGTCATGAGGTAGGAGTACGGCGTCTCGGAGTACGCGGCGCGGAACCGGCGCGCGAAGTGCGCCGGTGACATCAGCGCCGTGCGAGCCAGCGCCGGGACGTCGAGGGGCTCGGCGTACTCGCGGTCCATCCGGTCGCGCGCGCGGCGCAACCGGCGCAGCTCGTCGAGGTCGACCCCCATCCGGCCTAGGCCACCGGGACCTGCGGCGTGTGCCAGATCCGGTCGATGTAGTCGCGGATCGAGCGGTCCGACGAGAAGTAGCCGCACCGTGCCACGTTGAGGATCGCGGACCGCGTCCACGCGTCCTTGTCCTGGTACGCGGCGTCCACGCGCTCCTGTGCCTCCAGGTAGCTCGCGTAGTCGGCCAGCGCGAGGAACCGGTCCTCGTACAGCAGGTTGCTCACCACCGGCTCGAACACCCGGCGGTCGCCGTTCGCGAACGCCCCGGAGGCGATGAGGTCGATCGCGCCGCGCAGCCGCTCGTCGGACTCGTAGTACGACGACGGCTGGTAGCCCTCGTCGACGAGCGCCTCCACCTCGGGCTCGGTCAGGCCGAACAGGAAGAAGTTCTCGTCGCCCACGAGCTTGCGGATCTCGACGTTGGCGCCGTCGTCCGTGCCGATGGTCAGCGCGCCGTTGAGCGCCAGCTTCATGTTGCCGGTGCCGGAGGCCTCCTTGCCGGCCAGCGAGATCTGCTCCGACAGGTCGGCGGCGGGGAACAGTCGCTGGCCCAGCGTCACGTCGTAGTTCGGCGGGAAGAGCACCGACAGGGCACCCTGCACGCGCGGGTCGGCGTCGATCACGCGCGCCACGGCGTTGATGAGGCCGATCACCTGCTTCGCCATGGCGTAGCCCGGCGCCGCCTTCGCGCCGAAGACGAAGACGCGCGGCTGCATCGTCGCCGGGTCGAGCCGACCGGTGATGATCTCGTTGTAGAGCGTGACGATGTGCAGCAGCTTGAGCGACTGACGCTTGTACTCGTGCAGGCGCTTGACCATCACGTCGATCATCGCGTCGGTGCGCAGCGTCAGCCCGTCACGGGCCTCGAGGTTGTGCTTGAGCCACTCCTTGTTGCCGGCCTTGACGGCCGCGAAGCGCTCGCGGAACGACGCATCGTCGGCCAGCGGCTCCAGCTCGGCCAGCCGCTCGAGGTCCGTGATCCAGCCCTCGCCGATGGCCTCGGTGATGAGCCCGGACAGCGGCGGGTTCGCCAGCCGCACGAACCGCCGCGGCGTGACGCCGTTGGTGACGTTGGTGAACCGGTCCGGCCACATCTCGGCGAAGTCGCCCAGCACCTTGTCGCGCAGCAGCTGGCTGTGCAGCTCGGCGACGCCGTTCACCTTGATGGCCGCGACCGTCGCCAGGTGCGCCATGCGCACCGTGCGCTGGGCGCCCTCGCCGATGATCGACATGCGGCGCGCGCGTTCCGCGTCGCCGGGGTAGCGGCTGCGCACCTCGTCGAGGAAGTCGTCGTTGATGCGGTAGATGATCTCCAGGTGGCGCGGCAGCAGCCGGCCGATCAGCTCCACCGGCCACACCTCGAGCGCCTCCGGCAGCAGCGTGTGGCAGGTGTAGGCGAAGCAGCGCTTCGTCACCTCCCACGCCTCGTCCCAGCCGAAGCCCTTCTCGTCCATGAGCACGCGCATGAGCTCAGGCACGCCGATCACCGGGTGGGTGTCGTTGAGCTGGAACACGATCCGGTCCGCCAGCCCGTGCAGGTCGAAGCCTTCCGGCAGCACCTCGTCGACGAAGTCCGCGATGGAGCACGCGACGAAGAAGTACTGCTGCTGCAGCCGCAGCTCCTTGCCCTGCGGCGTGGAGTCCTCGGGGTACAGCACCTTGGAGATGTTCTCCGCGAACGTCTGCGCCCGCGCGGCCTCGACGTAGTCGCCCTCGTTGAAGATCTGCAGGTCGAAGGCCTTCGTGGCCTCGGCGCTCCACAGTCGCAGCGTGTTGACGCGGCCGTTGCGGTACCCCGGCACCATGTAGTTGTAGGGGATGCCCTGGACGTTCCAGGCCGGTACCCAGCGGGTGCGCTGCCGGCCGTCGTCGTCCACGTACTCCTCGGTGTGGCCGCCGAAGCCGACGGTGACCGACTTCTCGGGGTGCGGGAACTCCCAGGGCGCGCCGAGCGCGAGCCACGTGTCCGGCTGCTCCACCTGCCAGCCGTCGACGAACGTCTGCCGGAAGATGCCGTACTCGTAGCGGATCCCGTAGCCGATGGCCGGCACGTTCATGGTCGCGAGGGAGTCGACGAAGCACGCCGCGAGCCGGCCGAGGCCGCCGTTGCCGAGGCCGGGCTCCACCTCCTGGCTCCGCAGGTCGTCGAGGTCGATGCCGAGGTTGCCCATCGACTCCTCGGCGATCTCCGCGAGGTCGGTGGCGAGCAGGCCGTTGCTCAGCTGCTTGCCCAGCAGGTACTCGGCGGACAGGTAGCACACCGACTTCGACTGCGTGGACCGCTGCCGGGTGAGCGTCTCCATCCAGCGGCTCATGAGGTAGTGCCGGACGGCGCGCGACACCGCGAGGTACCTGTCGTTGACGGTCGAGCGCTCGAGCGTCACGCCCTGCCCGAAGTTGAGCTCCCGGAGGAACTCTCGCGTGAAGGCGGCGACGGTGTGGTCGGGGGTGATGACGCCCGTCGTGGCAAGGGCCTGGGTCTCGGTCACCGGGATACGGTAACCGGGACCCCGATGCCGATGCATAGGCCCTGGTCCGGGCCGCGAACGGCCCGGTCGGTCACCCCGCCGGCCGCCCGAGCCTGTGCCGGGCGGCCGAGGAGATCAACGCACCGTGGCGAGCTGGTGGCCCATCGCGGCGAGCGTGTCGCGCGCCGCCTCCTCCTGGGCCAGGTTCTGCCGGAGCAGCTGCGCCACCTCGGTCTCGCCCTGGGCCGTGGCCATGTCGATGAGCGTCGTGTAGGTGGCGATCTCGTAGTGCTCCGTCGCCAGGCCGCCGGAGACGGCGACCGAGTCGCGCAGCGCCGCGTCGGACTTGCGCAGCAGCGAATCAGCCTCCTTCGCCAGGCCCCGCGTCGTCGGGGACGGCGAGTCGTCGGGGTCCTTACCCAGCAGCGAGAAGCAGCGCTCCACGTTCGCGATCTGCTCGTGGGTCTCGTGGGCGTGGTGCGCGAAGACCTCCTTGAGGTCGGTGCGCTCGACGGCCTCCTGGAGGTCCTCGAGCATCTCGAGCGAGTCGTGCTCGGCGGAGAGCAAGGAGCCGAGGCGGAAGGTGAACAGGTCGTCGAGGGTGTCAAGGCGCTCGAACATGATGGGTCCCTTTCGTCGTCGCCGTCCGGCGGCGAGCCTCCCGGGGCCACGATCCGCGGCCTTCCCCGGGGGCGGTGCGGCCCTCGTCTGGACCGGTGTCCACGCTACGTCGGGGGCGCCGGGCCGGCGACCGCTCGGCGGCCGGAGACGACGAACGCCCCGCGGCGCTCAGCGGCGGCCGACGGGGCGTTCGTGCGAGGGTGTCGGCGCGACTCTCACGTGGATCTGCGGGGGTGTTGTCCGCGGGAAGTTCGAACGATGTCGAAGGCGCGGGCGCAATCGCCATGTCCATCCATGCGTGCGACGCCACCAGCGTCATCACCGGCGGCAACTCCGCGACCACCGCCGCCACCGCGGACGCCACCGAGACGTCAACAAGTGGCGCGTTTGCCTCCGATGCCGCACCCGAACTTGTCCGTCCATCTGGATTCGTCGTAGCGAGGACTGCCGGCCGCACGCGCGTCGCCCCATCCCCCGTCGTGCGCTGCGCCGCGCCATCAGCCCGAGCGGCGCGAGCAGCAGGATCACGAGCAGGAGGAAGAGCACGAGGACAAGCGGAAGGACGAGCAGAGGGACGAGCACCTCGACGAGGATGAGGACGACGACGATGTTGATCGCAACGTCGACAGGCGATGCAGGCGGGCGGGGCACTCGTCAAGCCACGCCAATACACGCACGACACGACCGGTGCGCCGGCACGAAGAGCCTCATGAAGATGAGGCCGAGACGAGGGCGTGGGTAGGAAGCGGGGCTCAGGGTCCGAATGAACCGATGGGGACGACGACGACGCCGTCTGGGCGGGTGTAGCCGTAGCCGGTTGCGGTGATGACGGCCAAGACAGCCGGTGGGCCGACCTTGTCGGTGTCGACGCGGTCGGCGAACGTGAGGAGGTTCTTGGCGGCTTCCTCGATCTGTCCGGTGCCGAGCTTGACCTCGAAAGCCCCCCAGCGGCCGTTGCGGCACTGGACGACGACGTCGACTTCGAGGTTCAGGCTGTCGCGGTAGTGGTGCACCATCGCGTCTAGCGGGTCGGCGTACACGCGGGCGTCGCGCACCACGAGCGACTCGAAGAGCAGCCCGAACGTGTTCAGGTCAGACAGCAGCCGCTCAGGGCCGGCACCGAGCGCGGCGGCCGCCAACGACGGATCTGCCAAGTGAGTCCTGGACGCCGTCCGCAGGGTCGCGCGAGAGCGAAGGTGTGTCGCCCACGGCGTGACCTCGTCGAGGATCATGAGGCGCTGCAGGGCTGCGACGTAGTCGTAGACGGTGCTCCGGGCCAGAGGTCCGTCGTCGACGCCTGCTTCCGATGCCAGACGGGCCACCTTCTGTTCCATGGCGGTGTTGCGCGCCAGCGCCTGGATGAAGCGGCTGGTGCGCAGTGGGTCCCGCTGTGTCTGCTCAATCCGGGGCAGGTCGACTTCGGCGATGTTGCGCAGGTAGTCAACGTTGGCTCGGGCGGCCGCCTCGACCGACATCTGGAGGTTGAGGGGCCAACCACCGCGGACGACCAGTGCGGCAACGTCGGGGACGGTCAGCGGTGTCGCGGGGGCGGTCGGACGCTCCCCAGCCAAGAGGGCGGCCAGCGACATCGCCCCGGTTGACTCTCCGCTCTCGAACAGGCTCATCGGTCGCATCGTCAAGCGAGCGAACCTGCCAGCGCCGGCGTGTCGGCGCGCATCGTCATCGGGCGTCGCTGAGCCGGTGAGGATGAACTGCCCCGGAAGGCCCCGCTGGTCCACCGCATAGCGGACGTGGTTCCAGACCGTGTCTGCCTCGAGTTGCCACTCGTCCACGAGTTGCGGCGCCGCGCCGCTGAGGACAAGGGACGGGTCGATACGGAGTGCGTCACGCGCACTCCGATCGATGTCCAGTCGGGTCTCGCTCTTGGCGATCCGGCTGGCGGTGGATGTCTTGCCGCAGGCCTTCGGCCCTTGGATCACGACGGCCCCGGCCGACTGCAAGCGTTCCTCGAGCACGCCGTCAATGACACGGGATCGGTACCCGCTGCTCATGATCCCTCCGAGCGCATCACGGCTGGCCACAAGCACGAGACTACACTTTGGAGCGGTGCGGGGCTACAGTTTGGAGCGCTGCCAGGCTACAGTTTGGAGTGCTGGAAGGCGCACGTTGGAGAACCATCGAGCCGACCCGCACCTACTGGCGCACCAACGAACGAGAGCCCGGCCGCTGGCCGGGCTCTCCCACTATGAACGACGACGCGGGACGTCTATGAACGATGTCCCGCGTCATCACACAGCGCGCCCGAAGGGACTCGAACCCCCAACCTTCTGATCCGTAGTCAGATGCTCTATCCATTGAGCTACGGGCGCGTGGCCCGCGGACGGGCCATCGGAGAGGATACAGGTCGCCCGGGGTGCACCCCAAACCCGGGTTCCCGCCGCCCCGGCGGCTACCGTGTGGAGATTCCGCGATGGCGGCCCTTCCGGCGGGCTGCCAGGCGGTAGCGTCACCCTCGGTCCTACCGGTATGACGAAGGGGGCGCCCGGTGCCGTACCGGCGCTGGTTCGAGGCCGCACGCCGAGCAGTCCTCGCGTGGCTCGACCGCACGCCGGCGCACCTCGGTGTGGCTGCGGCGTGCGCCGCCTTCGCCCTCGTCGCGCTCGGCCTGGCCGTGGTGACCGACCAGACCCCGCACCGCGTGTGGGGCGTGCTGGCGGCGGCCGGCTACCTCGTCGCCGGCGTGGCCACCCTGCGCACGCGCCGCCCGATCGTCGGCATCCGGCTCGCCGCCGCCGGCTCGGTGCTGCTGCCCACGGTGGTCATGGTCGTCGCCGGCATCTCCCAGCCCGAGGTGGGCGTGGTCGAGCGCTCGGCGCGGCTGCTGGTGGACACCGGCTCGCCCTACCTGGCCCAGCCGACCACGACCTACGACGTCAACCCGTACATGCCGCTGATGTCGCTGTTCGGGATCCCCCGCCTGATGCTCCCGCACGACGGGCTGGGCGACCCGCGGTGGTGGTTCCTCCTCGTCTTCTGCGTGTGCTTCATCGCCGCCGACCGGCTCGCGCGTCGTTCGCGCGGCACCGAGCCCGTGCTGTGGGCTGTGCTGGCGACCCCCTTCCTCGCACTGCACGCGGCCGTGGCGGGGCATGACCTGCCGGTGGTCGGGCTGCTGTGCCTGTCCATCGCGCTGGCCGCCCGGGGCCGGATGTCCCAGGCCGGTCTCGCGCTGGGCGTCGCGTGCGCGCTCAAGGCGTCGGCCTGGCCCGCCGTCGCCGTCATCGGCGCGTTCGTCGTGGCGCGGTGGGGGTGGCGGCACGCCGGCCGGTTCGCCGCCAACGCGACCGCGGTGGTGGTCGGTGTGGTGCTTCCGGTGCTCGTCGGCCCGACCGCGACGGCGATGGTGGCGCAGGCGGCCGGCTTCCCGATGGCCAACAGCACGTTCACGTCACCCGCGGACTCCCCGACGCCCGGCGTGCTGCTCGCGCACGACGGCCACACGGCCAAGCTCCTCGGCTACGCGCTCCTGCTGCTCGTCGTCGGCGCGCTCCTCTGGGCCCTGGTCCGGCGCCCGCCGCGAACCCTGTCCGGCACCGCCGCCTTCCTCGCGATGGCGCTCACCGCGGCGATGCTCGTGCTGCCGACGAGCCGCGCGGGCTACCTCCTCTACCCCGTGGTGCTCCTGGGGCTCGCGCTGCGCGGCCGCCGTCGCCCGGTCCCGGCCGGTACGACGGGGTTCTGGACACCCACGCTGGCCGAGCGGCTGGTGCCGGCCCTGTCCGGCGCCGGGGCGCCGCCCCGCTGACCCCGTCGGGACTCTCGGTCTAGCGGCGGTCCGCCAGCAGGGCCGCCACCTCGTCCCGCGTCGGGACAGCCGACGACGCGCCCGGCCGCTGCACCGCGAGCGCCGCGGCGGCGGTCCCCCGCTCGACCGCGGCCGCCGTGCCGGCGCCGGAGGCGAGCGCCGCGGCCAGCGCCCCGCAGAACGTGTCGCCGGCGCCGGTCGTGTCGACCACGCGCACGTCGAACGCCGGCGCGTGGCGGGCGGCCTCGCCCGCGCGGGCCCAGCCGACGCCGCGACCGCCGAGCGTGACCACCACGGTGGCGACCCAGCGGGTCAGGGCCGCGGCGAGGTCGGCCGGCGCATCGCCGGCACCGTCGTCCGCGAGCGCGGCCCACACCGCCGCGGCCTCCGTCTCGTTGACGACGAGCACGTCGACGAACGGCACGAGCTCGGCGAGGCGGGACGGCACCGGCGCCGCGTTGAGCACCACGAGCGCGCCGCCCGCACGGGCCGCGCGCGCCGCCTCGATGAGCCCGGTCACCGGGGTCTCCGCGGGCATGAGCAGCACGTCCGCGGCACCGACCTCGCGGGCCTCGGCCGGCGTGATCTCGTCGAGCGCCAGGTTGGCGCCGGACGCGACGACGATCCGGTTCTCCCCGCCGCGCTCGAGCAGCACCAGCGCCATCCCGGTGGCCCGCGCCGGGTCCGTGCGCAGCAGGGGCCGGACGCCGGCCGCGGCGAGCCGCTCCGCGAGGAAGCGACCGTCGCCGTCGTCGCCCACCACGCCGACGAACGTCGTCGGCACACCGCCCGCGCGGGCCGCGGCGATCGCCTGGTTGAGCCCCTTGCCGCCGGCCGCACGCGCGGGCGCGCTCGGGGTCAGCACCGTCTCACCGGCCACGGGCACCCGCTCCACGGTGAGCGTCACGTCGAGGTTGGCGCTGCCCAGCACGACGACGCGCGGTTCCATGCCCGCTCCCTCCGGTCTCCGCAGAGCGTATCCGCGCCGGTCAGCGGCGCGGCGCAGGGCCGCTTCCGCCAGGCCGGCGACGTCGGCATGGCGGCACGGCACGGGGCGCCGCGCGCGGGGGCGTGTCCGCTACCCGACGAGCGCCTGCGTGCCCAGGACGATCGCGAGCGCGAGGCGCTCCGCGTCGGCACTGCCCGGCTCGGCCGTGTAGACCATGATCCGCAGGTCGTCGCCCGCCACCACGAGCGTGTCGCAGTCGACCGTGATCGGGCCGACCGCCGGGTGCCGCACCACCTTGCGGCGCGATGCCTCGGCCGCCGGCAGCACGGTCGGCGTGTCCCAGAGCTCGACGAACCGGGGGCTCGCGGCCCGCAGCTCGGCGACGAGGCGCCGCAGCGCGGTGTCCGCCGGGTAGCGCGCCGCGGTCAGGCGCAGGTCGGCGACCAGGCGCGCGACCTGCTCGTCGTGCTCCTCGCGCGTCTGCACGGCGCGGGACGGCGGGCCGACGAGGTTGCGCCAGACGCCGTTGCGCTCGTGGCCGCGCAGCGCCGAGGTGTCCCCCATGAGGGCGTCGTACGGCGCGTTGGCCACGACGAGGTTCCAGGCCGCGTCGTAGACGACGAGCGGGATGCCCGCGAACCGGTCGAGCAGCCGCTGCACGCTCGCCGTGATCCTGGTGGTGACGAGCCCCGGCCCGGGGGCGAGCAACCCCGCGAGCCGGAAGAGGTGACCGCGCTCGGCGTCGGGCAGCCGCAGGGCGCGCGCGAGCGCCTCGACCACCTGGGCCGACGGCGCCGTCGCACGGCCCTGCTCGAGCCGGGTGAGGTAGTCGACCGAGATGCCGGCGAGCCCGGCGAGCTCCTCGCGACGCAGGCCCGGGGCCCGGCGGCGCCCGCCGGCGGGCAGGCCGACGTCCTCGGGGGCGACGGACTCGCGCCACCGCCGCACCGCCCGCCCGAAGTCCCACTCGGCCACGGTCCGAGTGTGCGCCCCGAACCCGCGGCGCGTCGTGGCCCTGGCAGTCCTACGAACGACAGGTGACTGGCTAGCCGCGCCGGGCCGGCCGAGCATCGAGGGCATGACCACCACACTCATCACCGGGGCGAACAAGGGCCTCGGCAAGGAGACCGCCCGGCTGCTCGTCGCGGCCGGCCACACCGTCTGGGTCGGCGCCCGCGACGAGGCACGCGGCCGGGCCGCGGCCGACGAGCTCGGCGCCCGGTTCGTCCAGCTCGACGTCACGGACGACACGTCGGTCGCCGCCGCGATCGACACCCTCACGGCCTCGGGCACGGGCCTCGACGTGCTCGTCAACAACGCCGGCATCGCCTGGCGGACGCCCGACGGCGGCGAGGCGCTCGACGGCCCCGCCGTCCTGAAGGTCTTCGACACCAACGCCGTGGGGGTGGTGCGCGTGACGCAGGCGGCCCTGCCGCTGCTGGAGCGCTCGTCGAACCCCGTGGTCGTCAACGTGTCGAGCGCCCTGGGCTCGTTCTGGGCCACGCACGAGCCGACCCGCCCGGCCTCGCACTTCGTCTCCATCGCCTACGGCGCCAGCAAGGCGGCGGTCTCCATGCTCACGGTCCAGTACGCCACCGCCTACCCGCGGCTGCGGGTCAACGCCGTGGAGCCCGGCATCACCGCCACCGAGCTGGGCGGCGGCGACCCGGGGCAGCACCCCGGGCGGCCCGCCGCCGAGAGCGCCCGGGTCGTCGCGCGGCTCGCCGCGATCGGCCCGGACGGCCCGACAGGCACGTTCCAGGAGGACGCCGGCGAGCTCGGCTGGTGAGGCGCTGCGTGGGGGCGGGCCCGGCGGCCCGACCCCACGGCGGCTACCGGGTCAGGTCGTCCACGACGAACGGGGCCGCCGAGTCGCTCGTCACCACGGCACCGGCGGCGGTCCACGTCACCGTGAAGTCCGCGGCCCCGCCGTCCGGCTCGGTGACCCGCAGCACGCGCCGCGCGCCGTCTTCGCCGCCCGGGAACACGCGCAGCGTCAGGCCGTCGAGGTAGGCGTAGTCCGGCCGGTCGACGCCCGCGCCGACGGGGACGACGGCGCCCGGCCGCACGTACAGCGGCACCGTGTCGAAGCCGTGCGTCTCGCGCAGCCACCGGCCGCCCTCGACCACCTCGCCGGTCCACCAGCTGGTCCACCGCCCCGCCGGGAGGTAGAGCTCGACGGTGCCGTCGGCCGAGAACACGGGCGCGACGAGCAAGTCCGGGCCCAGCATGTACTGGCGGTCGAGGTAGGCCACCGCCGGGTCGTCGGGGAACTCGAGGACCATGGGCCGCATCACCGGCAGGCCGCGCCGCGACGCCTCGAGGCCGGCGGCGTACAGGTAGGGCATGAGCGCGAGCTTGAGCTCGGTGAAGCGGCGCGTCACCTCGACGGCGCTCGTCGGTCCCGTGGTCGTCTCGCCCGTCGCCGGGTTCACGTCGAACAGCCACGGCACGCGGTACGACTCACTGCCGTGCAGCCGCGAGTGGCTCGAGAGCAGCCCGAACGCGACCCAGCGCTTGAACACCGCGGGGTCGGGCATGCCCTCGAACCCGCCGATGTCGTGGCTCCAGAAGCCGAAGCCGCTGAGCGCGAGCGACAGGCCGCCGCGCAGCGTCTCGGCCATGGACGCGAAGGTCGAGGTCGAGTCGCCGCCCCAGTGCACGGGGAACTGCTGGCCGCCGGCCGTGGCCGAGCGGGCGAACAGCACCGCCTCACCCTCGCCGCGGACGTCCACCAGCACCTCGTGCACGGCGGCGTTGTAGAGCTGCGTGTAGAGGTTGTGCATCCGCGCCGGGTCGGAGCCGTCGTGGTACACGACGTCGGTGGGGATGCGCTCGCCGAAGTCGGTCTTGAAGCAGTCGACCCCCTGGTCCAGCAGTGCCCGCAGCCGCGCCTGGTACCAGCGCGTCGCGTCGGGGTTCGTGAAGTCGACGAGCCCCATGCCGGCCTGCCACAGGTCCGACTGCCACACCGAGCCGTCCGGCCGCCGCACCAGGTAGCCGAGCGCCGCACCCTCGGCGAACAGCCGCGACCGCTGGCCGATGTAGGGGTTGATCCACACGCTCACGCGCAGCCCCCGGTCGTGGAGGCGCTCGAGCATGCCCTCCGGGTCCGGGAACGTGCGCGGGTCCCACTCGAAGTCGCACCACTGGAACTCGCGCATCCAGAAGCAGTCGAAGTGGAACACGGACAGCGGCAGCCGGCGCTCGGCCATGCCGTCGATGAACGAGCTCACGGTCGCCTCGTCGTAGCTCGTCGTGAAGCTCGTGGACAGCCACAGGCCGTACGACCAGATCGG
>JAJYTJ010000299.1 GCA_021793115.1 Actinomycetes bacterium | reverse complement strand
GACGTCGTGGCAGCGGGGGGCGTGGCGGTCGTCGCCGGGCCGGTGCACGCCGCGAGGAGCAGTGCGCCGGCGCCGAGGAGCGCGGCCTTCCGTCGAATGATCACGCGGGAGTCTGCAACGGCAGCCTGTGTCGCGCCACCTCAGACGCGGCGTGGCGCGGGGCGGGGTGGGGTGGGGCGGCGGCCGCCACGCCGGTCTCCACGTGGAGGCAGCAGGGCGGCGGCGAGGCCCACCGGAGCCAGGCGTGCGGGGTGCGTGAGGACGTTCATGACGCTCCTTCGGACCACGAGGGACGCCGGCCGGCAGGCCGACGGTCCCTGTTCGTGCCCCCGGCGCCTGCCGGATGGGCGTCAGGCGACCGGCCCGACGAGCGCCTCCGTGGACCGCGTGCGGCGGAAGGCGGGCGTCGCCACCGTGAGCACCACGAGCCCGAGCACGGCCGCGGTCACCATGACCGCCGCCATCGCGGTGGCGGTGCCGCCGAGGAGCCCCGACAGGGGTGTCACCGAGCCGCCGATGAGGGCCTGGAGGAAGCCGCTGACCGCCGCGGCGGTGCCGGCCACCTCGCCGTGCCGGGTGAGCGCGAGCGCGTTGGCGTTGGCGCCGATGAGGTTGACCACCGAGACGGTGCAGAAGAGCGCGACGAGCAGCGCCGGCAGCCCGCCCTTGCCCGTGACGGCGAGCACGACGAGCACGGCGCTCAGGGTCACGAGGAGCAGCTGCGCGGTGCGCACGATCCGCAGCGGCGCGACCCGGTGGACGAGGGCCGCGTTGACCTGCGCACCGCCCACCAGGCCGACGCCGTTGACCGCGAAGACGAGCGCGAACTGCGTCTCGGTGAGCCCGTAGCCGTCGCGCAGCACGAACGGCGACCCGACCACGTACGCCATGAGCACGGCGAACGCGAGGCCCGGCAGCAGCGCCAGCCCGACGAAGTGCCGGTCCCGCAGCAGCGCGGCGTACCCGGAGCGCGCGGCACGCAGGCCGCCCGGGCGGCGGCGTTCCGGTGGCAGCGTCTCGGGCAGCGCGCGCAGCACGACGACCCACAGGACGACCCCGAACAGGGCGAGCGCCCAGAACACCGCCCGCCACCCCCACGCGCGGGCGATCACCCCGCCGATGGACGGCGCGAACAGCGGCGACGCGCCGATGACGAGCATGAGGCGCGACATCAGCCGGGCGGCGTCGGCGCCGACGAAGCGGTCGCGGATCACTGCCGTGGCCACCACGGTGGCCGACGCGTTGAAGAAGCCCTGCGCCGCCCGCATCCCCACGAGCAGCCCGATCCACGGCGCCACGGCGCAGAGCACGGACGTGACCACGTGCAGGCCGACGCCGACGAGCACGGGCCGCCGGCGCCCGAACCGGTCCGAGACCGGCCCGATGACGAGCTGCCCGACCGCGGCGCCGATCATCATCGCGGTCATCGTCAGCTGGGCGGCGGTGGCCGAGGTGTGCAGGTCGGTCGCGACGTCCGGCAGCGACGGCAGGTACATGTCCGTGGAGAAGGCCGGCAGGGCGGCCATGAAGCCCAGCAGCAGCACGTGCCTGGCGCCGGGCCGCAGCCGCCCGCCCGTGGCCGCGGCCGTGCTCGTGCCGGCCGGGCCGGAGGCGCGCACCGGCACGCCGGCGCCCGCGGGGGCGCTCGCGTCGTCGGCTGCTGGCGGGCACATCGCGCCCATGGTGACACGCCCGGCCGAATCGTTTCGACCCCCGCCGTCGTCGGCCGGCGGGGCGTCCCCCGCTCGGTTCCCCGACAGCGCAGCCGCCGCTCGCGCCGGACGCCCTGCGCCTCGGCCGGCCGTCGCCGTCCGGGCTGGCGGGGTGCGTCGCGCGGCGGGATGCGACAGTGGGCCCATGTGCGGTCGCTACGCCTCGTTCCGCGAGGACCAGCAGCTGGCCGACGAGTTCGCCGTCGCGACCGTCGCCGACGACGCCCGGCTGCTCGGCCCCAGCTGGAACGTCGCGCCCACCGACGGCGTGCGCATCGTCGTCGACCGCCCGGACCAGCAGGGCGAGGTGGTCCGGCAGCTGCGCGTCGCCCGCTGGGGCCTGGTGCCGGGATGGGCGAAGGACCCGTCGATCGGCAGCCGGTTCGTCAACGTCCGGGCCGAGTCGCTCGCCTCGTCGAACGCGTTCGGGCGCCCCTTCGCCGTGCGGCGGGCGCTGCTGCCCGCGGACGGCTACTACGAGTGGCAGAAGCTCGACCCGGTCGGCCGACGCCCCCGCAAGCAGCCGTTCTACCTCCACCCCGCCGACGACGGCCCGCTCGCCCTCGCCGGGCTCTACGAGTTCTGGCGGGACCGGACGAAGGCCGACGACGACCCCGACCGGTGGCTCGTCACGGCGGTCGTCATCACCCGGCCGGCCTCGCCCGAGCTCGAGCACATCCACGACCGGCAGCCGCTCATGCTCACGCCCGACCTCTGGGAGGCGTGGCTGGACCCGGCGGTGGGCGCGGACGGCGCGGCGACGCTCCTGGCCGCGGCCCCGCCCCGGCTGCTCGCGACCCCGATCACGGACGCCGTCAACAGCGTGCGCAACAACGGCCCCGAGCTCCTCGCCCCGGCCGACCCCCACCCGGCAACACCCCCCGGTGGAGCCACTCAGCCGAACAGTGGAGCCGTCTGACCGACAGTGGAGCCGAATGACCACGACACGCCGCGCAGGCGCGTCATCTGGCTCCACTGAACTCCGCTCGAGTGGGGCCCGGGCCTACGCGCGGCGCAGCTCGAACGGCTCGACCGGGCCCAGGCCCTCCGCGTCACGCACCGGCAGCGCCCGCGTGACGAACCGCTCGTCCGACGAGAGCACCCCCGCCGTCTCGGCGTCCGTCCACACGGTCGACGGCTCGGCCATGTCGGTGAGCCGCGCGGCCAGCGTCACGGGCAGGCCGAACACGTCGCCGAACCGGGACAGCACCCGCCCCCACACGAGCGACACCCGCACGGGCGCCACCCCGCGCGCGTCGCCGGCCAGCTCGGCCGCGACGGACCCGCCGAACTCGTCCGCCAGCCCGAGCGCCACGAGCGCCCCGGTGCCCGGGTCGTCGGCGACGAAGAGC
>JAJYTJ010000001.1 GCA_021793115.1 Actinomycetes bacterium | reverse complement strand
GCAGCCAGGTCGCCTCGCCGTCGTCGACCACGCCGGCGGCGTGCTCCACATGGCCCTGCGGCGACAGCACGAGCGTCTCGGTGGACGTGAACGGCGCCAGCGTGTCCAGCGCCTGCGACGTGATCGAGTGCAGCCAGCCGAGCCGGTCGGGTCCGGCCACCCGCACCACGCCCAAGTTGGACTGGTCCACCACGGCGCGCCCGCGCTCCAGCGCCCGCTGCTCGGCCACCGGATCGCCGTAGTGCCACGCCACGCCCGCGTCCACGCCGGCGGCCGCCACGGCGCCCGGCAGCGACAGCAGCGGGCTGGTCACGGCTCCACCCGGGCCAGGCGCGCCGATGCGTAGGACTGCAGGGGCTGGCCGAAGGCGGCGAGGTCATGGGCCCACATGAGCTCGCCGTTGACCAGGCCGTAGAGGCGGCGGCCCGCCGTGACCTCGGCCCCGGTGGCGGTGCGTGCGACGAGGTCGCTCACGAGGTCGATGCGTCCGTTGCCCACCGCGCCGACGTACACCGCGACGTGCCCGGACGGGTCCGCGACGAGCATCTCCACGGGGTGGCGTCCGGGGGGGACGTCGTCGGGCCGCTCGGGCGGCACCCGCCAGTAGCCGCACTCGCTGGCCCAGACGGGCGCCGGCTCCGGCTCGCCGCCGTCGAGCGCCGAGGCGTCGTCGGGGACCTCGACGAGGCGGATGGTCGACGTGTAGGCGAGGTACGGGCCGCCGTCCGACGTCACGACGAGCTCGTGGCTGAAGGTGGCCTCGTCGATCCCCGGGTACGCGACCACGCCCTCGCCGCGCCAGGTCCCCACGAGCCACGCCAGCGGGTAGACCTCCGGGGCGAGCCCCTCGGGCAGGAGAAACGCCATCGACCTAGCGCTGACCCTGGAACAGCCGGTAGACGACGAGACCCGCGACGAACGCGATCGCAAGCGTCGCCACGGAGAGCAGGGTGACGAAGAACACCTCGAGCCCGGACATGCCCCCATGCTAACGGGGCCGCCTAGCCTGGCCCGATGAGGTCTCTCGTGATCAAGACGACGAGCGGCACCGACCGCCCGGAGGCGGCCAACCAGGCGTTCACCGTCGCGGCGGCCGCGGTGGCGGCCGGTGCGGAGGTGTCGCTGTGGCTCACCGGCGAGGCCTCGTGGTTCGCCGTGCCGGGGCGTGCGGGCGAGCTCGCGCTGGCGCACGCGACGCCGGTGACCGACCTGCTCGCCACGATCCTCGAGGGCGGTCGCGTGACGCTGTGCACGCAGTGCGCCGCGCGGCGCGCCATCACGGCCGAGGACACACTGCCGGGCATCCGCATCGCCGGGTCGGCCACCTTCGTCGAGGAGGTCCTCGCCGAAGGCGCCCAAGCGCTCGTCTACTGACACCCACTGGAACGGACACGTGGGGACACGCCGCCCCGGTTGACGAGTTCGTTCCACCTCGGCAGCGGGGGGCACCCGCGGACGGCACCTGGGGGTCGGGCCAACCGGGGCTAGGGCACCCGCCCGGCCAGCCACCCGCGGCAGCGTCAGGCGGCGGCGCGGGCCGCGCGCACACGCACGCCCAGCAGGTACAGCTCGCACCCGAGGCACAGCCCGAACACCGCGTTGAGCACCGACGCGACGAGGACCAGGCCCGCGCCGACCGGCACGGCGACACCCACGCCGAGCAGCCCCAGCACCAGCCCGAGGCCGCTGAGCACCAGCCCGACGAGCTGGGCGAACCGCGGCGGCCGGGGGTCCTCGAGCTCGTCGGGCGGCGCCAGCCGCGGCCGCAGGAACCGCCGGAACAGCCAGCCCTGCCACGTGCCGCCCACGCCGCGCGCCACGCCGAGGCCGAAGCCGGCGGCCAGCACCGCGAGCACGGCGAGGGCGGCCGGCCCGGTGCCGAGCAGCAGCGCCGCGATCGCCAGGAGGCCGTTGAGCGCCGCGCCGACCCGCGGGCCGCGCGGGTCCAGGCCGGCCGGCGCGCGGCGCGCAGCGGGTGGTGCGGGGGGCGCCGCGGGAGGCGCGCCGGCGGCGGAGGCAAGGTGCGGGGACGACGAGGGCATGGCGGGCTCCGGGGAGAGGACGACGAGAGGACGACGAGAGGACGACGAGAGGACGACGAGGGGACGACGAGGGGACGACGAGCCGACAGTGAGCCGGCAGCGTGGCGACGGCGTAGCGACGGCACGGGGACGGCGACGACGAGGAACGGCGGTCGAGGACGAGGAACGGCGGTCGAGGACGGCGACGGACGAGCGCGTCAGGCCGGACACGCGGCGTCGAGCGCGTCGAGCGCCTGGCGCCGGTCGGTCGCCCCGGACATCCGGCCCACCAGGGCGCCCGTGGCGTCGAGGAGGAGAACCGTCGGGGTGCGCATGACGTCGAACCGTCGCACGAGGTCCAGGTGCTCGGCGACGTCGAGGTCGACGTGCGAGACATCGTGACGTTCCGCGGCGATCGCGGCCAGGACGGCGTGCGTGCGCCGGCACGGCGTGCACACCTCGCTCGACAGCTGCACGAACGTGGCCCGGACGCCCAGCGCCGCACCGAGCTCGGCCGCCGACAGGCGCCCCGCGGCGACCTCGTCGGGCGCCGGACCGGCCCCCGCCGCGGCCAGCACCGCGGGCGCCACCGGGCTGAACCGCCCGTTGCGGGAGCGCCACACGGCCCCGAGCGCCACCGCGAGGCCGAGCACGACGACGACGAGCACGGCGCGCGCGAGCGGACTCATCCGGCGAGGACCCGGCCGACGATGTAGACCACCGCGCCGCTGACGGCCACGGGTAGGGCCGACGCCGAGAGCGACGGCAGCACGCGCTTGAGCTCGACGATCGAGTCGAACAGCGCGTCGAAGGCGGCGACGAGCACGCCCACGGCGATGCCGAGCACCGCGCCGGCCTGCAGCGTGATGGCCGGGAGCGCCAGCCCTGCGAGCGCACCGGCCCCCGTGGCCGCGAGCGCCGTGAGCACCGCGCTCAGCCACCGGGGCAGCTCGAAGGCCGAGACCGCGGCCCCCACCGCCAGCGCGAGCGCGCCGGCCACCACCACCGACTCGCCGCCCGCAAGGGAGTCCGCGGCCACCCAGCACGCGGTGCACAGCGCAAGCACGCCACCGGCGACGGTGCCGGAGACGGACTCCACCATGCGGGTGCGCCCGTCGCGACGCAACAGCTCGTTGACGAACGCCACCATGAGCCCCGACGCGAGCACCACCGCAAGGCCCGAGAGGCCGGTGCCGGTGACGCGCACGGCGATGACGCCGCCGAGCCCGACGAGGGCGACGACGGCGGCCGAGCCGGGCACGAACGGCAGTCCGGCCAGCTCGGGCCAGCCGAGGGCGACGACGAGCACGAGCGCGGCCGACACGGCGAGCAGCACGACGGGGTTGAGATACCCGGCCAGCGCTGCCGCCGCGGCGAGCGCGGCCGTGACGACCGAGCGGGTGGCGAGCGTCACGGCGGCGATTCTCGCAGATCGGGCGGCCGCGTCACCGCGGTACGGACGGACGCCCCCCGCGCCGTGGACGTGCGCGCGGTACCGTGTCCCCACTCGCGCACGCCTGGAGGTCCCGGTGGCAGACCTGCTGCTCCTCACCCCGGCGTCCGGAGGCTCAGCGCAGGTGCTGCCCGCACTCGGCTTGCTGTCGCACCGGGTGCGGGTGCTCCCGGTCGAGCCGTCCGCCCTGGTGGACGCACCGGACGCGGACATCGTGGTGCTCGACGCGCGCCGGGACCTCGTCACCGCGCGCACCACGTGCCGGCTGCTGCGGGCCACCGGCCTGACCGTGCCGCTGATCCTCGTCCTCACCGAGGGCGGGCTCACGGTCGTCACCGCCGAGTGGGGCGCGGACGACATCGTCCTCGAGCACGCGAGCCCGGCCGAGGTCGAGACCCGGTTCCGCCTGGTCATGGAGCGCGCCGCGGCGGCCACGTACGACGACGCCCCGCAGGAGATCAGCTCGGGCGAGCTGACGATCGACGCCGGCGGCTACTCCGCCCGCCTGCGGGGCCGCCCGCTCGACCTCACGTACAAGGAGTTCGAGCTCCTCAAGTACCTGGTGCAGCACCCGGGCCGCGTGTTCACGCGTGCGCAGCTGCTGCAGGAGGTGTGGGGCTACGACTACTACGGGGGCACCCGCACGGTGGACGTCCACGTGCGCCGGCTGCGCGCGAAGCTCGGCCCCGAGCACGAGCAGCTCATCGGCACCGTCCGCAACGTGGGCTACCGCTTCGACCCGCCCAAGGAGCCGCGCCGCACGGCCGACGACCGCTCGTCGGCCACGGTCCCCGAGACCGCGGACCTCTAGCAGCCCCAGCAGAAGAGCGCGTCACCGTCCGGGCCCAGCACGCGCGCGGTCGGCGTCGCGGTGACGTCCAGCTCCACCGTGAGCGACGCCGAGCCGTCCGAGGTCTCGTAGACGTACCGCGCGTTCGTCGTGGTCGTGGCGGTGGTGCGGGCGCCGACGAGCCACGGGTGCCGCCGGCGCAGGCCGACGAGCTCCTGGTGGGCGCGGAAGAGCCGCTCGCCCTCGCGCGGCAGCTGCGCCGGCGAGTCCGGGAAGGCCGGGCGGATGGCGTCGTCGCCGCCCAGACGCTCCTCCTTGAGCCCGGGCAGGCCCCACTCGTCGCCGTAGTACACGGACGGCACGCCGCCCACGGTCATGAGCACGACGAGCGCGAGCACCGCCGCCTCCGCACCGACCCGCGTGGTGATGCGCGTGACGTCGTGGTTGCCGACGAAGGTCTGCGGCACGAACGTCGCGAGGAACTCGTCGTGCCGGCGCAGCGCCCAGTCCAGCTCCCAGAAGTTGCGGTCGACGAGCGAGGACCAGACCGCCTTCCAGAGCTCGTACTGCGTGAGCGAGTCGAGCGTCGAGTCGTGCGCGTACGCGGCGTAGTCGCCGTGCAGCACCTCGCCGACGAACCACGCGTCGGGGTGCCGCGCGCGGACGGCCGGCAGCACGCCCGCCCAGAAGGCGGCCGGCACGCGGTAGGCGGCGTCGAGCCGCCAGCCGTCGGCGCCGCGGTCCAGCCAGTGCGTCATGACGTCGGCGACGAACCGCGCCACCGCCGGCTCGTCGTGGTCGAGCTCGACGAGCCCCTCGTGCCCTTCGAACACGGCCGGCCGCGGGCCGCCGGGCGCGGTCCAGTCGATGCGGAACCAGGGGGCGTACGGACCCTGCGGCCCCTCGGCGAGCGCCCGCCGCACCAGGGGGTGGTCCGCGCCGAGGTGGTTGAACACACCGTCGAGCACCAGCCGCAGCCCGCGCGCGCGGCACGCCGCCACCAGCCGGTCGAACGCCTCGTCGTCCCCGAGCCGTGGGTCGATGCGCAGGTGGTCGAGGGTGTCGTAGCCGTGCGAGGTCGACGCGAAGACGGGCCCCAGCAGCAGCCCGTTCGCGCCGAGCCCCACCGCGTGGTCGAGCCACCCGACCAGCCGGTCCAGCCGGGGCGTCGCCGGCGGCGCCACGTCGGGCTCGCGGATGGGCGCCCCGACGAACCCGAGCGGGTACACCTGCCACCACACCGCGTGCTCCACCCACCCCATGCCGGCGACGCTATCCGCCGAGCGCATCGTTCGTCATCGAGATCGCCCCTTCCAGGCGCTGGAGCACACGGTCTCGGCGACGAACGATGCGCTCGCGAAAAAGGGGAGCGCGGGCGGCGGGCGGGGTAGGTTCGGCACCGATGACCGCCGTCGACTCCGCCGAGCTCGCCGTCGAAGGCCCCTGGCAGCACCGCTTCGTCGCGGCCAACGGCGCGCGCTTCCACGTCGCGGTCTCCGGGCCCGAAGACCGCGACGCGCCCCTCGTCGTGCTCCTGCACGACGTGCTGCAGTACTGGTGGGCGTGGCGCCACCAGCTGACCGCGCTCGCCGAGGCCGGCTACCGCGTCGCGGCGATGGACCTGCGCGGCACGGGCGGCTCCGACAAGCCGCCCCACGGGTACGACACGCCGACCCTGGCGACCGACGTGGCACGCGTCATCCGCTCGCTCGGCGCCGACCGCTGCGTGCTCGTCGGCTCGGGCACCGGCGCGCAGGTCGCGTGGGCCACCGCCGCGATGCACGACGACGTGGTCCGGGGCGTCGCCGCCCTCGCCGCCGCGCACCCCCTCGACTCGGCGCTCGCGCCGCTGCACCCCACCGCCGCCCGCCGCATCGCCCTGGCGCTCGTCCCCTCGGTGCCCGAGCGCCGGCTGACCGACGGCCTCGTCGTGCGCCGTCTGCTGGCCGTCGGCGCCGGCGCGCGCGGCTGGCCCGACCGCGAGACCTCGGAGCGCTACGCCCGCGCCCTGCGGGTGCCGTTCGCCGCGCACTCGCAGCTGGAGCAGGTGCGCTGGCTGGTGCGCTCGCGCCCCCGGCCCGACGGCCGGCGCTACCTGGCGGCCTACGACGATGCCCGGCCCGTGCCGACGCTGCAGGTCCACGGCGACCGCGACGGCGTGCGCTCCCCCACCGCGGCGGCCCTGCACCACCGGTCGCGCCGGCTGGCCCGGCCCTACCGCTGGGAGCTGCTGGCAGGCGTCGGCCACTACCCGGCCGAGGAGGCCCCGGACGTGGTCAACGGGCTGCTGCTGGACTGGCTCGCGCAGCTCACGGCTTGACGAGCGCGGCTGCCTTCACGGGGTCGGTCTCGCCGATACCCGCGGACGGGCACAGCGCGGCCACGGGGCACGCCCCGCAGGCGGGCCGGCGGGCGAAGCACGTGCGACGGCCGTGGAAGATCAGGTGGTGGCTGGCCATCACCCAGTCCGCCTTCGGCAGCAAGGCCGTCACGTCCTTCTCCACCTGCACCGGGTCGTCGCTCGTCGTGTAGCCCAGGCGCCGCGACAGCCGCAGCACGTGCGTGTCGACCGGCAGCCCGGGGATGCCGAAGCCGTTGCCCAGCACCACGTTGGCGGTCTTGCGGCCCACGCCCGGCAGCGTGACCAGGTCCTGCATGCGGCGCGGCACGTCGCCGCCGAACCGCGCGACCAGCTGCGCCGACAGCCCCTGGACCGCGCGGGCCTTGGCGCGGAAGAAGCCCAGCGGCTGCAGGATCGCCTCGAGCTCGTCGGGTGGCGCCACCGCCATCGCCGCCGCGTCGGGGAAGCGGGCGAACAGCCCGGGCGTGGTGAGGTTCACCCGGACGTCCGTCGTCTGGGCCGACAGCACGGTCGCGACGAGCAGCTGGAACGGGTCGGCGAAGTCCAGCTCGATCCGGGCGTCGGGGTAGCGCTCCGCGAGCAGCCGGTCGATCCGGCGGGCCCGGCGCGTGAGCGCAAGCGGCGTCTCGAGGACGGGGGCGCGCCCAGCCTCGACCGTGGAGTCGGAACGGGTCCTGCCGGCGGTGGCGGTCCTGCCGGCGGGGGCGGTGCGGGTCCTACCCGTGGTGGCTGGCGGCGTGTCGCCGGTCGCGGCGGCGTCGCTCGGTCGTCCTGGCACGCGGGCAGCGTACGGTCCGCCCCCTGCTCCCGACGAGTGAACGTCGGGACGCCGGCTCAAGGTGGCGGTGCGGCCGGTCGATCCCCGCGGAGTGCCCGCGACCGGCGGGCCGGGACCCGGGGGGGTTCATGACGACGCCCACCGAGCACGAGATCCGCAGCCTTCGCCTGGACCACCGAGCGCTCCGGGCCGAGAGGGCGCGGGTCGCGTGGTGGCGCCGACTGGTGCGGGCCCGGCTCGACCTGCTCGTCGCCCGGACGGTCGGCCCGCAGGCGCTCGGCGAGGAGCTCGCGTTCACCCTTCCGCTCGAGGTGGGGCTCGAGGTGCCGCGGCCCGACGAGCTGGCGTGCGTGCTCGGCACGCGCGACGCGGGCGACGTCTCCCGGCTGGAGTCGCTGCGCGCGCTCGACCAGCGCCTGGCCCACTACCAGGCGGGCGTCGAGGACGCGTTCGTGCGCGCCACGGACCTGCTCATCGACCGGCTGGCGGCCGACCCGGACCTGTCGCTGGGTTCCGGCGCGGAACACGACGAAAGCCTCTGACCCGCGGCCCGCGGTGCGGCAGACTGGGGTGCCGACAGCCCGCGGGAGGAGGTCTCATGGTCGAGCCGGTGGTCGACTCCCCGTTGTTCTCGGGGCTTGACCCGCAGGAGGCGCGGTCGGTGCTGGACTCCCTCGTCCGGGTCCAGGTGCCACGTGGCGACGTGCTGTTCCACGAGGGCGAGACGGGCGACACGCTCTACGTCATCGAGACCGGCACGGTGAAGCTGGGCCGCCGGTCCAGCGACGGCCGCGAGAACCTGCTGGCCATCCTCGGCCCGGGCGAGCTCATCGGTGAGCTGTCGCTCTTCGACCCCGGCATGCGCACCGCCACGGCGACCGCGATCACCGACGCCCTGGTGCTCCAGATGGGGCACGACGAGCTCACGCGCTGGCTGGCCACGACGCCCTCGGTGGCCGAGCACCTGCTGCGGACGCTGGCCCGGCGGCTGCGACGCACCAACGAGGCGCTCGCCGACCTCGTGTTCACCGACGTGCCCGGCCGCGTGGCCAAGGCCCTGCTCGACCTCTCGGAGCGCTTCGGCCAGCCGGTGGCGGACGGGCTGCGCGTGTCGCACGGCCTGACCCAGGAGGAGCTGGCGCAGCTCGTCGGCGCCTCCCGCGAGACGGTCAACAAGGCGCTGGCCGACTTCGCGACGCGCGGGTGGATCCGGCGCGAGGGCCGCGCGGTGACGCTGCTCGACGTCGAGCGGCTCGAGCGGCGCGCGCACTGACACCGACCGGGCGCCCGGCGACCGGGCACCGACCCGGCGTCCGACGACCGTGCACCGGCCGCCGCCGAACGCCCCGGGTGCCCGACGACGCCGGCGTCAGCGGGTCTCGACGACGATCTCCACCTCGACCGGCGAGCCGAGCGGCAGCGCCGCGACGCCCACGGCCGACCGGGCGTGCAGCCCCGCCTCGCCGAAGAGCTCGCCGAGCAGCTCGCTGGCGCCGTTGACCACGGCCGGCTGGCCGGTGAACGACGGGTCGCTCGCGACGAACCCGACCACCTTGACCACGCGGGCCACGCGCTCGAGTGCCACGGCGGGCTCCTCACCGGACTCCTGCGCGAGCAGCGCGGCGACCGCGGCCACCGCGTTGAGGGCGGCGGTGGCGGCCAGGCCGTGGGCCACCTCCAGCGTCACGCCGGCGCCGACGAGGCCCGTGGCCGGCAACGCGCCGGCGACGAACGGCAGCTGACCCGACGTGTGGACCAGCGCACCCGAGCGGACGGCGGGGACGTAGGCGCCGACGGGCGCCGCCACCGTGGGGAGCGACAGGCCGAGCCCGGCCAGGCGGTCGGCGACCGACATCACGCCTCCTTGGCCCGCTTGAGGTAGGCCACGAGGCCACCGTCCGGGCCGGGGATCACGGTGACGAGCTCCCACCCGTCCTCGCCCCACTGGTCGAGGATCGCCTTGGTGGCGTGGATCAGGAGCGGGATCGTCGCGTACTCCCAGCGTGTGGCCATGGGCCACACCCTAGGGGGATGCCTCAGCAGACGCCCAGCGAGGCGTCCGCGCCAGCGACGAGCTCGGCGTGCCACGAGCGGACGTCCGGGCGCCGGCGCAGCAGCGCACGGCGCTCGCGCTCGGTCATGCCGCCCCACACGCCGAAGTCCGTGCGGGAGTCGAGCGCGTCCGCGAGGCACTCCAGGCGCACGAGGCACGTCCCGCACACCGAGCGCGCCTCACGTTGCGCCGAGCCCTCGACGAACAGCGCGTCGGGCGCCAACCTCCCCGTTCCGCACGCGGCACTCGCTGTCCAATGACCGTCCCGCATCGCCCCCACGCCCACCGAACGCCCCCTCCCCCTGCTCCTCGGGCATCCGCCCCCCTCGGCGGACGCTAGCGGCTCGGCGCTCGTCTGACGAGAGCTTGATGGGGTCATATCAGCAGCGGCACAGCGCCGTCAGCCCCCGTACGGCCCGATTGAGAGCGTTCTCACGACGGATCCCGCGGCCCGAGGGATCACCACCTCGCCGACAGGGCCGAACGTCCCGTCACGCGGAAGAACACCCCGTCCGCCCACGCCCGCACCGTGTGCAGGTCCGGTGGAGGTCGCCGGGCGGCGAGGGAACCGACCTCTCCAGTTCCGGCGCCGCCAACTACGCTCGCACCCATGTCGTCTCGCCCGCGCTCGCGTGGCCGCAACGGTCGCGCCGCCCGCGCCACGGGCCACGCCGCCCAGGGCATCGCGCTCCTCGTCTCGTTCGTGCTCATCGCCGCCATCGGCGGGATCCTCGCGGCAGGCCTCGCGATGCCCGCCGTGGCGCTCGCCAACGGCGCGACGAACCTGACGACCCAGACGTTCAACGACCTGCCGACGAACCTCGACTTCACGCAGCTGCCGCAGAAGTCGGTGATCCTCGCGGCGGACGGCACGCAGCTGGCGACGTTCTACGACCAGAACCGCGTCATCGTCCCGCTGGCGCAGATCGCGCCGATCATGCAGAAGGCCGTCATCTCGATCGAGGACAAGCGGTTCTACGAGCACTCGGGCATCGACCCGCAGGGCATGCTCCGCGCGCTGGCGCAGAACGTGGCCGGCAGCGGAGGGACGCAGGGCGCCTCGACGTTGACGCAGCAGTACATCAAGAACGTCGAGGTCCAGGCGGCGCAGAACATCGCCGACCCGGTGGCACGGCAGGCCGCGATCGAGGCGGTGACGGTGGACACCGGCACCAACGGCTACGCACGCAAGCTCCGCGAGGCCAAGCTGGCGATCTCGCTCGAGAAGCGGATGAGCAAGGACCAGATCCTCGAGGCCTACCTCAACATCGCGCAGTTCGGGGCCAACTCGATCTACGGCGTCGAGGCCGCGGCGGAGTACTTCTTCGGCGGCACGCACGCCAGCGACCTCACGTACCTGCAGGCCGCGACCATCGCCGGGATCACGCAGAACCCGTCGAGGTGGGACCCGGTGCAGCACCCGGTCGAGGCCCAGGGCCGCCGCGACACGGTGCTCAAGACGATGCACGACCAGGGCTACATCACCGACGCGCAGTACCAGGCCGGCCTCGCCACGCCGATCGCCTCGACGCTCCACCCCCAGCCGGTGCAGCAGGGCTGCATGAAGGCGGGCGCGAGCGTGCCGGGGTCGGGCTTCTTCTGCGACTACGTCACCCGGGTGATCCTCAACGACCCCGCGTTCGGCAAGGACGAGGCCACCCGCCGGCAGCTGCTCTACAAGGGCGGACTGACCATCACCACCACGCTCGTCCCGGGTGAGCAGGCCCTGGCGCTCAAGGCCGTCGACGACAAGGTGCCGCCCACCGATCCGTCCGGCGTCGGCGCCGCGATGTCCGTCGTCGAGCCCGGCACCGGCAAGATCACGGCGATGGCACAGAACGCGGAGTACTCCGCCGTGCCCAACCCGCCACCCGGCCAGACCGCCGTCAACTGGAACACGTCGTACAACTACGGCGGCTCGTCCGGGTTCGCCCCCGGTTCCTCGTTCAAGCCGTTCACGCTCATCGAGTGGCTCAAGACGGGCCACAGCCTCACGCAGACGTTCGACGCCACCCTGCGACCGCTGCCGCTGTCGTCGTTCACCGCGTGCGGCCAGCCCTACGCCAAGACCGGCATCTACAGGTTCAGCAACTCCGAGGGCAACGGTGGCGTGATGAACGCCATCTACGCGACGAAGAACTCCGTCAACTCGGCGTACCTCGTCATGGCGCAGCAGGTCGACCTCTGCAACGTCATGCAGAACGCCGCCGACCTCGGCGTCACGCAGCCCGCAGGCGCCAACGCGGGCAAGAACATCGTCGCCCGCCCGGCGAACGTCCTGGGCTCGAGCGACGTCACCCCGCTCGCCATGGCCGGCGCGTTCGCGGCGTTCGCGGCCAACGGCACGTTCTGCAAGCCCATCGCGATCACGCGCGTGGTCGACGCGAACGGCAAGGACCTGCCGGTCCCGTCGGCCGACTGCCAGCAGAAGCTGGAGCCGCGCATCGCCACGGCCGTCAACTACGCGCTGAAGAACGTGTGGACGGGCACCGCGGCCACGGTGGGCCAGCCGCCCTACCCGGGCGCCGGCAAGACGGGCACGACGACGCAGGCCGAGGACATCTGGTTCGTCGGCTACACGCCGCTGCGCGCCGCCGCGGTGTGGGTGGGCCACTCCGACGGGTTCCGGACGATGAACGGCCTGCACATCAACGGGGTCTACTACTCGGCCCGCCGAGGCGGCCCCTACGGCGCCGACATCCCCGCGCCCATCTGGCGCGAGTTCATGGACAAGTTCATGGCCGGCAAGAGCGTGCCGGACTTCACGGCCCCCGGGACCAAGGAGCTGTACGGCGACCTCGTGCCCGTGCCGCCCGTGGTCGGCCTGCCGCAGGACCAGGCCACCAGCTCGCTGCAGGCCGCCGGGTTCACGGTGAGGATCTCGGCCACGCAGGCGACCGACCCCTCCGCCGCCGGCACCGTCGTCGCGCAGTCGCCCACCGGCAACGCGCCGCGCGGGTCCACGGTCACGCTGACGCTCTCCAACGGGCAGGGCGTGCAGCCGCCACCGGCGACGCCGACCGACACGCCGACCCAGACCACCAGCCCACCGACCACCCCACCGCCCCACGGCAAGCAGCCCTGATGGGCTCCGCCACGTCGACGGCCGGGCGCGCCGTCGGGGCGCTCGCGCTCGCCGGAGCCGGCGCGCTCGCCTGGGGCGCGCTCGTCGAGGTCCGCTGGTACACGCTGCGGCACGTCACGGTGCCGGTGCTGCCCCCCGGCCAGGACCCGCTGCGGGTGCTGCACATCAGCGACCTGCACCTGACGCCCACGCAGCGGCGGAAGGTCGACTGGGTGCGCGACCTGGCGACCTGGCGCCCGCACCTCGTGGTCGACACCGGCGACAACTGGGCGCACCTCGACGCCATGACCACGCTGCTGGAGGCGCTCGAGCCGCTGCTGGCCGTCCCCGGGGCGTTCGTGCTGGGCTCCAACGACCTCGTCGGCCCGCGGCCCAAGAACCCGGCGCGCTATCTGCTGCCGGACGCCCGGACCACCCCGGTGGCGCCCGTGGAGCTGCCGTGGCGCGAGCTCGTCGCGCGCTTCACCGCCGCCGGCTGGCTCGACCTCGACAACCGCCGCGGCGCGCTCGACCTCGACGGGCGGCGCGTGAGCTTCGTCGGGACCGACGACGCGCACCTGGACAAGGACGAGGTCCCGCCCGCCGGGGGGCCCGACGACGCGCGCACCGGCGGTGACGTGGACCTGCACGTCGGCGTCACCCATGCCCCGTACCGGCGGGTGCTGGACGCGTTCCACGCGGACGGCGTGGACCTCGCGATCGCCGGGCACACGCACGGCGGGCAGATCGGCGTGCCGTTCCTCGGCGCGCTCACGACGAACAGCGACCTCGACCCGGCCCGCGCCAAGGGGCTGCACGGCTGGCCCGGGGCCCGCCCGGACCGCTCGGGCGGCGCGGACTCGACGTGGCTGCACGTCTCGGCCGGCCTCGGCACGAGCCCCTACGCCCCGGTCCGCTTCGCGACGCGCCCCGAGGCGACGCTGCTCACGCTGGTGCCCGTCGCCGCGGCGTGACCTCGGCCCGGGGCCGCGCGACTCCGCGGCGCCTCGTCCGTCGCCGCACGGAGCGCCCCCGTGGCGGCACCCGTGGCCGCCGCGGACCGGTTTTCGCCGCCGGGCCGCGATCCGTTAGGCTGGGCAGGCTTCAACGGGGTGTGGCGCAGCTTGGTAGCGCGCTTCGTTCGGGACGAAGAGGTCGTGGGTTCGAATCCCGCCACCCCGACCGCGGAAGGCAGAAGCGAGTCCCCTGGTCAGACCAGGGGACTCGCTTCGTTCATGGGCTTCCATCGGCGTCGGCCGCGTCGGCGCAGCCCGGAAAATCACCCCGAAATCACCCCCACCTCTCGGTGAACCCGGAGTGGGCCGAGTGCGCCTACCTGCCAAGGCAATGATCGCGACCACGGCGGTCTCCGTGGTCGCGCCCGAACCGGTTGGGGTCGGGCAGCCTGCTGGTGCGCTCGTTCAGTGCGCGGGCTGCTCGCTCGTTGAGCAGTTGCAGCGCGGAGCGGTCGGCGGAGTCGCCGAGGTGGTGCAGGTAGCGCGCGGTGATCTCGATCGAGCTGTGTCCGAGCCACGCCTGCACCGTGGTCAGCGGCACGCCCTGCAGGATCCACTCGCAGGCAGCCGTGTGCCGCAGGTCGTGCAGGGTGCGTCCCCGCCCGACCTGGCTCCAGCCGGTCGCCCGGACGAACGTCGAGCGGTACAGCCGCCCGCCGCGGGGCGTGGTGAACAGCAGGTCATCCGGGCCCTTGCCCTCGGCGAAGCGCCGGAGTGCCGGCAGCAGTGTGTCCGGCACCGGCACTCGCCGACCCTTGCCCGACTTCGGGGTCTTGGCCTCCGCGAGTCCCTCAGGCTGGTTGCGGACGACGTGAAGCATCGGCATGGGCACCTCCACGAAGTCGCGCACGAGCATCGCCCGGGCCTCACCCCACCGGATGCCGGTGCGCCCCAGGACGTGCACGAGGTCGGCGTAGACCTCGCTGACCTGAGCGACGTCATCCATGACGACCTCGAACTCGTGCGCCGGTAGCGGACGCATCTCCTCACGGGCGCGCCGGTCCTTCGGCGGCGCGGCGGCCTTGACCGGGTTGGCGGCGATGTAGCCCTCGGACACGCACCAGGCGAAGAACGACGACAGGGACTCGCGGTGCCGCTTGACCGTGGTCGGCGCCAGGCCGCGCGCCAGCAGGTCGTCCTGCCAGGTCCCGATCGCGGAGCCGGTGACCTTGCCGACGTGCAGCTTGCGGAGCCAGGTGGGCAGGATCGTGGCGGTCCCCGTCCTGCCGGACTGCTGGCCGGGAGTCGGCAGCAAGAAGCGGTCGGTGTTCAGCGTGGTGCGGCTGACGCGTCCTTCCCGCTGCTCCAGCCAGGCGGCCAGCAGCACCTCGATGGCGATCTTTCCCCGGCTCGGGTCGTAGCTGTGCTCGTCGAACGCGCCGCGCTGGCGACGTTCCCAGTCGGTCGCCGCCCTCTTGGTGTCGAAGCGGCGGGTGGCGACGACTCGGCCGCCGATCTTGAGGCGGCCCTCCCACTTGTCACCGCGCCGAGTCGGCACGAGTGCCCCCGCTCCGCGGCGCACCTGGCCGGGAGGTCGATCGGCCGGCCAGCCACCGCTCGACGTCGCAGGCCCGGTAGCGAGGCACGCCGTCGGCGAGCCAATAGACGGCCGGCCCCTGGCAGGACTGCCGCCAGCGCACCAGCGTCGACTTGGAGACGGCCAGCCATCTGGCGACCTCCTCCGTGCGTAGGAGCTGGTCGGCGGCCACTACGCCTCGGTCGAGTCGGTGTCGGCGGGCAGGCCGCGCCAGGCGTTCTCGCGCTCGCGGCGGCGGGCGACGTCGGCCATGACGAAGGTGACGAAGTCGTCGGCCCGGTCGGCGATCACGGTCTCCTCGCCGGGCGGGGTGGGTTCCTCGCCGGGCCAGTCGGTGACGCGGGTGGGTCGGTCGCGGTCCAGGCGGGTGCCGGAGGCCGCAACCCACTCGCGCAGCCGTTCTCGGGCCTCGGCGAAGTCGGCGTGCCAGCCGATCGGTGCCGAGCCGTCCTGCTCGGGGTCGTAGGCACCGAGCCAGTGCAGGTGCAGCGCGGACAGCTCCCAGACCAGCTCGGGGTGCCGGTGCCAGGCCGGCGGGACGACCGAGGCGGGCAGCCCGTAGGTGCGGCGCAGCCAGTTGATCCACTCCGACAGCGCAAGCCACTCCTGCTCGGCTTCGTCGGCGGACAGCATGTTCCAGTTGACCGGGTGCGGCGGCTCGGGCAGCGCGGTCTGCGCTGCGGGGTCGAGGTCCCCGTCGAACAGGTCGTCCTCGTCGAGCTCGGGCGCGTCGGGTACGGGCGCCTCGGACGGCGGTTCGCTCGGCTCGGGTCCGGGAATCGACGGTGTGGTGTCGCTCATAGGGTGCTCCGGCTGGGTGTGGCGATGGTGGGCGGGTCACATGCCGACGGCGGCGCCGCCGGCCGAGGCCGGCGGCGTGGACGGCGCGATCGAGGCGAGCTGGCGGCCGGAGGCGGTCGTCCCGGCCCCGGTTCGGCTGCGAGACTGGCGAGTTGTGGCGGGCTGCGCGTCGGCGACGGCGTCGGCGACGGCCGCTCCTGCTTCCTGGCCCGCCTCCGGCCCCGAGACGCCTTCCCGCCCGGCGGCCTGGGTCATGTCGGCCGCCTGGGCGCGGCGGGTGCGGTCGACGCTGTAGCGGTGGCGGGCGGAGTCGTGGCCGATGCGCTTGGCGATGAACTCCTCGCTGGGCACCGTCTCACCGTTGACCTCGTACTCGTAGGTGTTGACGTAGCCCTCGGCAATGAACTTGTCGCCCTTGGCGAACCGGTCGATCGCCAGCTCGGCGGTGCGCCGGTAGATGACGAGGTTGTGGAATGTGGTGTCGAGCTGAGTGAAGGAGCCGTCGGGGTTGCGCTCGTAGTGCTCCTGGCCGACGGTCGCGTAGAACCGGGCCTCGCCCGAGCGGGTGTAGGTCAGCTGCGGCTCGGAAGCGAGGAAGCCCGACAGCGACTGCTGGACGTGCATGACCATGATCCGGTTTCCCTTCCGGCCCACGGCGCGGGCCTCGCCCGGAAGGTGCGCGCGCCCTCCAGCGCGGCTCAGGCGCCTGCGCGCAGCGTCGCCTCGACGGCCTCCCGGTCGGCACGCAGGGTCGCGGCGTCGCTTCGGACGGTCCAGGCCCGGAGGTCGGTGATGATCGGCGGAGCCGAGCGCAACAGGGTGACGGCGGTGCCGAACGGCAACGTGCGCAGCACGTCCGGCGGCATGACGGGCACCCGGCGCACCGACGTCTGGTAGGAGCGCCCACCGGCGGTGTCGCGGCTGACCGAGACGGTCTGCTCGTCGCGCTCCCCGAGCAGGGCGGCGACGTCCTGCAGGTCCCTGGCGTTCGCCGAGCCGCCGAGGACGACCTTGACGATCGCCGCGTCCCAGATCGCCCCCGCGTTCTCCGCCCCCCACTTCTCCCGGGCCTGCGCGAGCGACTGGAGCACCGGGACGGTGGTGAGGCCGGTGCCGCCGCCTTCGGCCATGAGCGTCGGCAGGCTCGGCAGGGGCGCCAGGGTGCCGATCTCGTCCAGCGCCAGCAGCAGCGGGGGGTCCAGCCGCGCGCCCGGCGAGCGGGCGGCGATCCGGCGGGCGGTCTCCACGAGGTCTTCGATGAAGGCGGCCACCAGGGCCGCGCTCGCCCCGGCTCCCGCGCCGGTCGCCAGCAGGTACAGGGTGCCGTGCTGCTCGAGGAACGTGGTCGGGTCGAACGACTCGGCCTCGCGGGGGGTAACCGCGTCGAGCACCCGGGGATCGGCCAGGGCGGCGAGCGCAAGCCCGACGCCCTGCCAGATGGAGTCTCGTGTGCGGGGGTCGGACTGGATCATGGAGTCCAGGGACTCGGCCCAGCCCTCGGCGGCCTGGGGGGCAGCGGCCAGGATGTGGACCGCGTCGGCGGCGGCGGCCGGGGACAGCGCCCACCGGTACAGCGACCTGGCGTCGCGTCCGTCGAGGGCGGCGGCGTGCAGCAGGGCTTGGATCGCGGCTCTCGTCTTGCCTTCCCAGAAGCCGCCGTTCTCCACCCCGCCGCCGCCCATGCCGGTCGCGGCGGCCAGGCCGGCGGCGCGGATCATCGCGGTCAGCGGGTCGGCGCAGCCGCGTACCAGCGACCAGCGCATTCCCGCCGCCAGGCCGGGCGCGAGGTGCTGGGGGTCGAACACGGCGACCGGGCCGAGGCGTTCGCGAGCGCGCAAGGTGATGGTCAGGTTGTCAGGGCGCGTGGAGGTGGTGACCACGGGGCCGGGGGCGTCGAGGATGAGGTTGGCCACCAGGTGCAGGCCCTTGCCGGAGCGGGGTGGGCCGAGTACGAGGATCGAGTCCTCCACGGACACCCACACCTTGCGGCCGCGGGCGGTGCCGAGCTGGTAGCCGACCTGGTGGGGGTCGATGCGGCCGGTCAGCGACGGGCGCAGCGTGCGGGCGCGCCGGCGCAGCGCGCGGCCGGTGGCGACCCGGGCGATGTCGGCGCCGGTGGCGACCCCGTCGAGCCGTCGCGGGTCGCCCAGGTGGCCGTGAGCACGCCACCGGGCGACGACGAACGTGGCCCCGGTGCCGACGACGGCGAGCAGCCCGAGCGCGACGGTCCAGAACAGGATCGGGTTGAGGGCCGGGGCGCCGACGGCTGCTCCGGGGTCCAGCGGGCGCGCCAGCACGCCCAGCCCGGCGCCGATCCCGCCGTTGGGGGCGGGCAGTCGTTGCAGCCAGGTCGCCGCGCTCGCTGCGACGCGCAGCACCGCCGACAGGGCGGCCAGGGCGCCCAGCCCGACGAGCATGGCGTCGACGAGCCTGTCGCCGCCCGCGCCGGCGCGGCCGTTCGGCCTCATGGCAGGTACTCGACGGTCAGGGTGCCGGAGACCACGCCGAGCAGCACGATGCCGCCGGCCTGTGCAAGCGGGGCGGCCAGATCCACCAGGCCGCGGGCGACCCCGTCCGGGCCGGCGCTCGTCCACTGGACGATGACGGCAACCTGGACGTCCTCGCCGGGCACGAACCCGGCGCCGCGCACCTCGACCAGCTGCGAACCGACTCCCGGCTCGTCTTGCGCTTCGGCCCGTGCCGGCAACGACGACTGCTCCGGCCCCGGTGGGGCGGGGGCCGGGCGTGGTGTCGGTGGGTGCAGGACGTCGACGAACACCCGTCCCGTGCGGTCGGTCAGCTCGACGCGCACCGATCCGTGCTCGTCGGCCAGCACCGACAGCACCCGGCCCAGGTCGCGCCGGTCGATCGGCCCGGCGACGACGAGACGTCCGTCGAGCAGGACCCGGGCGGTGCCGTCGTCGGCCTCGGACACCTGCAGCAGCGGCAGCCGGCTCCCCAGTGACTGCGGGGCTTCGTCCGGTGGGGTCACGACATTCGCCGTGAGGTGTCGAAGACGGTCAGCTCGGCGCGGGTCAGGGCGTTGGTCACCGCGTAGGCGTGCTCCTTGATCCGCCACAGCCCCTGCCCGACCCCGAGGGTCGGCAGCAGGGCTCGCTCGGTGCCGGTCAGCCCGAGCGCGGCCGAGGTCGCCCCGAGCTGGTCGGACTCCTGCCGGTAGATGACGCGGACCTCGGCGTTGGCCAGCAGCGAGGACGCGAGCGCGCGGGCGGCGGTGCCGGCGTCGCCGACGGTGTCCAGGTCGGACAGCTTGTGGAAGATCAGCAGGTTCGCCAGGCCGAAGTGGCGGGCCAGGCGCCACTGGGCGTCCATGCGTCGCAGCAGCGCCGGTTGGCTCATCAGCCGCCAGCCTTCGTCGTAGACCACCCAGCGCTGGCCGCCGCTGGGGTCGGCGAGCGCGGACTCCATCCACGCCGAGGCGCAGGTCATGAGCACCGACAGCAGGGCGTCGTTGCCGGCGACCCGGGACAGGTCGAGGCTGACCATCGGCAGGCTCGGGTCGAAGCGCACGGTCGACGGCCCGTCGAACAGCCCTTGCAGGTCGCCGGCGACCAGGCGGCGCAGCGCGTGGCCGGCCATCCGCCCGTCCTCGATGAGCCGAGGGTCCGGCCCAGGGCCCGGTGCCAGCAGCCGGTCGACGACCATCGGCAGCACCGGCACCTGCGCGCCGGCGACGGTGGCGCGCAGGGCGACGTCGACGGCGGTGTGCTCCACCGGCGTCAGCGGCCTGCCCAGGACCGTCTCGGTCAGGGCGCCGACCAGGTCGCGGCGGCGAGCCGTCACCTGCGTCCGCCACTGGTCGTCGGAGACGTTGGTGGGGCGGTTGCCCTCGTCGAGCGGGTTCAGGCGGGCGCTGAGCCCGTGACCGAGCTCGATCGCGGCGCCGCCGACCTGGCGTGCGACGGGCGTCCACTCGCCTTTGGCGTCGCCGGGGACGTAGACCCGCCGGCCGAACGCGATGCTGCGGGTCGTCAGCGCCTTGGCCAGCGCGGACTTGCCGGAGCCGACGATGCCGGCCAGCACCATGTTCGGCGCGGTCAGCAGTCCACGGGCGTACAGGACCCAGGGGTCGAAGCAGAACGCGGCGCCCGAGTACAGGTCGGTGCCGACGTAGACGCCGTCGGCACCCAGGCCGCCTTCGGCCAGGAACGGGTAGCCGCCGGCCAGCGCGCTCGAGGTGTCCTGGTGGGCGGGCACCCGGAACTTGCGGTACATCCGCAACCCCGCCGGCCCGCTCTCCCCCACAGCCGGCAGCAGGCTCGTACCGACCGGTTCGCCGTCCGGTCGGCGCGGGTCCGCCTGGTCCTGGCGTTGGCGCTGCGCTGCTCGCGCTGCCCGCCGACTCGCCCGGCGGGCTCGCCCGCCAGTGCGAGGTGTGGTGATCAGGGTGGTGACGTGGGTGGTCGTGCGTTCGTGCTGCTGCGCCATGGGCGGCGCCTCCCTTCCCGACGCGGGGAAGGTGCGTGCCGGCGCCAGACGTCAGGTCACAGGCCGCGGGCCAGCGGCAGGGCGGCGGCGGCGAAGGCGGCGGCCTGCTGCCCGTACAGGCGCCGGGTCTCGCAGGAGGCTTGGACGGCGGCCTGCTCGATCGCGGCGACCGCGGCGTCCAGCTCGTCGGACGTGCTGGCCGTGACGGCGACGAACGCGGCGTAGCGCAGCACTCCGGCGCCGGCAGCGAGGTCGGCCTCTTGTTGGAGGACGTCGGCGTACTCGGCGCTGATGGCGGCGTCCTCGACCTGGCCGATGCGGGCTCGTTGGGCGCGGTCGGACAGGTGCTCGACCTTCTTGCGGCGGATGTCGCGGGCGGCCACGTCGGCTCGCAGCGGCTGGTAGACGATCGACACACAGCGGCGAGCGCCGGTGGTCAGCAGGATCGGGGCGAGGAACCCGGGGTAGACCATCGCCAGCGGCCACTGGCTCACCCACAAGACCGCGTGCCACGCGGAGTCCGACCGCAGCCGGTCCCAGCTCTCCTCGACGGCGATCGGCCCGGCGGTCGCCAGGTTGCGGCCGACGTCGGGGTGCTGCTCCAGGGCGGCGGTGACGGCGGGGTCGTAGGCGGTGCGCAGGACGAGCGCGAGCTGGTCGGGGGTGTACCAGGGTGAGGGGCGCAGCTCGGCGGCGCGCAGCGCACCGGTCAGGGCATCCATCTCCTGGCGCAGCACAGCGGCCGCCCCGCTCATGCCGCCGCCGGCCGAGCGGATCGCGCGGGAGGCGGCGCGCAGGTCCAGGGCCAGGGCGATCAGGCTGACGTGCCGCTCGCCGGCGGGCCCGGCCGTGGCGAGCAGGTCTCGGTAGACGCCGGCGACCCAGGAGCCGTCGTCGACGCCACGCTGTCGCCACCAGGCGGCCAGGCCGCTGCCGGAGTCCGGCAGGGTGCGCTCGAGCACCTGGACCCGCGCCAGCCGCGAGGAGCGGCAGGCTGCCGCCAGCACGCGGCCCCAGCCCTCGACCCTGCGCTGCTGCTCGGCCGGGTCCAGCAGCACGAACGCGGGGTGGGTGACGTCCAGGACGGCGGTCAGGGTGGCGGCGTGTGGGTCGCGGATCATCACCGCGCCGGAGACGGGGTCGTCGTACTGGCGCAGGGCCGCAGCATCGCCGGGCAGGGCGAGGGTGCCGGCGGGGCGGGGCCGCATCCTGCGCCGGTACCGGGTCTGTCCGGCCGCTCGGCGGACCAGCCAGTGCGCCACAACGGGCGCCCACTCGAACGCGGGGCGGCCTGCGACCCGGCTCCAGGTCAGTGCTGCCGCGCCAGCCCACAGCGGGCTGGTCCACGCCACCCCGGCCCCTCCGGCGACCGAGAGTGCCACGACGAGGACGAGCAGCCCGAGGCCGGCGGTGACCAGCCGGGGGCCGGATAGTCCGAGCAGCACGCCGCGGCGCGGCAGGCGGGAGAACTTCACCGGCCGCAGCGCGAACCCGGTGCCGGTTGGCTCGCTCATGGCTGCTCCCTCATGGCTGGTCGTCTCCTATCCCTGGTGGTGGCGGCACCGCGTCGGGTGCCGACGACCACGGCGAGACCAGGCGGCCCGGCGCCGACGGCGGCTCCGCTCCCTGGCGGGTCGCAGGCCCAGCCTGGGTGTCGGCCGCCTGGCCGACGGCGGCGCCGGCGCGCGGTCCGGCCTGTGCGGCGCCGCGGGCCAGCTCGGCGCCGACGGCGGCGATCGCGGCGGGCCCGGCGGCTGCGGCGGCTGCGGAGGCTCCGGCGCCTCCTGCCGCCCCGCCGGATGCCGCGGACGAGCTCGTCGCGCCGGTCGCCCCGCCGGAGGCGCCGCTCACCGGGGCGCCCTGCGGGATCGGGCTCGGCGTGGGCGGCGGGGTGGTCGGCCCGCCGCCGCGGGTGGGCCAGCGTGTCGGCAGGGCTGCCGGGACGGGCAGTGGCCGGTTGACCGCCTGCTTGGCCTCCTGCTCGACGCTGATCGCGTGGTACATGTCCAGCCCGGACCAGGCGATCAGCTTGTAGACGAGGTAGGGCGCGAACCCGGCGACGCACAGCAGAACGACCCCGGCCAGCGGGTCGGCGACGGACTGCAGGTCCAGGTCGATCGGGACGCCCAACTGCACCACGGCGACCAGGAGCACCAGGACGACGACCAGCTTGGAGACGATCAGGGCGAGCACGAACGACGCCCACCGGCCGAACCAAGCCCGGGTTGCGTCCCACGCCGAGCCGGTCAAGGCGACCGGCCCCAAGACCACCGCGATGAGCAGCAGCGCCTTGCGGACCAGCAGGGTGAACCACACGATCGCGGTGGCGGCGATCGTCAGGCCGGCCAGGAAGATCGTGATGATCGCCCCGGCGCCCGGCGCCGGCAGGGTGATGAGCGTCAGGCCGGAGAACAGCGCCGCCAGGAGAGTGCCGAGCTCGTCCATGCTCATGCCCGCGGCTTGCACGACCCCGACGGTCAGCTCGTCGGTGACTTGCAGCAGCAGGCCGGTCAAGGTGACGACGAGGAACGAGCCCAGGACCGCCTTGCCGGCGCCGAGCGCGGCCCGGGCTAGGGCGCCGGGGTCACGGCGGACCATGCCGGTGATGAGCTGGGCGAGGAAGAAGATGACGACCAACACCGCGGCCACGCCGAACAGCAGGTCGTAGACGTGCAGGTAGCCCGGGTTGCTCAGGTCGACGAGCGTGGTCTGGTCCAGGACCGTCCACATCGTCTCGAACAGCCATTGCGCCGCGGCGCCGGTCCCGGCGGCCAGGTAGTCGAACGGCGCTGACACCAGGGTGGCGGCACCTTCGCCGGCCGCCTGGCACACGCTGGACAGGACCGGGACGTCGCAGATGCTCACGGCTCGTCCTCCAGGTCGGCGCTCATACCGACTGCCCGACGCCCCAGAAGAAGTTGACGAGGGTCACCGCGCCGCCGCAGATGACCGCGGCCAGGCAGGCGGCCAGCACGCCGACCTTGCCGCGCGAGGCGAGCTGGGGGTTGGCCGAGTTGGAGCCGACGGCCCACACGATCGCCGAGATGATCAGCGCGAGCACCGAGCAGATCAGCCCGACGGTCATGACCGCCCCGACGATGGTGCGCAGGGCGGCGATGCCGGGCAGGCCGGTGTCGTTCGGGGTGATCGAGATGTCCGCGAGCGCCCCGGCCAGGACCGGGGCGGCGGGGAGGATGGCTGGCACGGGCGCTCCTGCACGAGTCGGTGGCGCAGCCGAGCGGCTTCGTCACCGGCAGGTGCGCGCCGGGTTCGCGGCGCCGGTCACAGGCTGGCGCCGACACCCAGGAGCCAGTTGATCCAGGCGACGCCCGCCCCGGCCAGGACGGCGCCGCCGACCGCGACCAGCAGCCCCGTGCGGGCCTTGGCCGCCACCGGGTAGTTGCCGTGCGAGGCTGCCAGCGCCCACGCGATCGCGCAGACGACGAGCATGAGGGCCGCGACGACCAGGGCGAACGTCAGCAATGCGCCGGCGACCGCAACCAGCACGTCGCTGCCCGCCAGCGCCCCCAGGTCGGGGTACACCCCGACCGCGCGCCGGCTCATGGCGTGCTCGCCGGTGCACATCCGGCCTGGCCCGTGGTGGCCGGCGATGCGCCGTGCGCGTTGTGGCTGGTCAGCCAGTCCAGGGCGTCAACGGTGGGCTGTCCCCAGCCGCCCGGGTGGATCTCCAGGTGCAGGTGTGGGCCGGTGGACCGGCCGGTGGAGCCGACGTCGGCGATCCAGTCTCCGGCGCGCACGACCTGGCCAACGCTGACCCGGGCGGAGCCGTCGAGCAGGTGCCCGTACAGCGAGGCGACCGGCTGCCCGTCGACGGTGTGGGCGATCACGACGTAGTTGCCCCAGGCGTGCGGGGCGTAGGCGACGAGCTGGACGACGCCATCGCCGATCGCCAGGACCTGGGTGCCGGCCGGGGCGGCGAAGTCGGTGCCGGCGTGGAAGGTCCGCACCCCGGTGAACGGGTCGGTGCGCCAGCCGTAGGGGCTCGACAGCGTGTAGCTGTCGGCGGGCAGCGGCATCAGCAGTCGTGTCGTCGCCGGCACGTCCGCGGGTCCGCCTCCCGCGCTCGCCTCTGGCGTCGACGGGCCCGGATCTGGCGTCGTCGGGCAGGCGACCGCGACTGCGCCCAGCGCGCCGACCGCCAGCAGGAGCCCGGGCGGGCCGGTCAGTAGGCCGGCCGCCAGCAGGATCGCGAGGGTCTTGTTCATCGCAGCGGGGTGTCCGGCCCCGACAGCCGCAGCAGCCGGCAGGCGCCGTCGTTCGTGGCGGGCGGGCACAGCGCGAAGACGGTCAGCGCGACCGGCGACCGTGAGGTCGTCGTCTGCGCGAACCAGGAGCCCTCCCGGACGCGGACACCGTCGATCGTCACCGCGACCGTGCCGGCGACCAGGTGGTTGGCGGGGTAGGCCAGGATTGCGGCCCAGGAGTCCGGCACCCGTGCCGTGGTGACGTCGAGGCGCTGGCGGGTGCCGTACGTGCGCAGCTGGGTCCACTGCTCGGTCGTGGGCAGCCACCCCCGCAGGTCGGCGGCCAGGCCGGGCAGGTCCTCGCCGGGGTCGCCGACGGCGGTCAACGCCTGGACGATCGTGGTCGGCCCGGCGGTGGTGGCGGTGTCCCAGTCGAACAGGGTCGCCGCCACCGCGCGGGCGAACGACACCCCGTCGCCGGACGACAGCGCCGCGGCCGGGCTCACCGTCGCCTCGGCGCTGCCGTCGCTCGGACCTGCCGTTCCGGAGGACGCCGCCCTGCCCGGTGCTGGAGCGCGCCCGCGCACCAGGCCGAGGACGCCGACCACGACGAGCGCGACGAGGACCGCTAGCGCGGTCACGGCCAGCAGCCGACGGCGGGTGAACCAGGGGCTCATGCTCCACAGGTGCGCGTCACGCGCTGGCACGCCGCCGTGAACGCACGTCGGCCAGGAAGGCGTCGGTGTTGGCCAGCCAGTCCTCCAGGAGCGCCCACTGCTCGCCGGTCAGCCGGGCAGCCAGCTCGTCCGGGTCGTAGTGCGCCCACCAGTAGTCGGTGTCGGTCAGCATGACGACGAACGCCCGCGGGCTCCACCGCGCAGGGTCCACTGGGGGTTCGCGGCGCTCCGGCTCCCGCTTGCTTGCCGGGCGGGCTCGGGCGGCCTTCGCCCGTGCCAGGGCCTCGGCGGCGACCTGGGCGGCCTGCTGCTGGGCGGCCCGCACCGCCTGGTAGTGCGGGTCGACCCTGCCGGTCTGCTCGATGAGGGTCAGTCGGCCGACCGCCAGCTCTCGCACCATCGGGTCGGTGTGCTCGTCGTCGGCGGCCTCCTGAACGGCCGCGACCTTGTCGAGGGTGGTGTGCGAGAAGCCGACGAATGCGGCCGCCTGGTCGCGTGCTCGTCCCGGTGCGGCAAACTTTGCCGGACCGGCCGCGCCCTGCTGTCCGTCGGCGCCATGCAGCCAGGTGGCCTGCTGGCGGCGGGCGGCGTCCTCGCCGGTCAGCGCCTTGAGCTCCCGGTAGATGGCGGTCGCCTCGGTGACGGTCAGGGCCTTGCGGGCGGTGTTCTCCTCCTGCTCGGCCAGCAGCATCGCCACCGGGCTCGAGATGCCGGTGCGCACCCAGACGTTGACCGTCGTCCAGCCCAGCTTCTTGACTGCCTCCAGGCGCCGCAGCCCGCAGATCAGCCACCCGTCGGGGGTGATGGTGATGGGCTGCAGCAGCCCGCCGGTGGCCTGGATGGAGGCGGCGAGCTCGTCGATGTCGCCCAGGTCGGCGCGGACCCGCCGGCCGACCGTGATCGCGTCGACCGCCCACGCCAGCTCGATGTGCCCGTCGCTCATCGGGCCCACCGCTCGCCTGCGGCGCTCGGCGCCGCCTGGCACAGGGCGAGCACCAGGGCGTCGTCGGCCAGCAGCTCCTCTGGCGTCTCGCCGAGCAGCAGGCGCCCGATCATGCCGCGGCGGGCCAGGGTGCCGGTCTGTCCGGTGCCGCCCAGCAGCAGGCGCAGCAGCGTCAGCCACGACTCGCGGCCCATCTCGTAGAAGGCGAGCAGGGTGATGTCGCGGCGGAGTTCGTCGAACGCGGTCTCCCGTCGACCGGCGCGGATGACGTGGTCCACCACGTAGTCGACGCAGCCGCCGGCCACGCCCTGCGGCCAGCCCAGGCCGGCCAGGATGCCCACCAGGGTGTCGGTCAGCCAGCTCAGGTCGTCCGGTCCGTCACTTGCCGGTGGGGCGGCGATGCGGGTCAAGAACTCCTCGTCGCCGCTGGTGCGCACCGGCCGCTCGTGCTCGACCTGCCCGGGGCGCCGTGCCCGGTCGGTGGAGATCAGCAGCCACTCGGCGTGCGCCTCGGCCTTCAGCGTCTTGGCGACCGCGTCGGTGACGACCGCCCACGGATCGCGGGCGCTACGAGTCGCGGCGGCGCGCAGCACGACGAACGCCGCGGACACCGCTTCGTCGGGGTGCCGGTCCCACTTGCGGGCCAGCGCCGCGTACTTGTCCCGCAGGAAGGCGATCAGGCCGGGAACGGCCGGGTCGGTGCGCCAGGCGTCGTCGCGGGCGAGGCGGTCCAGCAGTGCGCGCAGTCCTTCCGCGCCGGCCAAGTCCGGCGCGGAGACCACGGGGTGCGGCTGGCGGGACGCCACGACGGTCGGGTCTCCCATGCCCGGCAGGTGCGACGCCGTCCCCAGGACGCCGCAGCGGGCAGGTGGGAGCAGAGGTCAAAGGCTCAGTCCGCGGCCGTCGCGCCGGCGCCTGGCGGCGCCGAACGCGCTGACCGGCGCCAGCTTGCGCGCCCGCTCGCCACCGCCACGAGCGGTGCTGGCCGCCCGGCGGCGCGTTGCGGTCACGGCCCGGATACTGGCGTCCCGCCCGGCCGCGATCACCCCTGCGGCCGCGCGCATCGCCAGCTCGTTCGGTGTCACCCACTCGACACTCGCAGCCGCCGTGCGGCGGGGCCGGGTGTTGGGCCGGCGCAGCGACCGGTCGCGGCGCAGCGACGGGTCCGGGTGCTTGGCCAGCGGGTTCGGCTGAGTGGGGTTGGGCGTGTTCATCGGTGCTCCCTGCTGTGGTGGTTCCTCAGCTCGTCGAGGTGGTCCCGGCCTGCGGCTCGTGGCCGCTGTCGGGCGTCTCGTCCTGTTCGCCGTGGGGATTCAGCCAGCGGCTGACCGTCGAGGGGTGCACGCCCAGGGCGTGGGCGATGCGCCGGTTGGTCCAGTTCAGCGAGCGCAGCCGGTGCGCCTCGATCTGCCCTGGGCTCGCAGCCGGCAAGATCGCCGACCCCACCGGCGAGGCTGCTGCCGCCTCGGTCCCGGGGGCGGGCGGCGGTCCGTGGCGGGCGCGTCGGGCGAGCTCGACCGTCAGGTGCGTGGCGGCGAGCAGCACCAGCGGGGGCACGGCGGCGATCGTCACCCGCATCGCCGCCGGCACGCCGGGATCGCCGTACCACAGGGCGTGGGAGCCGTTGCCGAGCACCGACACCCCGGACCCGCCAGCCAGCAGCAGCCACGCGAACCAGGTCGCGCGACGCCCGAACGGGCTCAGCGCGAGCACCGACACGGTGGACACGACGATCAGCCCGTCCACGATCAAGGGCCACACCCACGGCTCGGCGGCGACACCGGCTCGGCGAGCCAGGTCCGCCAGCGCGGAGAACGACATCCAGAACGCGCACGCGCCCAGGAACACGCTGCCCACGATCGCGGCGCGCACCACCCACGCCGCCACGTACGCCGGCCCGCCCGCCATCGCTACGGCGCCGGGCCGCCGGCTGTCCGTCGCGGTCGTCATCGGCCCAGGCCGGTGGCGCCGGCCGCCATCGTCAACGGCGTCGCTCGTCCTCGTCCGCGCGCCCGAGCTGGCGGGCGGGCCGGTGCGCCCGGCGGGTCGGGCGGCAGCGGCGGCTTGCCGTCGCCGATCGCCGGGGCCGGCAGCTGCTCGAGCACGCCCAGCGCGGTGCTGCGGACCTTCTCGCCCAGGGCCCGCACCAGGTCGGCCGGCTCGACGCCGCCGACCTGGCTGGCCCAAGTGGCGACATAGGGCACCGAATAGTCGGCGGTCGGCAGGTCGTAGACGGCGCAGATCATCAGCGCGAACGACTCGGCCTCGACCTCCCCGACGCCCCGGTGCGGGGCCGGGGCGTCCTCCTCGCGGTCGTGCATGAGCACATGTCCCAGTTCGTGCGCCAGGGTCTTGACGCGCGCCGCGTCGTCCATGTCGGCGCGGACCTGCACCGTGCGCGCCCGGAAGTCGGTCATCCCGTTGGCGCCGCCGAGCGTCGATGCCGCCGGCACGTCGGACAGGGCGAAGCCCTCAGCCCCGATGCGGGCCGCCAGCCCGTCCCACAGCCCGCCGGGCGCCTGCCCGGTCAGCAGCACCGGGCGTGGTTGGGTCGGCACCGGGGCGCCGTCGGTCTGCGAGACGTCGAAGACGTGCACCGGCTTGACGCCGACGATCCGCTCCCGCACGGTCTCCCCGGCCCGCGGCTTCTCGCCCTTGCGCAGCTGGCGCGGCTCGCCGCCAGTGGCGGGCACCGCGAACCGGGCGGTGCGCGGGGCGTGGATGACGTACCCCTGCTGGGTCGGCCAGCGGCCGAGCTTCTGCCAGTCCGTGTACCCGGCGACCAGGCTCGGGTACGGCTCGGCGACTCGGCCCTCGGCGTATGCCTGGGAGTGCTGCACCCAGATGCGCAGGGTGTTGGCGAACGAGCGGGAGCGGAACCGTGCCGCGAACGCCACCGCCCGCAGCCAGTCCTGGCCGCTGACCAGCTCGGCCACGCCGGTCTCCAGCGCCTGGCTCGCGCGCTCCAGTGCCCGGTCCGATGCCTCGCTCATCGGCCGTCACCTCCCTGGCCCGCCGCAAGGCCGGCGGCTGTCGGTCGCGTGCACCAGGAGGTGTGACCGTGCCGCCACATGTCCTTGTCCAGACGGCATCGGCCATTCACAGGACCTTGACCAGGACCGATACCCAGGACGCCGGGAACCAGGCGGGCCGCGCGCCGATCCGGTGGGCGTGCGCGGACTAATCGGACGAGGCCCGCTCGTCCCGGCGGCGCAGCGCACTCGGCGGAGCGCCGTACTGCCGGATCGTCAGCGCCCGCGCCTGCGACGGGGACGACCAGCCGACCCGCCACGCAGCCTCCGCCACGCCCACGCTGGTGCCGGTCAGCAGCGCGGTGAACCGCGCCAACCGCACCTGGCGCAGGTAGGCCGCCGGACTCACGCCCAGCCCCGCCCGGAAAGCGCGGGTCAGCGCCGAGGCGGATAGGCCCACCCGGTCGGACAGCTCCGGCACCGTCCACGGCTGTGCGAACTCGTCGGTCATCAGGCGCCGAGCTTCGGCGACCTCGGGGCGCAGCGGCACCGGGCGGGAGATCACCAGTTCGTCGTCGCCGGCCATAAGCGGCTCCACCCGCGACAGCAGACCGAGGGCCGCCGACATCGCCCGCAGTGGCGTGCGGGTGCGGATCGTGGTGACCGTCTTGAGGAACCGGCGCTCGAAGGACATCGTCGCTCCCGGTCGCAGCCGCACCCGGTACATCGCCGACCGCTCGCCGGGACGCCAGGCTCGGTGCAGACCACCGCTCGACGTCGTCCAGCCCAGCACGTCGACGACGAACGCCTCGTCGAGCATCACGACCAGCGAGTCGGACTCCTGCACCGCCCGCACGATGCCGCGGTGTCCAGCCGGCACCACGACGAGCTCACCGGCGCTGACGCGCAGCGTGCCGTGCGACTCGGACAGGTCCACCACGCCCGAGACCACCATCGACACGTGCATCCGCGGACCGAACGCCGTCACCGCCCCGGCGTGCAGCCGGTCACGCATCGCGCACACCGGGCGGGGCCGCCCCGGCACGCGGCGCGCTGACTGCGCCGCAGCTGCCGGTCCATCTGCCCCACATTCGCGACTGGCAGTGCCGCTCATGCAGCGGATCGACGCAGGTCAAGTGCCGTTTCGGCAGCCGAACGTATCCCTGCGGGATCGGCAGTCAAGGGCTTTCGCGGCATATCCTCCCGGCCCTCGCTGCGCTCGGTCCGGTCCGGTATTCCACGGTCCCTTGACGACCGACCCCTCCGGGAACTTCCGGCAGGTGCCGAAAGGCGCGCAGGTTCCCAAGGGCCACACCAACCAGGCCCGGCGGCTCCTGCGCTCCAACCGCAACGAGTCAAGGAGACCCAGCCATGAGCACCATCACCATCGCGGCCAACCTGCAGGACGACGACGCCACCGCCACGACCGACCAGACCGTCACCGTCGAGCCCGACCAGCCTGACACCCTGCCGGAGCCCGCCAGCGAGTCCGACGACCCGGCCGAGGCGACCGAGGACCCCAGCGTCCCGGCCGAAGACGCCGAGCCCAGCATCGGGCAGGACGAGCAGGCGCCCGACGAGACCGGCTACCTGGTCCACCTGGACCCGCGCACCGTGGCGTTCGAGGACAACATCCGCACCGACGCCGACCTGGACGACCCGTTCGTGGAGTCCATCCGCGACCGTGGCGTCCTCTTGCCGGTGCGCGCCTACCTGGCGGGCGACGGTCAGGTCACCGTCCGCGACGGCAAGCGCCGCGTGCTGGGCGCGATCAAGGCCGAGCGGCCCACCGTCCCGGTCTACGTCACCGACCCCGGCACCGGCGTCGTCTCGCGCGTCACCGAGCAGTACGACACCAACGAGCAGCGCGCCGACCTGACCGACACCGACCGCATCGGCGCCTGGCGGCAGTTGCAGTTGGAGGGCCTGTCCGTCACCGCGATCGCCAAGGCCACCCACACCAAGCGCACGCTGGTGCAGGCCGGGCTGAAGGTCGCCGCCTCGGACACCGCCACGGCCGCCGTGGTCGAGCACGACCTCACGCTCAACCAGGCCGCGACCCTCATCGAGTTCGAGGACGACCCCACCACCGTCAAGAAGCTGCGGGACGTCGCCCGCCGCAACCCGGATGGCTTCGCCCACGAAGCCCAGCGCATCCGCGACCAGCGCAAGACCGACCAGCAGATCGCCGACCTCACCGCGCAGTACGCCGAGCGGAGCATCCAGGTCATCGCCTGGCCCCGCTGGGAGGACAAGAACACCCTGCACCTGGCCGACCTGACCGAAGCCGACGGCACCGACCTGAACCCCGACACCTTTGCCGGACGTCCCGGCTACCGGGTCGCCATCCGCGAGTCCTACAACGGCATCGAGGTCGGCCACTTCGTCACCGACTGGCGCACCCACGGCCTGAAGAAGCGGCGCACGAACGGCCAGGCCGCGACCGGCTGGACCGAGCAGCAGAAGCGCGAGCGGCGCGAACTCATCGCCAACAACAAGGCATGGCCCAGCGCCGAGGTCGTGCGCCGCGAGTGGCTGGCGACCTTCCTGGCACGCAAGACCACCCCGAAGAACGCCCTGGCGTTCGTCGCCACCGTCGCCGTCGCGCACCCCGCCCGGCTCGCCACCGCCCTGAGCACGCACCAGGAGGTCGCCGCCAGCCTGGTCGGCGGCACGTACGAGTGGGGCAGGAAGCACCCGCTGGCCGCGCTCCTGGACGCCAACCCGGCCAAGGCGACGACCGTGCTGCTCGCCGTCGTCCTTGGCGCCCTCGAACAGGCCACCAGAACCAACACCTGGCGGAACCCCGACAACGCCGACGTGACCTACTTCACCGCGATCAAGGGCTGGGGCTACACGCTGTCCGACGTGGAGAACCTGGTCCTGGGGATCACGCCCGCCCAGCCCGCCGACAACGAGATCGAGCCGGACGACGACCAGGCCGACGCGGACGACGACGAGACCTACGACGAGTCCGACGGCGACTGGTCGCAGGACGACGACGCCGACGAGTAGCCCACCGCGCCCTGCCAGGTGCCGCCCGCAGCTAGCGGGCGGCACCTGTGCGTGCAGGCGGCACCGTGCCGCCGCACCACCAGGAGGCAGGCCATGACCCTCTCGTCCGACGATCGCACCCGCCGCATCCAGCTCGCCCTCATCACTCCACCCGGCCACCCGGTCACCGGGCTCCTGGTCGACCGCCTCGGCACCGGCGAGACGCTGCTGCTGGCGATGGACCCCGACGCGACCGTCCCGCTCGGCCTGCCCGGCAACTGGTTCGCAGCCTGGCGGCAACAGGTCCGCCAACCCTCCGGCACGCACGAGATCACCGACGCTCTCGATGCGTGCGAGCGCCTCGACCTCGACGTCATCGCGCCCGGTGACCCGATGTGGCCGACCGGCCTGGACGACCTCGGCTCGTCCGCGCCGCTCGTCCTGTTCTCCAGGGGCGACGCCCGGCTGCTCACCCGCCCCCTGCACGCCAAGGTCGCCGTCGTCGGCTCGCGCGCCGCCACGCAGTACGGCGAGAACGTCGCCCAGCAGACCGCCGCCGACCTGGCCGACGCCGGCTACACCATCGTCTCCGGCGGCGCGTACGGCATCGACGCCGCCGCGCACCGTGGCGCGCTCACCGCACCGGCCGGCACCGTCGCCGTGCTCGCCTCCGGGCTCGGGCGCTACTACCCGGCCGGCAACACCGACCTGCTCACCCGGATCACCCAGACCGGCGCCGTGGTCACCGAGGCGCCGCCCGGAACCACTCTGAGCCGTGCACGCCTCCTGCAACGCAACCGCATCGTGGCCGCAACCTCCGGCGCGACCGTCGTCGTCGAGGCCGCCTACCGCTCCGGGTCGCTCGACACCGTGCAACGCGCGCACGACCTGCACCGCACCGTCGCCGCCTTCCCCGGACCGGTCACCTCCGCCGCCAGCAGCGGCACCCACCGGGTCATCGCCGCCGGGCTGGCACGCCTGGTCACCACCGCCGACGAAGTCCGGGGCCTCATCGAGGCCGGACGCCGCACATCCCCCAGCGTCGACCGGCAGACCGCCCTGCACGACTTCACCGCCCCGACGAGCCGTACGACCAGCCGTCGCCCACCGGACCTGACCCGCTGACCCGCCCGCGCCCGGCCCCGACCGAACCGAGCAGTCCGTCCAGCCCGCCGTCCCGAACCCGACCAGCCGACCGACCACACCTCTTTCAGTCGAGGCAGGAGGGTCCCGGGTAAACGCGGATTTGACAGCTGGAGCCTGTGCAGCAGGGCGAATCCGCGTGCCGCGTGCCGCGGTGGTGCTGGTGGTTCGCCCACCTTCCCGGTCATGGCAACTTCCGGTCTGCAGTGTCAAGTCAGAGTTGACCGTTGCAGCGTTGGGTTGGCGACGGACGTGCCAGGCTCGGCCCCTCTGGTGCTCACCACTTGGGCCCACCCCGGCGCCGTGATCAAGCGCCCAGACCCCCGCATCCTCACGGTCGCCGACCGCACCCCGCTGCTGCACCGGAACACCAGGGCCTGGTGTCGCTGTTCGTCGGCCACCCGATCAGGAGTCCTGATTCCATGGTCGGACGAGGATCTCGGCGACCGCGACCCGCGCAGGGCGGGTCACGACGTACTCGACTGCGTCGGCGATGTCCTCCGGTGCAAGCAGGTCAAGATCTTCCGAGGCACGCACGAGCGCGTCCCGGACCCCTGGTCGATTGTGGCTCATCAGCTCGGTGGCGGTGCCGCCGGGTTCGACGACGGCGACCCGGACATGGCTCGCTGCGAGGTCTTGCCGGATGGACTCGGTAAAGGCGTTGAGCCCGTGCTTGGTCGCGGCGTAGCCGGCGCTGCTCTTGCGTGCGACGCGTCCCGCGGTCGAGCTGATGTTGACGATGTCGGCGGTGCCTCTGCCGGAGGTCGCCGCGGCGTCGAGAAGAGCCGGGATCGCGGCGTGCGTCAGGCTCATGGTGGCGGTGAGGTTGACGTCGATCATCTGCCACCACTCCTCCAGCGGCGCGTCGGCGGCGGGGCCGAGCAGCATTACCCCGGCGGCGTTGACGAGCACGTCCAGGCGCCCGAGCTCGGCCACTACCTGATGGACAGCGCTGGTGACGTCGTCCCGGCGGGTGAGGTCGGTCTCGACAGCGATCGCACGGCCGGGGCCGCCGCTGCCGGCGCCGTCGACGATCTCGCGCAGCCGGTCGGTGCGACGGGCGAGGAGCGCGACGTCCATGCCAAGCGCCCTCAGCCGAACGGCGACGGCTCGCCCGATGCCGCTGGAGGCTCCGGTGACCAGCGCGGCGTGCCCGCTGAGCGCAGGGTGGGTGGGTGTTGTCATCGTGCGGCTCCTGGGGTGTCGGTGCGGGCGCCCGCTGCGGGCTCAGCCGAGGAACGTGACGTCCCAGAGCTGTCGTTCAGCGGCACGAGGGTCGTTCTCGACGTGCGTGGACCTGTCGATGACCAGGGTCCGCCGGGTGCTCGTGTCGTACCGCGGCCAGCTCGTGGCGTCCGGCGCGGATTCCGCCACGGGCACCCCGGTGCGCACGAACTCGACCCACGCCCCGTGCAGGACAGCGGCGACCGACGTAGCGTCAACGTCGCCGATCACCGTGCGGGCGGAGTCCGTGTCGAGCGTGTCGAAGGCGAGGACGATGTCCACGGTGTGGCTCGCGCCCCAGCGGCCCAACGCCCAGTCGACGCGGTAGGCGTAGACCTCGGCGTGCTCGGCCTGGGCGTCGGCCAACCGCGAGGAGGGCATCCCGAACATCCAGTCGGCCATCACCGCGCTCACGACGTCGGCGTTTGTCACGGCGCTGCGGTGCGTGCGATACGTGTCGATCACCGTGTCGACGTCGGCGGGCCGGCCCTCCGCCCCCGCCCCGAACCCGAGCGCGACCATGTCCCGCAGGTACTCCTCGGGCAGCGTCACGTCGTCGAACAGGCACCGGAACTCCTCCCCCATCCCACCGATCAGGCACGGGACGCCCGCCGCAGCCCCGGCCCGGATGGCCTCCAACGGCCGTGTGGGCAGCTCGGCGGTTCCGTACACCGGGCGGAAGGCGGTAGGGATCGCGTCGCAGGCGAGCTCCGCGGGAGTACCCGGGAGGCGTCCGTCGACGATCGCGGTGACCTCGGCCTGCGCGGTGAGCAGCCGTTCGGTGCCGAGCGCCTGCCATGCGGCGGTGTCATCGCGATCGATGCCCAGGTGATCGGCCATCAGCAGGACGACCTCGTCCGCGGTGGAGGTGCTCACCGCGACGCGGGGGCTGCCGCTGGACATCACCGCGCGCTGGAAGAGCCCTGAGGCGGCCGGCATCGCCATGAGCGCGGAGATGAACTGCGCTCCCGCGCTCTCGCCTGCGATGGTGACCAAACCCGGGTCGCCGCCGAAGGCCGCGATGTTCTCCTGTACCCACCGCAGCACGGCGACCTGGTCGAGCAGCCCGGCGTTGCCGGACCCGGTGACGCCGGGCACCCGCAGGAAACCCAGCGCACCAACCCGGTAGTTGAAGGTCACGCACACCACGCCGTCGCGGGCGAAGGACGACCCGTCGTAGTGGGGATCCGACCCGGAGCCGGCGAGGAACCCGCCGCCGTGGATCCAGACCAAGACGGGTCGTCCTCCGTCGTCACGCGCGGCGGGCGCCCAGACGTTCAGCGAGAGGCAGTCCTCTCCCGCGAGGTGAACCGGAGCCATGATCGTGCCGAACGGCTCCGGGACCCGGCCCTGGGGAACGGTCGGGCCGAAGGACGTGGCGTCGCGCGGTTCCGTCCAGGGTTCGACGGGCACCGAGGCGGCGAAGCGCAGCGGGCCGATCGGGGGCTCCGCATAGGGGATCCCCCGAAAGACCTGGACACCGTCCGGGCGCAACTCTCCTCGCACGGGGCCGGCAATGGTCTCGATCACGACGTCCCTGCTGCTCGGCATCTGCGCTTCTCCTCCTCCTCTTCGGTCGCGTGCGGGGTTGAGCTGTCCCTCGGGTCAGGCCTGATCGGCGGCGAGCTCTGCAGGCTCCGGCTCTGGTGCGGGGGTCTCCTCCCGTGGAGCGGGGGGCTTGAGCTGAGCTCGCGAGACGACGAGGGTGAACGCGGTCGCGACGACGACGTTGATGACCACACCGGTAACGAACGACAGCCGCAGGTCGCTCTGCCCGAGCAGGCCCATCACCCAGGTGAACAGGTAGGCGGAGGCGAACGCACCGATGTTCATGAACCCGACCGCCAGCCCGACACCCATCGAGACCCGGGAGTTCGGGCTCAGCTGGTCGCACAGGACGAAGACCTCGGTGAGGATTACGCCGAACGCAATGCCGGCGAGCGCCGACGCCGCAATGAGCATCGCGACGCTGGCGGCGCTGATCATGCACGCCTGACCGGCAATGAGCAGGACGAATCCCAGCGTGATGACGTACCTCGCGGACAGCTTCTTGAGCAGGGGATACAGCAACCCAGCCACGACGCCACCCCCAGCGAAGATCGAGTTGGCCAGACCTGCGGTCGCAGCGTTGCCGAGATGCTGATCGGCGATGATCGTCGACATGAAGGTCAGGATCGGGTAGACGGTCAGCGCCATGACGAGCGCGACGACCGCAACCAGATAGATCGACGCGGGAAGGCGCTCTGCGGGCGCTCTGCCGGCCCGCTCGGCGCGCGAGGCGCGCGCGGGAAGCTCGTCGCGCGGGAGCCAGATCACGACCGCAATCAGCGAGGGGATCGCGATGAGGTGCCCTAGGAACGCGTACTGCCAGCCGCTGACCGCCAGGACCCCACCGATCGCGGCACTCACCACACCGCCCAAGGTTCGCGTCGCGGTCGCGTAGCCCATCAGGCGGGCCTGGCTGGAGTCCTTGAAGTACTGCAGCATGAGCGAGGCGGGCAGGACGGTGCACAGGGCGAGCCCGATCCCGTAGAAGCCGCGCGCGACCAAGATGGCGGCGAAGTTCGTCAGGAAGTAGGGTGCCGCACCCGCGACAACGAACAAGACCAAGCCGATGATGGCAAGGTTCTTTGATGTGATGATCCGTCGGTCGATCACGCCGATGAGCAGCGAGATCGGGATCAACACAAGGTTGGTGATGGTCACCACAAGTACGATTGAACTGAACGGCACGCTGGGGAACGCAGTCGCGATGGTCTGCAGGGCCGGGGTGATGAGGTTCATTCCCTCGCCCTGCAACGCAATGAACAAGATCGCGACCGTGACCGCAACTCGGCTTTTCATCGTTGTGCTCCTCGTCGTCATTGATGAGTCCACAAAAGGCACGCGCGGCGGTCAAGGGCCGCCGCGCGTGGGTGGCGTTGGTCTCAGATCGCCACGTAGTCGTGGAAGAAGCCCGTCTCGGTCATCCGGTATTGGAACTCGAAGCCCTTGAGCTTCGCGATGACCACGGTGAAGTGCGACGGGATGTCGTAGGACTGTGCCAGGCTCTCGATTCGGGTCCCGGTCATCAGGTGGCCCATGATCGTGTCATTCCGGGTAGACGCAGTCATGTGGGCGTGCACGTAGGGGGATCCGTCGCCGCCCTGGGCGCCAGCCATGTTCCACTTGTCCAGCTCGGTGTCGAGGACACCAGGGATCGTGGGGATCGGAAGTTCCTTGACCGCGCCGGGTTCGATCACCATACGGCCGATGTTGCCGTGGACATTCGCCTCAAGCGGGCCGTCGTACTCGACGATGTCGATCGGCAGCAGGCAGGTCTTGGCGTTGTGCGGGTAGCGCTGCACCCGAAAGTTCTTGAGGCCGCCGCTACCCTCCATGATCACGCCCGCGCGGATGTCGTGTTCTTCAGCGATGTCCCAAAGCGCACGCAAGAGGTCTTCACCGGGCTCCAGGCGGGTGTAGATGACTTCGTCAATCTGGCCCTTCATTGACAGCCGTGCCATTTCTGTGTCTCCTTTTTTCTGGCGTGAGACGCGGCGCATCCCACGAGGGGGCGTATAGAGGTGTGGGTACTTGGCAGTGTCCGGCGGCGCGCTGGACGCAGCCATACGCACTGTCCCGTGGGACAGTGGGAGTGGATCAGGGGGCGACGGCGAACGCCGAGCCGTGGCGGACGATGCGGACCGCGTTGCGCCCCGCCCAGTGGCTCCCGAAGACGGTGATCGGCTGGTCGGCAAGCCGCTCCAGCAGCGCGCGGCGGGTTGCTGCGGCTGCGTCGTGGTCGTCGTCAGAGAATCCCCAGTCGGGCCGAGCCAACTGAACCGGATGGTGGGCGACGTCGCCGATGATCCATGCCTCCTCACCGCCGGAGTGGATCCGCACCGACGCGTGCGCGGGCGAGTGCCCCGGCGTAGGTTCCAGCGTGATCTCCGAGGTCACGTCGTAGCGCCCGTCGATGTAGTCGACCAGGCCGGCCTCCGCCACCGGACCGACGCTGTCGGTGAAGATCTGCCACTGCTCCCGTTCGAACGTGACGTCGTCCCCGTCCGGACGCTGCAGCGCCGACCAGAAGGCAAACTCCTCGGAGTTGAACAGGTAGCGGGCTGCCTGGAAGGTCGGCACCCATTCTCCTTCGACGAGCATCGTGTTCCAGCCGACGTGGTCGCCGTGCAGGTGCGTGCAGATCACTGTGTCGATCGTCTCGCGGGGGTACCCGGCGTCTGCGAGGTTCTCAAGGAATGGGCCGTCCATCTGGTGGCCGATCTGGAAGAACGGCCGATGCTTGTGGTTGCCGTACCCGGAGTCGACGATGATCCGCCGCCCCTCGCTTTCCAGGACGTAGCCGTGCACGCTCATCCGGATGTTGCCGTCGGCATCAACGAAGTCCGGCTGCAGCCACGGGTTGGCGTCCACGACGTCGCGCGTGGCCTGCGGGAACAGGAAGGTGATCGGCAGGGTCGGTGCGAACTCGACGACCTGGGTGACGGTGACGTTGCCGATCTGCCAGCGCCGGAACGGTGCGGGGGCGTCGGCGGGGCCGTCAGCGGCGACGGTGCTGCTGGTCATGGCGGGTGCTCCTTGATCTCAGGTGTTCGAGTGAGACCGGGCGTCGGGATGGCGCGCGGCCGGGTGGAGATAGCGGCCGGCGATGGTTGCGCCAGCGGCGGCCATGGCGTCCTCGTCGGTGGCGATGTGCACGGAGGCGAAACGGTGTGACAACCGGTCGGCGTCGGGGCCGAGGCTGCCGACGACCGCGTGCACCTCGATTCCGGCGGCACGCTCGATCAGCGCGGAGACGATCTTGCCGTCGGCGCTCTGACCGTCTAGACGCCCTTCCCCGACGACGAGCCCGACTGCCCCGCGGAGCGTGGTGTCGAGTCTCAGGTGCTCCAGTACGAAGTTCGCGCCGGGGACGATCGCGGCGTCGAACCACGCCCAGAGCCCGCCGGCCAGGCCGCCGGCCGCTCCGCCGCCGACGACGTCCTGCGGGTTGCGCGGCAGTTCGGCACCGAACCGGCGCAGCCGGGCGGTGAGCTCGGCGACCTGGGTCGCGTTGGCGCCCTTCTGCGGACCGAAGACCACCGCGGCCTCGTCGAACCGGGTGCGGACGTCGGTGAGCACGCTCAGGCGCGCCGAACCGATGCCGCCGACACGATCAACCTCCTCGATCAGGCCGCGACCACCGTCGGTCGTCGCGGACCCGCCGGCGGCGATCAGAATGTGCTGCGCGCCGCGCCGTAGGGCGTCGACCACCAGCATCCCGGTGCCGCGGGTGCCCGCTGTTACGGGGTCACGGGCACCGTCGTGTGCGACGGTGAGCCCGTCGGACTCGGCCACCTCCACCACGGCGACACCCTCACCTGCGCGGCCGGTGCGCAGACCGTACCGGCCCGTGCGTGGCCTGCCCCAGGGGTTGCAGCTGGGCGCATCGACCAGCGTCAGGCCCATCGGGACGCGCAGCGCATCGAGGGTTCCCTCCCCACCGTCGGCGACCGGCAGTTCGACCACGTCCAGGGCGGAGCCGGCTGCCCTCGTCCGGGCACCCCGGGCGATGGCAGCTGAGACCTGCACAGCGCTGTAGGTCCCCTTGAAGCTGTCGGGGGCGATGACGAGCCGGCCCGTCGGCGAGGTCACGGTCATCGGCGGACCGGGGTCGGTGCCGGTTCCCCGGCCAGGACTGCCACGACGTTGGCGACGGCGAGCTCGGCCATCCGGGTGCGCGTCTCGACGGTCGCCGAGCCGAGGTGCGGCGCGAGCACGGCGTTCTCGAGCTCTCGCAGCCCCGGGTGCAGGGCGGGCTCGTCCTCGTACACGTCCAGGCCCGCCGAGCCGATCCATCCCTCGCGCAGCGCGACGACCAGCGCGGCCTCGTCCACGATCGGGCCGCGCGCGGTGTTGACCAGGCACGCCCCGGGACGCATCCGCCGCAGTGCCGCCTCGTCGATCAGGTGCCGGGTCTCGGGCGTCAGCGGGCAGTGCAGGCTGATCACGTCGCTGGATCCGATCAGCTCGTCGAACGTGACCGCGCGGGACAGCACGCCGCCTGCGCCGTCCACGACCGCGGGTGCCATCCGGTCGCTGTGCACGACCTGCATCCCGAAAGCCACGGCCCGCTGGGCGACGGCCCGTCCGATGGCGCCCATCCCGACGATCCCGAGCTGCTTGCCCTGCAGCCCGGACCCGAGCATGAACTCCAGGTCCCACTGCCAGGCCTGCCCGGATCGGACCAGCCGGTCGGCCTCCACGATCCGGCGGGTCGCGGCCAGCAGGAGCGCGAACGCGAGATCCGCGGTCGCGTCTACGAGCACGCCCGGCGTGTGGGTGACGATCACGTCGTGGCCGGTGAGCGCGGCGACGTCGAGGTTGTCGTACCCGGCCGCGGTGTTCGCCACGACCCGCAGGCCGGGGCCGGCGGCGACGGCAACGTCTTCGTCGATCCGGTCGTTAATCGTGGTGACGAGCGCGCTGGCGCCCGGAACCACGGCGAGCAGTTCCTGCGCGGGCATCGGCCGGTCGTGCGGCCACACCCACAGGTCGGCGACGTTGGCCAGCGGTGCCAGCGTGGCGCCGGGTAGCGTTCGAGTGACGACCACCCGCGGCTTCGGTGCGTGCGTCGCGGCGGCGTCAGTCATGGCTGCCCACGAACGTCAGGATCTTCCGGGCCAGGTGCTGGCCGGTGAGCTCGAACCGGTCGAGGAGCTCGGCCGGAGACCCGGACTCCCCGTACCTGTCGAGGACGCCGCAGCGCAGCAGCGGGGTGGGCAGGTGCTCGCACAGCAGCTCGGCGACGGCGCCGCCGAACCCACCTGCGATCTGCGCCTCTTCCGCCGACACGACACGCCCCGTCTTGGCGACACTGGTCAGCAGGGTGTCGCCGTCCAGCGGCTTGATGGTCGCGACATGCACCACCTCTGCCGACACGCCCTGCGCGGCGAGCAGCTCCGCGGCGACAAGCAGCTGGTAGGTCATCGTGCCGGTGCCGGCGAGCGTGACGTCGCTGCCGGTCCGCAGCACCCGCGCACGGCCGATCTCGAATGGTGCGTCGGCCGCGGTGAACACTGGGGTGGCGTCGCGCGCCAGCCGCAGGTAGCTCGGCCGGTCGTTCTCGGCCAGGGCGAGCGTCGCCTTCTCGGCCTCGACGCTGTCGGCGGGAGCGACCACGACCATGTTCGGCATGACGCGCATCAGCGCGATGTCCTCCAGCATCTGATGGGTCGCACCGTCAGGCCCGACGTTGAGCCCCGCGTGCGACCCCACGACCTTGACCGGCTGCTGGTTCAGCGCAGCAGTGGTCTTGATCTGCTCCCAGTTACGGCCGGGGCTGAACGCCGCGTAACTGCTGGTGAACGGGATACGCCCGGCCGCCGCCATGCCAGCGGCGACGGTCACGAGATTCTGCTCAGCGACACCGACCTCGATGAACCGGTGTGGGAACCGCTCACGGAACAGATGCATCTGGGTGCTCTCGGCCAGGTCAGCGCACAGAGCCACGACCCGTTCGTCGCGGATGCCGGCCTCGAGCAGGCCCCGCCCGAAGCCCATCCGGATCGGCTCGACCGTCACGGACGTCGCGATCACCGTCCGGCCTCCGTGCTGGTCGCGAGCGCACTCAGCGCCTCGGCGAGCTGGTCGGCCGTCGGCACCTTGCCGTGCCAACGATGGTCTGACTCCATATATGGGACTCCCTTGCCAGGAACGGTGTCGGCGATGATCACGCTCGGGCGGTCGGTCTCCGCCTGGCAGGCGGCGACCGCCGCGACCAGCGCCGCGACGTCGTGGCCGTCGACCTCGACCACGTGCCAGCCGAACGAGGCGAACTTGCCGGCCAGGTCACCCAGGGGCATGACCTCCTCGGTGCCGCCGTCGATTTGGATGTAGTTGCGGTCGACGATCCCGACGAGCTGGCCGAGGCCGTACTTGGCGGCGTACATCGCCGCCTCCCAGACGTTGCCCTCGTCCAGCTCGCCGTCGCCCATGACGACATAGACGAACCGATCCCGGCGGCCGTCGAGATGCTGGATGACGTGCGCCAACCCGGCGCCCTGCGACAGTCCCGATCCGAGCGGGCCGCTGGTGCTCTCCAGCCCGGGAAGGGCGAGCCGCTCGGGATGGCCTTGCAGGCGGCTGCCGAGGCGCCGGAGCGTGCCGAGCTCGCTCAACGGGAAGTACCCTGCGTGCGCCATTGCCGCGTACAGGACGGGGGCGGTGTGGCCGTTGCTGAGCAGCAGCACGTCGCGGTCAGCCCAGTCGGGCTGATCCGGCCGGTGCCGCAGGACGTGCCCGTAGAGCACGGCGAAGATCTCGGCCATCCCGAGCGGTCCGGCGCTGTGGCCGCTGCCCGCCTGCTCGAGCATCGTGACGATCGAGATGCGTATCTGGCGGGCGAGCTCGTCGAGCTCACGGCGCCGCTCAGGGTCCAGCTCCGTCACAAGCAGGGGCCGGGCGACGATCGACGCACTCATCGGGTCACCGGCCCGGTGGGGCGGGGACAGGCTGCGCCCCCGCTGCTCGCCGCCGTACAAAGCACGACGTGGACGGTCGTCGTTCGCATCTAGGTCTTCCTCCTGTGGGGGTGCGGGCGCACGGGGGCGGCCCGCCGGCTCGATGGGTGGTGCCGTGGGAGTCGGCGGGCTGCGCCCTCAGACGTGCTGCGGGGTGCGCGCGCTGGAGACGGCCTCGCGCATCGAGGCAGTCTCTGCGGCCATCCGCTGGGTGATCGCCATTGAGTCGTTGAACCCGAGCTGGACGACCTTGGCGCCGCTGCCGTAGTACTCGGCGATGTTCGAACTCAGCGCCACGGGCATGCTGAGCTTGCCCGCCTCGGCGATCAGGCGCATCGCCTCGACCATGACGTCGGAGACCTCCGGGTCCCAGATGGTCTTGCCGACCCGGATCGAATAGTCGCCGGGGCCGAGCAGGAAGGCATCGATGCCCTCGACCTTGAGCATCTCCGGGAGATTCGCGATGCCGAGCGGGGTCTCGATCAGGACGCTCACGAAGGTGTTGCGGTTCGCGTTGGCGATGTACTCCTGCCCCTCACCCTCCACCCAACGCATGGCGGGCAGGATCGGGCACCAGCCGCGCTCTCCGACCGGCGCGAACTTGGCCGAGCGGACGATCATCTCGCACTCCTCGACGGTCTCGACCGTCGGCACGACCACGCCCTGGGCGCCAGCGTCGAGCGCCTGCTCGATCAGGTGCTGCTCCTTCTCGTACACGCGGACCAGCACCGGGACGTCGAAGGCGTAGGCCGCGGTGATGCACCCGAACGCCGAGTCGATGGTCTTGCCCGTGTGCTCCAGATCGACGATGACGAAGTCGGCTCCCGACTCCACGATGCTCTCGGTGACCTCGGGGTTCACGATCTGCTGCATCACGCCGATCGTCAGGTCCTGCCGCTGGATGAGGTCCTTCAGGATCGTCGTCCGCCGCTTCGTGCTCATCGACTGCCTCCTCGCAGTTTGCGCTATGTGAAACCACCATTCTCATGGCGCAACGATCATGACACTCCCTGGCGTACGCTGCAAGCGCCCCTCGCAGACCGACGTGCCTGACCACCTAAGGAAGGACCCTCGCGTGGCCTACGAACTGCAGAGCCTGGAGCGAGCCATCGCCGTGATAGATGAGCTCGCCGCTCGGCGCACTCTGCGGCTCACCGATATCGCCCGTGCCCTGGCATGCAGCCCGACGACGGCGTTGCGCACCTTGCGCGTGCTGGAGCGCCATGGCCTCGTGCTGCGCTACGGCGATGGAACGGAGTACGCCCTTGGCTCGCGCCTGACCGAGTGGGGCGAGCGGGCGGCACTGAACAACGCCTTCGCGACCAGCGTTCGGGCGGTGACAACCGACCTGGCCGACCGCTTCGGAGTGACGGCGCATGTAGGACTCCTCGGCGAGGACGCCATCACCATCATCGACAAGATCGACTCGCTGCGGAGCCTGGTGCGGTACTCGACGCTCGGCACACGGATGTCGCTGAACGGGTCCGCGGGCGGCAAGGCCGCCCTGGCCGCGCTTTCGCCGGACGAGTCCGCACGCACGCTGGCCGACCTGGAGCTCAACGCCGCCACTCCCGCGACGATCGTCGACCGGGGAGTGCTCGAGACCGACCTCAAGGAAGCGCGCTCGCGCGGGTTCAGCACCGAGGTCGACGAGTACCACGAAGGCTTCTGCTGCGTGGCCTGCGCCTTCCGCTGCGGGCGAGACATCTACACAGTCAGCCTGTCCGGGCCCACAGTGGACGCCGACGCCCTCGCCGAGCGTGGCCACGCGCTGCGGACCGAGCTGCTCGCCGTGACCCAGGCGCTGCCCGGGGTGAGCATCGCGTTCTGACGCGTGCCGCTCCCGGCACAGGATCGATGACGAGCGCGACCGAAGGACGTCGGTGGAGCGCAACGAGGAGCCACAGCGCCCACCGGAGGACGGCTCGTGAAGGGCCGCCTTCAGCCCGTCCGGGCTACGGCGACCGTCCGCCGCGGGACGGCCCAGACCGCTATCAGCGCCAAAGTGGCGGCCAGAGCGATCACGAGGAAAGCCGTCGTGTACGCCGACTCGGTCGGCTGTCCCTGCGTGTCGACGCCGCCGGCGAGGATCGTGCTGAAGACCGCCGTGCCGACGGCGCCGCCGATAGTGCGGATGTTCACGTTCATGCCACTGGCCGCGCCGATGTGATCGGCTGGCGCCTCGGCCACGACGACGTTCGTCGTGGCCGTGAACACGATGCCCAGGCCGAGCCCGAAGACGCCCGCGCCGGTCGCGACCTGCCAGAGCGTCGAGTGCGCCAGCGCGAGCGCCAGGGTGCCGAGTGCACCGAGACCGGCCCCGACCGCGAGCAGCCGCCGTGCTCCGAGCGCCACGGTCATGGCACCGCTGAGCGCACCGGTTACCGCCATCGTCACCAACATCGGCAGCAGGACGAACCCCGAGAGGCTCACGCTGGCACCGAGCCCATACCCGGTCGATCCGGGCACCTGGGCGAACCGCGGGACGAACGCGAACGTCGCGAACATCGCAGCGCCGAACAGGAACGCGACGACGTTGGCGGACCAGATGCCACGCAGCGCCATCACACGCATGTCGATCAGCGGACCCCGGCTCCGCAGTTCGACGAGCACCCAGGCGACGAACGTCACGGCCGCCACCGCGAACAGGATCAGCACCCGGGACGAACCCCATCCCCACCCACTGCCCTTGCTGAGCGGGAGCAGGAGCGTGATGAGCCACCCGGCCAGCAGCACCGCACCGCTCACGCTCAGCCGACCGCCGGAACGCGGTGAAACGGGAAGCAGCCACGCTCCCGTGAGCAGGACGATCGCAGTGAAGGCGGCCGGGATCCAGAACAACCACCGCCACCCCAGGGTCGACGTGATCGGACCCGCCAGGATGACCCCGACACCACCACCAACCGCGAGCAGAGCGGAGATCCCCCCGATCGCGGCCGCGACGCGATCCGCCGGAAGGTGGTCGCGCGCGATGCCGAACGCGAGCGGGAAGACGGCGACCCCCGCCCCCTGTAGGACGCGCGCAGCGATCAGGATGGCGATGTTCGGTGCCAGCGCCGCCATGACGGCCCCTATCCCGACCGCGGCGATGGCCGCCAGGAAGGCACGACGACGCCCGAAGATGTCACCGACCCGCCCGAGCGTTGGGGTCACGATGGCGGCGGACAACAGGTAGGCAGTGACCACCCAGGTGACTGTGGCCTGGTCGGTGTTGAGCTCGGACTGGATCGTGGACAGCACCGGGTTCAGCAGGGACTGCAGCAGCGAGACCAGAGTCGCACCGCCGGCCAAGACCAGGAACGTCGCGGTGTGCCTGTGCCCGGAGGCACCGGGCACAGGCACACTCACGCCCGGAACACGGTCAGGCATCAGGGAAGCTGGGGAGCCGACTGCTCGGCCTCGGCGGACAGCCATGCCCACTGCTCCCACGCCGCCAGGCGCGCCGCGAAGACCGGGGGGACCACGTAGTGCGGCGCGGAGCCGAAGAACACCCGAAGCGGCGGCGCGTCCGCGTCGACGACCTTCAGGATCGCCCGGCCGACACCAGCCGGGTCGGCCATATCGGACTCGGAGAAGCTGCCCATATAGGCGTTGCGGATCTCCTCGTACTCCGCCATCGGCGTGGAGTAGGACGACGAGGCACCGAACTCGGTGGCGAACGGCCCGGGCTGCACGACGGTGACCTTGATGCCGAACCCGGCGACCTCCTGCGCGAGCGAGTCGCCGAGCACCTCGACGGCGGCCTTCGCGGCGCTGTAGCCACCGGTGGTCGGCCCGGGGGTCGTGCCGAGCATGCTGGACAGCAGAACGATGTTGCCGGAACCCTGCTCGCGCAGGTACGGCAGCGCCGCCTGCGTGACCCAGAGCGCGCCGAACACGTTGGTCTCGAACTGCGCTCGCACGTCGGCCTCGGTCATCTCCTCGACCGCGCCGAACAGACCGAACCCGGCGTTGTTAACCACCACGTCCAGGCCACCGAAGTGCGCACGACCGGCCGCGACTGCGGCCGTCGCGTCGGACTTGCTCGTCACGTCGAGCTGCAGCGGGAGAACCGCATCGCCATACGTCTCGACCAGACCGGACAGGGCCTCGACGCTGCGGGCGGTGGCGATCACACGGTCGCCGCGGGACAGCGCGGCCTCCGCGAAGCGACGGCCGAAGCCGCGCGAGGCGCCGGTGATGAACCAGATCTTGCTCATGGTGCTGCTCCAGGGGCTCGGGACAAGATGTCGCGACGAGACGTTAGCACCTTGTGGTACCTCGTCTCACTTAGCAACGGTGTACTGTAGTGGAATGCCGTCGGCCCTAGCCCCGCATATCGCACCGAGCGAGCCGCTCACGCTGCGCGAGCGCACCAGGCTCGCAATGCGCGCCGAAGTGATCGAGGTCGCGTTCCGGCTGTTCACCGAGCAAGGGTTCGAACAGACCACCGTCGAGCAGATCGCCGCCGAGGCCGGGCTCTCACGCACCACCTTCTTCCGGTACTTCGGCACCAAGGAGGAACTAGTGCTGGGCCGGATCAGCGAACTGGGCCTCAAGATCGCCGCCGCCCTGCGCGCGCGACCCGAGACCGAACACCCCTGGGTCGCGCTGCGCCGAGCCTTCGATGTGGTCACGGAGTTCGACACCACCAATGCCGGCGAGCACCAGAAGTTCATGCGCCTGCTCGACGACGCCTGCCGGGTGCGCACCCAGGAGTGGGAACGGACCCAGGGGTGGCAGAGCGTGCTCGCCCCGGAGACCAGCCGCCGACTCGGGCTAGCCGCCGACCCGGCAGCACCCCAGGGTGCTGCACTCGCCGCCTCGGCTTCCGCCTGCCTCTACGTCGCGACCGACGTGTTCATGAACAGCGAAGACCCCTGCATCTCACTGGGGACGCTGCTAGACGACGCGATGGGAGCGGTCAGCCCGCTGACCTGACCGCGCGCACTGCCGCGCTCCTGACTGCCTGAGGGTCTCGCGATGCGACACCCTGCGATCGCTACGCTGTGCAGTCCTATGGATGAGGGACTTCGCGGCGACCGCCCGGGCGCCGCCGCATACGCGGCGATGCTCATCCGGGATGCCGCCGATGAGATCGTCACAGTGACGATGGACCAGTTCAGCACCCGGTTCCCCTCCTCAGTCACCAACCGCCTGCCTCCGAGCGACTACACGAGGTGGGTGCACCGCGAGGTCGAGGCGTTCGCCGCGGCAGTCGAGACCGGCGAGATCCGCAACGCCCGGTACACCGATTTCTACGGCCAGATGGTGCTCGGCACCAGCAGGCTCACCTCGCAGGTCATCGACTTCGTCGAGAGCCGCATCCTGCTGGCCGAGGTGGTCCTGGCGGTGGTGTGGCGGCGAGCCATGGCGGAGCCAGGTGAGGTCGCGGCCGCGATGGGTCAGATCGAGGACACCGTGCTGCGGATCGTACGTGCGAACCTGCGCGCGTTCAGCGAGGACGGCCTGCGGACCGGCGCCCTGACACGTCACCTGGACGTCGGGGCCGGCGCCGAGCCCGACGGGGCCACCCCCCCACCCGGGCAAGACTCAGCAACGACCCTCTCGTTGCGCGAACGAGAGGTCCTGCGGCTCATCTCCGAAGGTCGGACCAACGGCCAGATAGCGAGTGAGTTGTTTCTCTCGGAGAACACCGTGAAGCACCACGTCAGTCACCTGCTCGACAAACTCGGGGCGAACAACCGTGCCGAGCTCGTGTCGCGCTCGCTGGGACCGGCGCGAACTGGGTAGCACTTTCGTGCCGATGCGCGCTCGAATGAGGCACGATCGTCCCCGAAGAGGGCACGTCCGGTCGGGCTCCACCGCAATCGGCCGTGGAAGGCTCGATTCGCCCTGATCAAGGGCGACCGAACCGAACGAGTGCCGACGCTCATCCGCCCGGCACGAGGAGGGTGCCCTGCGATGACGTACGACATCGACTATGTCTTCCACTTGTTCGACTCGCTGAACCCAGCGGCGATGATCGGATTCTTCGGATCATTCACTGCCTTCATGATCTACTACGTCGAAGCGCTCCGCGTCGGCGCGAAGCACAAGACCGCCGCCATGCCGTGGCAGGTCAACATGTGGAACATGGCCAACGACATCCTGTTCGTCGCTGCCGCAGCGAAGTGGCTGTCGAGCGACTCTCCCACCCACCATTGGCTCACCGTCCTGCAGTGGACGGGCATGGCGTTCTGGTTCTTCATGGAACTTGCCGTCCACCTGCAGGCCATCCGGTGGGACCTGCCAGAAATCCTCCCGCACGTCACTAATCGACTCCACGCGATCATGCTCTACGTGGCGATCCAGATCACATTCATCATCGGCTACGGCTTCCTTCTCAATGCCATCGACGACCCGTTGGTGATCATCATGATCACCACAACCTATGTCACGTGTTGCGCCTTCAATCTCGGGTTTCTCAGAAGTCGCGGCAGCCGGCGCGGCGTTAGCCAGGGACTAGTCTGGTCTCTTGTTGCCGCCGAGGTGACATGGTTCTTCGTGTATCTCCCGCAGATTAGCCCGTCGTGGGCGTCAAGCCCCTGGCTGTATCTCCTGGGTACAGTCTGCACCGTTCTCAGCGTGCTCTACGCGCTGGCCTATCAGCGGGCGCCAAAATGGATGCCGACCGATGCCGCGGTGGCGCCCGTCTCACAGGTGGCGAACGCATAGCGAGTGGTGGATCCGCTGTGACGCCCATTCGCGTAAGAGGTACGATTGTTGATTTCGTGCGGTTTCATGGTCGACTTCCATAGCGGGCTGGAGGACAAACCCAGAACCGGACGGCCGGGCGAAGCCATCGGGAACGGGACGGGCGGTCCGATCCTCCGCGGATGGTTGCCCCACCGATGTTGGCTCCGGCGACTTGAGCTTGGCCCGACCCGAGTCAGGCAGTGCGGGTGCCGGGACAAGGACCTGGGTCTCCCACTTGGTTCGTGACACTCGCGACACCGCACAGGCATCCACCGCAACCGACGACATGCGACGAGCACCATAAGGGCGCATGTCTCGGTGTCGTAGGCACCTGTCAGACGTGACGGTCTCAATGCGTGTCATGTCTGTAGGCAACGGCTACGCCTATCTGCTGCGCACGGTCGCAGCCGGGGACGGAGATCGTCGACTTGCCGATCCACTGACCCGGTACTACGCCGAGAAGGGCACCCCGCCGGGCTACTGGAGTGGATCAGGCGTTTCTGACCTCGACGACGGGCACTTGGCCGTCGGCGACGACGTAGCCGAGACCCAGCTACGGCTGCTGCTGAGCTTGGGGTGCGACCCGGTCACGGGCCAGCCGCTCGGTCGGGCGTGGCCGGTGTATCGCTCGGTAGCTGAGCGGGTCCACGAGCGGGCGTCAGCGCTCGAACCTGGCCTGCCGGTGGACGTGCGGGCGCAGACCGTCACTGCAATCGAGCGCGAGGAGCAGGCGCAAGGCACCAGGCGGGCAGTCGCGGGGTTCGACTTCACGTTCTCAGTACCCAAGTCCGTCTCCGTGCTGTGGGCGGCGGCCGACGGTGGAACGCAGGCCCTCATCGCCCGCGCCCACCATGCGGCGATCGCCGACGTGCTGGACCTGCTCGAGCGTGACGTCGCTGCAACCCGGGTCGGTGCCGACGCTGGGTCGGGATCGGTGGCGCACGTCGAGGTGTCAGGCGTGGTGGCGACGGCGTACGACCACTACGACTCGAGAGCATCCGACCCCCAGCTGCACACCCACGTCGTGGTCGCGAACAAGGTGCGCGCAGCGCACGACGGGCGCTGGCGAACCCTGGCCGGACGACCCCTGCACCAGGCGGTCGTCGCGCTATCGGAGCACTACAACGCCGTGCTCGCCGACCACCTGACCCGCGACTTGGGCCTCTCGTGGGAGCGGCGGGACCGGGGCGAGCGGCGCAACCCCGCGTTCGAGCTCGCCGTGGTGCCCGACACGCTGATCGAGGAGTTCTCCCGACGCTCGCATGACATCGAAGCCCGCACCGACGAGCTGATCGCCACCTACCGGCAGCGTCACGGCCGAACCCCGTCGGTGCGGACGATCCTGCGGCTGCGGCAGGAGGCGACCTTGGAGACACGCCCGGAGAAGGAGGTCCGCTCGTTGGCCGACCTGACCGACTCCTGGCGCCAGCGCGCCACGGCCCGGCTTGGGTCGGACGCCACCGCCTGGGCCACCGCAGCGCTGACCGACCCGCCGGCGGCGGCTGTTCTGCGGGCCGACGACGTCCCGCTGGACCTCATCGACCGCGTTGGTGCCGCCGTGGTCGACGCCGTCGGCCAGAAGCGGGCCACCTGGCGACACTGGAACCTGCACGCGGAAGCCTCGCGGCAGACGATGCAGTGGCGGTTCGCCTCGACCGTCGACCGGGAAGCCGTGGTCGCCCTGGTAGTCGACGCCGCCGAGCGTCACTCGCTGCGGCTCACCCCGCCGGAGCTGGCGTCCTCCCCGGCGCTGTTCCGCCGGCCCGACGGAACCTCGGTGTTCCGACCCAAGCACTCGACCGTGTTCTCCGCGACGGTGCTGCTGGAGGCCGAGGACCAGTTGCTGGCCCTGTCTCACGATGCCTCCGGGCCGTGCCTCCGGCTGGGTACGGTGGATCGAGTGGCACGGCGCACGCTGCCCGGCGGGGTGCGGCTGTCGGACGACCAAGCCCACGCGGTCGAGGCGGTCGCGGCCTCCAAGCGTGTGGTCGATGTGCTCGTCGGTCCGGCCGGCACCGGCAAGACGACCACTCTTGCGGGACTGCGCGCCGCCTGGGAACGCGAGTACGGCCCAGGGTCGGTCGTCGGCCTCGCGCCGTCGGCATCGGCTGCCGAAGTGCTCGCCGACGAGCTCGGCATCCCGACGACGAACACCGCGAAGTGGCTGTACGACCACACCCGCGATGGCCTGAGCCTGACCGACGGCCAACTCGTCATCCTCGACGAGGCATCCCTGGCCGGCACCGTCGCGCTGGCGGCGATCGCGGCGCACGCCGCCCAAGTTGGGGCCAAGGTGCTGCTGGCCGGTGATCCGGCCCAGCTCGACGCGGTGGAGGCCGGCGGGGCGTTCGGGCTCGTCGTACGAGACCGGGACGACGCCCCCACCCTGCTCGACGTGCGACGGTTCGAGGCCCCGTGGGAGCAACGCGCCTCGCTTGGTCTGCGGCTGGGCGACGCCGCGGTGCTGGATGCCTACGGCGCGCACGGGCGGATCATCGCCGGGGACCAGCAGCAGATGCTCGACACCCTGTATGCGGCGTGGCACGACGACGTCGCGGCCGGGCTGGCGTCGGTGATGATCGCCGAGACCACCGGAGCAGTCGCCGACCTCAACGCCCGCGCCCGACTCGACCGCATCCGCGCCGGCATCGTCGACCCTCACGACGCGGTGAAACTGGTGGACGGCGCTGAGGCTGGTGCCGGAGACCTGGTGCTGACCCGTCGCAACGACCGGCGCCTGGTCGTCGGACGGGGCTTCGTCAAGAACGGCGACCGGTGGCAGGTGGTCGCCTCCCACCACGACGGGTCGCTGACCGTGCGCCAGGACCAGCCCCGCGGCGGGCAGATCCGCCTGCCAGCCTGGTACGTGGCCAAGAACCTCGACCTGGCCTACGCGATCACCGTGCACCGCGCCCAGGGCTCGACCGTCGACACCGCGCACGCGCTCGTCGACTCCGCCCGCATGACCCGCGAGGCCCTGTACGTGGCGATAACCCGGGGCCGGCAGGCCAACATTGCCTACGTCGCCGTCGACGTCCCCGACTTGGAGGAGCACCTGCAGCCCGCCGAGCCGCCCACCGGCCGTTCGGTCTTGGCCGGTGTGCTCGCTCACATCGGCGCCGAGCCGTCGGCGCACGAGACGGTCACAGCCGAGCAAGAGACCTGGGGCGGCATCGCCCAGCTCGCCGCCGAGTACGAGACGATTGCCAACACCGCCGTCCACGACACCTACCTGCACCTGCTCCTGCTCGCCGGACTCACCGACGCGCAGGTCGACGAGCTGGTGGCCGGCGAGTCATATGGGGCGCTGGTCGCCGAGCTGCGCCGCCTGGAGGCCCACCGCCACGACCTAGCAACCCTGCTGAAGGCAACCGTCACCGCCCGCACCCTGGACGACGCCGATGACCTCGGTGCGGTCCTGTACCGGCGGCTCCAGCACGCCGCGGCGGCAGGCGGTTCCCAGCCGCGCGCCGCGGCCCGGATGATCGCCGGGCTCATCCCGCCGGCCACCGGCACGTTCGATGCCGAGACCCGCCAGGCGCTCGTCGAGCGCCAGCAACTCATCGAACAGCGCGCCACCGCCCTCGCCCAGACCGCCGTCGCCGAGAACGCCGCCTGGGTCCACGCGATCGGCGCCCCGCCCACCGACCCGCGACGGCAGGCGGCCTGGCTACGGCAGGTCCGCGTCGTGGCCGCCTACCGCGACCGGTACCAGCTCGCAGGAGACGACCCGCTCGGCCCCGCCCCGACGAGCCTGAACCAGCGCACCGACCAGGCCCACGCCGAAGCGGCGATCCACACTGCCGCCCGCATCGCCGCCGCCCGGACTCGGCCGCGCACTTCCACCCCGGCCCGAGCGGCCCGGCGTGGCGCCGGCCCGGCCTTGTGAACCTCGCCTGCCCCGTGTCGGAGCAGGTGGCTACCCTGGGGCCTGCAGGGCTCTCTCGGGCCGACCCAGCGAACGTGACCTGGGCGGCTTACCCCGCCATCGGGTGCTCTCTCAGCCACAACCTGCGCCACACCGCCCATGGGGCCGGCGCACCGCGTCCGGCTCATGCCTGAGAGAGACGCCCATGTTCTACCTGCTGCTCGCGGCCGTCGCCCGCGTCTACGGCCTGTTCCAGCGATACGCCCCCTCCAACCGGCTGCTGACCTGGCTGCGCCGCCGCGAGAACCTGAAGTGGGGCGTGCCGTTCATGCTGCTCGGCGTCGTCTACCTGCTGCTGGCCGCCACCATGACCGCCTGGGCACGCAACGGCGGACCCGGCTGGGCGAACCCAGTGCTCCTGTGGGGGCTCTGCAACGCGATGAAGTTCCTGGCGTTCGGCCCCTGGAGCCTGCTGCTGCTCGCTACCGCACGAGTCCGCGAGTCCCTCAAGCGACAGCGCATGCGCCGCCTCGCGTGCGCTGGCGTGGTGATCGACGCGACCCCGATCAGCCGGTGACGATCTCGTTAATGATGGGGATCCGCAGCTCGTTGGCGATCGGCGTGTATAGGTCGACGCCCTGTTCGCGGGTGGCCAGCGACACCAGCAGGGCGTAGCGCACCGGCAGGTCGAGCCGGTCCTTGCGGCCGTTGCGCTTCCACCAGCCGCCCACCGGGTACACCGCGATCGAGCCGCACGAGGCCAGCTCCTGGCCCGAGCCTTCCCAGATGTCCTGGTGCAGCGAGCCGACGTTGCGCTGGTCGGTCCCGACGAGCCACCGTTTGGAGCCGCTCGACCGCGACGTGACACCGGACTCGTCGTCGGACGCGGCGAAGCCGACCCTGTTGATGAACTCGGCCGTGGTCTCGGTGGGTGCTTGCAGCTCGAACCGCAGGCCGTGAGACGGGTAGGTGTGGCGCTGGCGCCACCCACGGCGGGACGGCGACGGTTCGACGAAGTACGACAGCGTCACCCGCAGCCGCACGTCGCCGGCGCCCACGGCGGCGAGCACGTCGACCGGCCAGGGCAGCGAGTACAGACGGAAGCGGCGCATCGCGTACTGCTCGCCCTCGAACGGGACGAACTCGTCCTGGGTCACCAACGTCACCGCCTGGCGCGTCGAGGACAGCACCGACGCCTCGGTGGGCACGCCCCATCCGTAGCGGCGCAGCATCCGGAACTGCGCCTTCTTGCCCGCCGCGCCCTGCTGGTCGATCGCGGCCCGCATCGGCGCCGTCCACTCCGCCGCGTGGGTGAGCAGCCCACGAATCGTCTCGGGCCAGTAGCCGGGGTATCTGCTCATCGCCATCGCGGCCAAGCGCGCAGCCTGGGCGCTGGCGGCGCTCGTGGCATTGGCGTGCGTCAACGCGAGGTCGCTGTGGTGGCCGGTGGTGCGCAGCGAAAGGACCGGCAGCCCGGTCTCGAACATCGACGCCCCATCGGTCAGGACGTTTCCGCCCTCCAGGCAGACGTCTGGCTTCAACGGCCACTTCGAGCCGAAGCTCAGCGAGGTGCGGCTGTGTGGCGACAGCTCGCCGACCGACGCGACCGGGGTCCAGCCCTGGTAGTCGGGGTGCGCGGGGATCTGAACGAGGTCCGTGTACGCGCCAACCGTCAACGCGTTCCACGACTGTCCGGGGTCTTCGATCATCGACGTGTCGGATTCCGCGAGGTGGTCGGCGACGAAGTGGTCGACGTTGCCGGCGGACACGACCACCAGGCGAGCAGCCAATGGGTCGGGCTGCGACAGCAGACGCAACTGGGCGCCGTCTCGCACCACGTCGGTCCCGACTGCGAGCGCGTCGACGGTCGCCGACCACAGGGTTGGTTCGCCGAGTCGGTCCGACTTGGTCGATACCGGCATGCAGAAGACCCGCGGCCGCTGGACCGTGACCTCCGGCAGCGTCACCGCCTGGGCCGTCACGGTGCCGTAGTCCCGCGGGGCGGTCGGCGGCTCGTTCGGGTTGGGCAGGATCCGCACGGACTCCAGGCGGTGTGAGAGCGCCACCGGCCCGGCTCCCGTCAAGACACCGTCGAGAGGCCCGAACAGCGCCAGGCCCGCCATCTGGGTGCCGTGCCCGTCGACGTCGAAGCCCGACTGTCCGATGGCGTCGTGCAGGTCGCCCGGGTCCAGTGACGCTTCCAGCAGCCGGTGCGTCCTGGCAACACCCGTGTCCAGGTGGCAGACGGCGGGGGCGTCACTCGGCGCCGGGACGATGCGCAGCGCGAGGTCGTCGACGTACTCGTCCTGCTCGGCCGCCGACAGGTCCTCGATCGTGTCGATGAAGCTGGGTCGGCGCACTTCGGCCAGCGGGATGGAGGTGAACGGAAGCAGCTCGAGGTCGGTCCAGGTGGCGTTGATCCACGCCACCAGCCGGTTGTCCAGCACGATGCTCTGCTCGAGCATGGTCAGCGAGTACGCCTGGGCGAAACCATGCAGGTGCGTCAAGGCGTTCTCGGTCGGTTCGAGCCACAGCTCCCACCAGCATCGCCCGGAGGCTTGTGGTTCGCCGTCCGACTGCCACAGGTCGTGCAGCACGGTCTTGCGGATCGTGGCGATGTTCGCGACCAGCTCACGGTTGGCGGGGTTGCCGGTGCGTGCCTCGTTACCGTCGGCGTCGGTCGTCTTGCCTCGTTTGGCATCGTCCAGGTAGTCCTCGAACAGTTGCAGGAACTTCTGGCGGTACGCGTCGGCGACCCAGACGACAGCGCGCTCTTGGGCCTCGCCGGTCGCGGGCTGCACCGACATCAGCAGCCACTCAGGCAGCTTGGCGGTCTTCTGGTGCCGGGTCCGTCGCTCCAGCGAATCGACCTTGAGCGGATAGAGCGCTTGCGCGCCTTCCAGGGTGATGAAGGTGCCCAGCGCCTGCAGCTCGTCGCGCGAGACCAAAGCTCTGCGCTCGTCGTCCGGTTCGAGAGCCTCGCGTGCTTCGCTGAGCATCGTCTGGCCATGTGCGCGGCGTTCGACAGGGCGGATCTTCGGGTTGCCACCGCCGGTTCTGTGGAACTCGGCGTTGTCGACGCGGTCGACGATGAGCAGGTGCGGAAGGCGATCAGCCGGTTCAGGCAACGCTGGCCGCCTTGCGCGCATCCAGCGCCACCACGATGTCCTCAACGGCGACCGCCGTCTCGCCGCGCATCAGCGCGGTCTTGGCGGCGGTCTCGGCGGCCTTGACCAGGTCGGCGTGGCTCAGGCCGTCGACGTGGCGTCGTACCGCGCGCCAGTCGATGCCTCGCGCGAGCGATCCCAGCCGGGCCCGGATCACTGCGCCCGCCTGACGTGCGTCGGGCAGCTCGTAGGTCAGCACCAGGTCGAACCGGCGGAACAGGGCGCGGTCGAGGATCGTGCGGTGGTTGGTCGCGGCGATTACCAGGCTCTCCGGGCTGGACTGCTCGAGGAAGACCAAGAACGAGTTGAGGATGCGTCGGGCCTCGCCCACATCGTTGCCCGACCGGTCTGCGCCGAGCGCGTCGAACTCATCGAACAGGTAGACCCCGCGACGGGTGGCGACCTCGTCGAAGACCAGTCGCAGCTTCGAGGCGGTCTCGCCCATGTATTTGCTCATGAGGGCGTCCAGACGCACCGTGAACAGCGGCAGCGACAGCTCGTGGGCGAGGACCGAGGCCGTCATCGTCTTGCCAGTTCCGGGAGGCCCTTCCAGCAGCAGTCGGTGCGCCGGGGTGAAGCCATGGTCAAGCAGCGTGCGGCGCTGACGCTGCTCGGACAGGACCTGCCTGATCTGGGCGGCCATCGTTGCCGGGACGATGAGGTCCCGAAGCCCGACATCCGGGTTGGAGGCGGTCAGCAGCTCGCCGAGGTCGCCGCGCGGCTGAGCCAGGCGCGTCACGTTCGACGGGGGTGTTGAGCGTCGTGATGCCTCGACCGCCTTCTTAATGTCGTCCGCCAGCCGGTTGTGGCCCAATCGCGCCTCGCGGGCCGCCACCTGCAGCGCCACCGAGTAGAACGCGGAGTCGTCACCCGCCGCGTGGGTGCGCACGAGGGCCGTGATGTGCTCGCCCGACCCGGCCATCGCCGCCCCCTCCCAGTCCTCGTCGCTGTCGTCATCGTAGAAGGCACCCCCACTCACGGACTGCGGATTCCGGGCCGGGTCCGGCCGCCAATCGGCCGCCGTCCTAGTGGGCCAGCCGTCCCGTCCGTGCGTCGGCCAACGATCTGACGAATGCGGTGGCCCACTCCCGGGGGTGAGGGGTGGGCCGCCGCGTCACGCTAGCCCGGTCACTGGTCGAGCGGGTCGGTTCCCGGTTCCGGGTCGTCGAGGCGGTCCTCCTCGCGCACGTAGCCGTTGCGCTCCCGGTAGATCGCCAGCCGCCGGCCGAACCACAGCATCCCGGCACCGGCCAAGACGAACAGGCCGGCCGCGATCCCTAGCGGAACCAGCCCTCGAGCTCCGGTCTGCGCAAGCGATGGGGGCGTCGCCGGCGGTACAGAAGGCGCCGGTGAAGGCGCCGGGGCGGTCGGGGTTGGGCTCGCTGCGGGTGTCGGACCAGGGGTGTGGCTCGGCGTCGGCGTGGGGGTTGCTGAGGGAGTAGGCGTCGGCGTCGGGGCGGGTGCCGGCGGCGGCTGGAGGTTCGTCGTCTCGCCCGGCGCCCCACAGACTCCCTGGACGAGGATCTGACCGGACTGGGCATACAGGGTCTCGACCCAGTGCACGTCGCCGGGCTCGGTGACGCTGATCGCGGGCGAGCGGTACACCCCGGGCTGGACGACGGGCACCGGCGCGCTCTCGAAGGCCGGCTGCTCGCACACCGGGTCCTCGTCGGACGGCTGCGGTCCGTAGGCACGGAACACCAGGTAGACGCCGTCGGGGATCGTCGAGCCCTGGACGAGCGCGACGTCGTCGAACGCTTCGCCGACCTGGGCCGTGGTCGTCGCCTGGGTGATGACGCTGACCGGCGTCGGGCCGGGAGTGGCCGGCGGCACGTAGAAGCGCTCGTGCACGTCGGCCGGCGACGACTGGAAGGGGGCGACGCGGTCGTCGCCGGTGAAGGACGACACGACGACGTAGTAGCCGGGCTCGGTGGGCGTGATCGCGTCCTGGTCGGTCCAGCCCAGCTCGTAGGTGCCGTTGCGGGCCGGCGTGCTCAGGCGCGTCAGGACCGGGGCCGAGCTCAGGTCCAGGTCGTCGGTCAGCACGGAGGCGGTGGCAAACGGGCCGTAGACGGTGTGGGTCACCTCGTCCAGGTCGCCGTTCCAGCAGCGGTCGCCGGCGTAGTCGCCGTGGTCGTCGGGGAACCCGGTCAGGGTGATGGTGTCGAAGGCCCGGCCGCCGGGGGCGATGTTGTACTCGCGCAACTGGGAGGTGCTGGTCGCGGGCCAGCGCACCGAGGTGGTCTCGTCGGCCTGCCCGTAGGAGTCCTGCCAGTCTCCGGCGACGTAGTCCTGCCAGGTGGCCGGCTGGTCGGCTCGCACCTCGCTCCATACCCAGGTGACGAAGCCGGCGGTGGGCAGCGTGACCGGCGGGGAGGTGTAGGTGCCCGGGCCGGTCGCGGTCAGCGTCACGGTCGCGATGACCTGCGGCTGAGTGGACGCCGCGGCCATGACGGTGGGCATGATGCCGCCGCAGACCGTCGGCGGCCGGGTGCCGGGCACCTGCAGCACGGTCGCCTCGAAGGTGACCGGTACGTAGGCGCCGGCGACCTTCAGCCAGTCGCCGTTGGAGGCGAACACCTGGATCGTGTCGGTCGTCGCTTGGCCGGGGTCGGCCAGACGGGCTCCGACCTGGGAGGTCAGCACCGGCTGGAACGGCACGACGCTGCTCTCCGCCGCCCGGGCGAACCGGTCGGTGAACGAGCCGGCGAGGTACTGCCCGTACTGGCCCTGGGCGTTCTTGTCGATGCGCCAGACCCATGCGTAGAACCCCGAGGCCGGGGCGCGCAGGCTCGTCGGCGCGCTGTACGAGCCGGAGCCGGTCAGCGTCAGGCTGACCGTCCCGACCACCGGTGCCCCGGTCGGCGGGGACGCCGCCTCCGTGGGTTGAGCGACGAACGGGCCGTACAGGGTCCCGGTCGCCTGGACCGGGACCGGCGAGCCGTTCACCTTGATCCAGGTTCCCTTGGTCACGTTGACCGTGAGCTGGTCGGCAAACGCGGCGCCCTGCGCGACGAACCGGGAGGCGACCTGCGTGGTGATCTGCGGTTGGAAGTCCAGGGGGATCACCGGGGTGCGGGTGCTGGCCGCCAGCCCCGTCGAGGAGCCCGCGACCGCGGCGATCAGCCGCTGCGCGCCCGGTGTGACGTACAGGTCGACCCGGGCGCCCAGGCCCGCGCCGTCCACGCTCATCGACGCCGACACCTGATACGACGGCGCCCCGTTGCCGGGGGTGCCGGTGATCGGGTACGAGCCGACGCCCACCGTGCGCGAGGTCCCGCCGCCGGCGAACACGCCGCCGGTCAGCTGCACCGGCCCGGTGAGCGACAACGGGGTCGCAGCGACCGTCAGGGTGCCGGCGTACTGGTCGCTCATCGACAAGCTCAGCGACAGCACCGGGTCGGTCACCGCGTTGGCAAGACCCTCCTGCCGCATCGTCGCAAGGTTCGCCAGGATCGCCGCCCGGTGGTCGGCCGGGGCGCGCTGGATGTAGTGGTCGTCGCCACCGTTGCTGGTGAACACGTCCGGGTCGGCGACCGACCACACGAACAACGCGACCGCCGACGTCACGTCCGGGTCGGCCGACTGCCCCCACCGGTTCAGCACGTAGTTCAGCTCGGCGAGCCCTTGTCGCGACAGGTCGTCCAGCGAGGTGACGGTCTGCGCGGCCGAGGTCTGGTCGAACGGCGCGTTGGCTCCCAGGTCGATGCAGTACGCCTGCCGGCCGTCGACGTCGGTGTCGTAGGCGCCGATGAAGTAGCCCGACGAGTCCTCGTACCCGGCCCCGTGGCTGCCCGCCCACGCCGTCGGTACCCCGACGAGCACCGACAGCGCCACCAGGGTGAGGGCCGCGACTGCGGCCAGCCACCTCGGCCGCCAACGCCTACACCCCCCGGCGCCGGCACCGGCATCCTGAACCGTCATCTGCCGCGACATGCGCACTCCTCCCACCGCTGCTGCCGGGCGGGAATCCGCCCACAGCAGCAGGTGCGCGAGGCATGCCAGGAGGAGGGCTCGCACCTGTCAGCGGCGGGGCGCGCTCCGTCGGCGTCATCGGCGTGCTCGGAGCGCGGCGGTGAGGCCAGCGCGAAGGGCGCCGGCGGGTTCGGCTACAGGGACGGGGCTGACCGGTCGTGCCGGTCGCGGCGCTGCGCCGACGAGTGCCGCACGGGCGGAAGCCTGCGTGCGGCGCGGTCGCCGGCCGCGAGCTCCTCGCCGCGCACTTCGGGTCCGACGACGGCAGGGACGGGTGCGACCTTGCGCGCCAGGCCGATGTGCCACAGCGCCGGGTTCCACGACAGCACGTAGGCGCCGTCCGTGTAGGTGCGGTCTTCGCGGCCCGCCGGCGGCTCGCGGTAGACGTGGCCGTAGGTGTGGGCGGCCAGCTCGGTCTCTTCGCCGTAGTCCCACTGCGCCAGATGCACCACTGCAGCCGCCGGACCCTCACGCTCCAGGAGAGCCAGAGCCTCATCGGCGTCCGTGCCGACCTGGAACGCCACCGACACGTACTCGGTCCGCACGCTCACATCCATCATCGGCGCCTCCCGAGTGTCGGCGAGCAGCGCGAGCTCATCGCCATTGACGTACGCCGCCTCGTAGAGCCACGCCGGGTAGTCCTCGTCGGGCGCCCGCATCCCGGACCGGTATCGCTCGCTGGCCTCCGCAAGGAACGAGGCCAGCGCCCCGACCATCGTGCGCGCCGTCACGTCGGCCCCCGCGCCCGACCGCAGGTCCCGGCCGGTCAGCACGCCATGGCGCACGCCAATCGTCTCCTCGACCCGGTAGGAGAACCACATCCGGGCCACCCCCACCTCGTCGGCCAGCTGACCGCCGTACGCCACCGACAACCTCAAGGCTCCAGCCTGCGCGTGATCCATCCGGGGTCCGCGGAACGGCATGATCCGACCTCCTGCTCGCATCTTCGCCAGCAGGTGCGACAAGGTCTGCGGCAGCTGCGCACTCGCCTGAGCGACTCTCGTTCGCTGCCGGGAGCCGAGTCGGCTCTCGGCGCAACCGCCGCGCACTGAACGCGGCACCGTGACGCGCCTCCTACGACCAGCCTGCAGCTTTGAGGTCGGCTGCGGCTCGGTCCAGTAGGTATGCGAGCACGCGAACCGCATCCCACTCATTGGGACTGGCGTCGATCGGTAGGCGCCAATGCGCGTTGTCGTGCAGCGGTGCGGGCTGCAGCACATTGAGATGCAGCTGAGGGGTCTGGCGGGCGTCGAAGTCGTAGCGCACTACGCAAACCCGGTCCTGGCCGGCCCCAGCGCACAGTCCGAATGGATCACTCTCTACGTTGAGCCCTGCCGAGCTTTCGTGCAGGATGCTTGCCTTCCCCGCAGGATCGTTCTTATATCGCCAATAGGTTGTCAGAAACCATTCCCCACCAAGGTCCCATCCTAGGTTCGCCTTGGTGATGTACGTCTGCCAGAACGGGTCGCTTCCGGCCTTCTCTTCGACCTTCACGACGACGTGATAACCGCGCTGGTTGAGTACATCGAGGATCTGCTCGCGCTTCGCCATGGCAGCACCCTCAGCGGGGCTTGACGCGTTAAATCCGGAGTACTTGTGCCTGGCCATTATGCCCGTCGAAAGACTTCATCGAACACAATTTGCCGCAGGTCAGGGCCGACCTGAAGCAGATCAAGCACGAGGTCGTCGACGCGTCGACGGGCCGCCCACCACTCTGCCGTCCTCTGAACGGGATCTTCGAGCGAGAGGGTCAGCAAGACCGCCTCGGCGGCCTGGGCGAGCGAGCTCCAGGCCTCGTCGTTGATGATCGGCCACGGCAGACGGCGGAGCTGGCCTTCGAGGATCTCCACGGTCTCGTCGTAGCGAGGTTCGCCCACACCCCGCAGCCACCATTGCGCGAACGCGCTGTTGAAGTACGCCATGATCCCCGTCAACCGCTCACGCGTCGCAGGAACGCTCGCGACCGCGAAGGCCCCGGCGGTGCCCTTGGGCGCGACTACGGTGCCGGAGAGATCGATCGCGGCCGCCGGCTCGAAGCCGAATGCACGTACTAGGACCTTCGGAGCAAGCCAGACCTCGGTTCGCCCGAGCTGGGTGTGCGCGGGGCGGCCACCGAGGGCGGCAATCAGTTGGTCCAGCACCCTTGCCTCGTCGGTACCGGGCTTGAAAGGCAGCACGACACGTCGCTCGGCGTCGGCGATGAGCCGGAAGGGAAGAACGTCTGGACCCTTCACGAATCTCGGGCACAACCGTTCCGGCACGCGACGCCCCGCCACGTGGACAAAACCTTGGGCAACCTTGTCGGGCTCCACAACGAACCGTGAGTTCGCACCAGTCTGGATTCCCGAGGTGACGGTGATGTCAGGCTGCTCTCCTAGCTCACTCCATCGTGCGCCGATCTGGTCACGGAGTCCGTGCCACCGCAGCTCGAAGGCCGACCAGCTCGGGGCACAGCTCAGAACCTCGGTGCCAACTGTCACGCTTCGGACGTTGGCACTGCGTGTCTCACCGTCCAGCAGAAGGGCGGGGTCCGTGCGGGAGTCCCGGACGTCGCTGACCTGGACCGTGCTCGTCTCCGGGGCGCCGAGTGTCACCAACGACACGTACGAGGAGACGCTTGGGAAGAGCCGAGCGCCTCGGTAGTCCTGAATGGTCCGGACCCCACGGGCAGCCATGAGCCGACGAAGCCGAGCCGCAGTGGTACCGCTGATGCTCTTGCGCGGCAGGACAAAGCCCGCTGTCCCATCCTGGTCCAGAAGCAGGAAGGCGAGTTCGACGAAGTAGTAGGCGAGGTCGGCACCCCAGTCATGCGTGGCGGAGTAGGCGCTACGGAGCTGTTGCCGATACTCCGAAGTGGAGCGGGACGCTCGCGTCTTCTGCGCGCCGAACGGTGGGTTCGCCAGAACCACCTGGAACTGGCCGCCGGAGCCAACCACCTGACCCCACGCGATACCACCACGAGAAGGGCCTCCGGGCGGTGAGAGCAATGAGTCGCCGTGAAGGAGATTGCGGCCCATTGCTGGCAGGCTGCTGTCCGACCCCAAGTCAGCTTCTTCGTAGAGTGCGACCTGGGCCAGCATCAACGCGGACTCGTCAAGGTCGACGCCGAAGATGCTGTCGGCGAGCAACTCGCGCCGCTCGTTGTGGTCCAGTCCGTGTCCCCGGGCACGCTCGAAGTGCTCCCGCAGGACGCGGTAGGCGGCGAGCAAGAAGGCGCCGGAGCCGCACGCTGGGTCAAGGACCCGGACCTCGCTCGGGTGCGTCGGCTGGTGGACCTCCAGCCAGGGCAGCAAAGTCGCCTTCGCGAGTTCAGTGGCGACGGCGGTCGGCGTATAGAACGAGGCGCGCTGACTGCGATCGTCGGTCGCCCCGACAAGCGGGAAGAGTGTGCCTTCCTCCTCTTGGATCGACGGCGTCTGCCCCAAGTACGACTCGTAGAGACGGCCCGAGACGTCGTTCGGGGTGAGTCGGAAGTCGAGGTGCAGGTCGCTCCACGGCTTCGTAAGGGCCTCGATGGTGTTCTTGAGCGCGTGGGGATGGATCGAATCCACTGGGAAAGATGGGCGTGTGAACAACTCGGACTTCAGCGTCTCCGAGTAGTGCCGCAGGATCTGCGCGAGCTGTTCCCGCGGATCGGTTGCATTCAACACCATCTCGATCCGTTCGACCGAGTCAGTGGGGTGCCGGTCCTCGATGAAACGAATGAAAAGCAGCTGGTGGAACAGTCGCATTACCTCCAGGTCGTGCGCACCAACACCCTCGGACGGATTCGCGGCAACGACCGAACGACGCAGGCTCCCCAGTGCCTGTCCGAGACGTTCGGCGAGACCAGGCTGCTGGCGCCCTTCGGCTCGCTGATAGGTCAGCGGCTCGTCCGAGACGATGCTGTCCGGCGACAGCATCTCGAGGGTGTTGGCCGTTGCCGCCGTGTCCGCGTTCGTGACCTCGAGCAGCGGCACGTCACCAGGACGCAGCGACCAGAACGTCGTCTGATGCAGCTGAACAACCTCTGGGGTCCAGACGAGGGTGTACGGAGCCTCGCTGCTGTAACCCAGGCTCATCGAACGGGCCGACGCCACCCCCAGAACAGTTCCAGGCGCCGAAGCCTCGGTAGCGACAAGCATCTGAGGCTGGCCACCGAGCCGAGCCACGACCACACCCGGCCGGCCAACAGGACGATCAAGCGACGCCTCGGGCCACCCGACATCGACCAGAACCTGTGCAATCGCATCAGATGTCAACTCGGAGCTAGCGTTACGGACGGAGCGCAGAAGATCGGTCGTGGTGGCCATCGCGCTCCCTCCCAATCCAGCGCCAAACGCCCGACGATTTTCCTGGTCGCCGAGCTGACCAGATGCTACCGGCGCGGACCCACAGCGCCACGCGCCACGCGCCGGTATGCACCTCGGTCACGCAGTAGGTCACCGCCCGGTGCGGGCTATCCGTGGCCTGCAGAGTTCCCCGCCCTGACCCTCCTCCGGGCGTCTTCACCTGCGGGTACGAGTCGGTCCCGCTCGCGTCGCTGCTCAGAAGTTGGTCGGAACGCCAGTGTGGGGTCACGCCAATGTGCGGTGGATCAGTGGGGGCAGCACGTCAAACGCCCATGACGGAGGTACTCCACAGCCGCACCTCCGGGAGTGTGATCGATGTCGATGTGATCGCCTGAGACCCGGACGGGACGATGGGGCCGTGGACTATCGAACTAGGTCAGCGCCTTCCGAGCGGCGGTCGACAACGATGACCAGGACCGCTTCTCAGTCTCCGTTAGTGCGTCAACACCGTTCTCTGACAGCCACCGAGCGAAGGCCTGCGCGAGCTTCCACTTCGATACGTTCTCGTGGTCGGCGGCGAGGATCTCCATGATTGGGCGATCCTGCTGGCTCGCGATGGCATCCACGCTGTCCCAACCGCATGCCTCCCTCGCGACCTTCCCGAGGGTCTCCCGAAGCAGGTCCTCGATCTCGGCCCGCTTCACCTCCGCCACATGATCGCCGGTGCGCAGAATCCGCTTCGAGGTGAGCAACTGCCACAGTGCCTCCTGCTCCGCGGCATGGTCGCCGGCCGCGTCGGAGTCCAGAAGTGCAGCCACTCTGAGGCTCTGGCTCGTCAGGATTGTGCTGTAGTAGACGACCTTGCTCGCGCTCCCGGCCGGCACCAGCGCAACTCCGTCCCCAAGGGTCGCTCCGCCCTGCGCTGCAAACGCCGTGTCGAGCGCCTCCAGGTACAACAGGTCGGTCACGCCCTCAACCACCAGGTTCCGTTGATGGGTGAACATGCTCTGCGCCAGGTCGTAGCCGAGTGCGGCTTGTAGCGGGTAGATCGACTTCGGGTCGTCGACCGCAAGTCGCGTGTGGATCTTCGTACCGGTCTGCCGGTCGGTCATCTCAACGATGCGGACGAAGTCGAGTTCGTCGGCGCCCACCATGAATGGCGAGTGGGTGGTGTAGAGGATCTGGTTACCTTCGGCGAGGCGCGAGACCGTCTTGCGGAACTGCTGCTGCTTCAGAGCGTGCAGACTCAGCCCGGGCTCGTCGAGCAGGAGGACGGCATCACGCAGGTTGTCCTGCGCCTGGGCGTGAAACACCACGAAGAACGAGACCAGCCACCGGAACCCCTCGCTCCGCTGGTCGAGCTCCACCGGGACACCGAGCTCGTCCTCGACCAGCGTCTGAAGGTACTGGCCGTCGACGTCGAGTCGAATCGTCAATGTCGGGTCATCCCAGACCTTGCGAATCTCCTGAGTGAGACGGGCGCCGGCGGTCTGCAGTGCACGCTTTCGCTCGGTGACGCGGCGCTCGTGCGCCTCCAGCGCCTTCCCATAGACCTCTCGCGCGGCGACGCTCGTGTCGTAGTCGTGAGGCTTCTCCGGCGCTTCGGACGCCATGTCCGAGAGCTCGCGAGCCGTGAATCCGAGAAACTTCAGCAGCTGAAGGTTGCCGAAGTCGTAGTCCATATCGATTTCGCCCGACTCCTCACGCTCGGCGAGCCGGTTGAGGTGGATACGCGGGCGGACAGCGAAGTACGACGAGTAGTAGACGAAGGGCGGCACCTTGCTCAGCAAGTGCGTCCCGATGGTGTCTCGACCGACCGCGGTGTTGACTACCTGGCTGACGGTGTCCCAGTGACCCTCGGCCGCGGAGCCTTCAGCGAAGAGCGGGAGGGCACGATCGAGAAGCTTCCGAAGCTCGGTCGTCGTCTCCCCGGCCAACGTCGCGGTGGTCCCCTTGCTGTCCTTCCAGGCAACCAGTTCGTCGGCAATCTTCTTCGCCCCGGCATCTGACTGCTGCTTCATCGCGGCCGCCAGCCTGAGGAGCGCCTTTTCAGCGTCAGCGACGCGAGGTGCCGGAGGCAGGCCAGAGACGCGGTAGGTGCGACGGCCATCCATCAGTGCCGTCTGGACGAGACGCACGTTCTCGCAGCCCTCGGGCAACTCAAGACCCTCCAGGTCGCGCTCCTCAGGGCGCAGGATCACCTCGGCGATGGGCAGATCCTTCGTGGCGACCTTGCCGCGGCGAATGTCGTCGACCATCCCAGCCGGCGCGTCGAAGAGCCAGTCGAGGGCGGTTGTGCCCTTCGGAGGGCTGGCGTGTTGCAGGGCCTTGAGGACTGCGGTCTTCCCGGCTTCGTTGATGCCGACGAGAATTGTCTTGTCGGCCTCCACGGCGAACGCACCGCTGTCGACGACGCAGCGAAAGTTGGTCACTCGAGCAGATTCGATGCGCATGGCTACCTTCCTGGCGACGAGACACCTGTCCACAAGGTAGCCGCGCACACCGACAGCCGTGCCAACGTCGACTTGGATGAGTCTTCCAGCGGCGAACCTCGGCTGGGAGATCCCCCGAGCGGGTGTCCAGTGCTCACCCGGAATCACCCCGAGGGTGCACCGGATGGTCTCAGAGGCACTCGGAGGACCCCAGTGACCAGGGGAAACGCCCCTCTCGACACGTTCGGGACGAAGAGGTCGTGGGTTCGAATCCCGCCACCCCGACCGTGAAGCGAAGGCCCCTGACCTGCGGTGACGCCGGTCGGGGGCCTTCCTCGTGAGGAGCCGGACGCGGGCGTCAGGCGGCGGCGCGGCGCTCCTCGGCGAGCACCCGCTCGATGCGCCGGTCCGGCACCAGCCACACGAGCGCGGTCACGACCGTCGCTGAACGCCTCGATCCTGCTGGTCGGCACGGCCCCAGGCTGCGGTCCGGCCTCCGCGGCGGGCCCTGGGACACAATGACCCGGTGCTCCCCCGCGCGCTGCGCCGCCCCGTCGCGCGGCTCTCCCGCACCCGCCTGTTCCGGCGGCTGGGCCCGCGCCTCATGCCGCCGCTCGAGCGGGCGACCCGGACGCTGACCGGCGGCCGCACGCCGCTGTCCGGCGCGCTCGTCCCCTCGCTCGTGCTCCACACCACCGGCGCGCGGACCGGCGAGCCCCGCCAGACACCGCTCATGTACTGCCCCGACGGCGACGACCTGCTGGTCACCGGCAGCAACTTCGCCGGCGACCGGCACCCGGCGTGGACGGCCAACCTGCTGACGCACCCGGAGGCCGCGGTCGACGTGCAGGGCCGGCGCTTCGGCGTCGTCGCGACGCTCGTCGGGCCCGACGAGCGCGAGGCGACGTGGGCCCTGCTGGAGCGCAACTGGCCCGGCTACCGCGGCTACGAGCGCGCGTCCGGGCGGCAGCTGCGCATCTTCCGGCTCACGCCGTGCTGACGGGGCGCGCGCCGGTCAGGCCGCGGCGAACCGGCGCGCGACGAGCAGCTCGGCGATCTGGATCGCGTTGAGGGCCGCGCCCTTGCGCAGGTTGTCGTTGGAGACGAACAGCGCCAGGCCGCGCCCGTCCGGCACGCCCTCGTCGGCCCGGATGCGCCCGACGAGCGACGGGTCGATGCCCGCCGCCGCAAGCGGCGTGGGCACGTCGCCCTCGGCGAGCAGCACGCCGGGCGCACCGTCGAGCAGCTCGTAGGCGCGCTCCGGCGAGAGGGGGCGCTCGAACTCGGCGTTGATCGACAGCGAGTGGCCGGTGAACACCGGCACCCGCACGCACGTGCCGCTCACCAGGAGGTCCGGGACCTGGAGGATCTTGCGGCTCTCGTGGCGGAGCTTCTGCTCCTCGTCGGTCTCGCGCAGCCCGTCGTCGACGAGGTTGCCCGCGAAGGGCACCACGTCGAACGCGATGGTCCG
>JAJYTJ010000298.1 GCA_021793115.1 Actinomycetes bacterium | reverse complement strand
TCGAGGCTCGGCGGGTCCTGGCCGAGCTCGGCCGCGATCACCTCGATGAGCGCGTCCTCGTGCCGCAGCCACATCCGCTGCGCGTAGTCGGTGAGCGCCGGGGTGCTGTCGATGAGGTCCATGAAGCGCTGGACCACGTCGTCGTCGTGGCCCGCCACGGTGTTGGCCAGCTCGGTGGCGTAGTACGCGCGCAGCGCCGCCGTGATCGAGGTGCCGGCGGGCCGGTCGCGGACGGCGGCGACGAGCTGGTCCCGCTGGTCGTCGTCCTCGTCGAAGATCAGCGCCTCCTTCTGCGGGAAGTAGGCGAACACCGTGGTCGGGGACACGTCGGCCTTGTCCGCGACCTCGCGGATGCTCACGGCGTCGAACCCGCGCTCGAGGAACAGCTCCGTCGCCGCCGTCGAGATCGCCTTGCGGGTCGCGGCCTTCTTCCGCTCGCGCCGCCCCGGTGCCTCCGCGCCCGCCATGCCCTCACCGTAGTGGATCGAGTCGCTAACTGTATTGACTACAAACTTGGTATCGCTACAGTTATGGAGTGACTACGGACATCTCGGCGCCCCGACAGGCGCCCCCGGGCGGGCGGCGCGCCTGGGTCATGCTCATCGTGCTGACGATGCTGACCACCACCGGCATGACGATCGTGCTGCCGATCCTGCCGTTCGTGGTGCAGCGCTACGTGCCCGGCCACGGCACCCTCGCCGTCTGGGTGGGCGTCCTGGAGACCGTCAACGCGCTCTGCGCCTTCGTCGCCGCGCCCTTCCTCGGCCGCGTCTCCGATCGGTACGGCCGCCGGCCGGTGATCGTCGTCGCCGCGTTCGGCGCGGCGCTCGGCTACCTCCTCTTCGGCATCGGCGGCTCGATCTGGGTGCTGCTGGCCGGCCGCATGGTCCAGGGCATCACCGCGGGCGACCTGCCCGCGCTGTTCGCCTACCTGGCCGACATCACTCCGCCGGCCCAGCGCGCCAAGCGCTTCGGCCTCCTGGGCGCCCTGTCCGGCATCGGCACCATGGTCGGGCCCGCGCTCGGCGGCCTGCTCGCGGCGGTGAACGTGGACCTCCCGGTGTTCGCCACCGCGGCCGTCGCGCTGGTCATCGCCGTGCTGTCGATCGCCGTGCTCCCCGAGAGCCTGCGGCCCGAGAACCGGGCGGCGCGGCTCGAGCTGCGGGCCCTGCACCCGTTCGGGGCGTTCCGGGAGGCCTTCGGCCGCCGCGAGCTGCGCGGGCTCCTCGTCGGACTGGTCCTGGTGACCATGCCGTTCATGTTCTTCGTCAACAACTTCAGCGTGCTCGCGATCGACCAGATCCGGTGGAACCCCACCCAGATCGGCTTCCTCACGGCGACCGTCGGCATCGTGGACATCGTCATCCAGGGCGGCCTGCTGGGCGTGCTCCTGCCGCGCATCGGGGAGCGCGGCGTGGTGGTGAGCGGCGTCGTCACCCAGGCGCTGGGCTGCCTGGCCCTCGCGGTGGTCGGCTCGCTGCTCGCGCAGGCCTGGCTCTTCGTCGTCGGCACGCTGGCGCTCGCCGCCGGGCAGGGCGGCGCGACCGCCGCCATGGACGGCCTGCTGTCCGGCGCGGTGGGCGACGACGAGCAGGGCTGGCTCGCCGGCACCACGCAGTCGCTGTCCTCGGCCATCGGCATGGTCGCGCCGCTGCTGGCCGGCGTGCTGTACGCGGGCATCGCGCACTCCGCGCCCTACTGGCTCGGGCTGGTCATGATGTCGGCCGCCGCGCTGGTGCTCGCGCGGGCCCGCTTCGACAGCCCGTCACGGCGCCCGGCAGGCTCCCGCGCGCACGACGACCCGGGCGTCGCGGTAGCCGCCTAGGTGATCGGGGCAACCTAGTCAGCGCTGCCAGATGCGGCCGCTGACCAGCCCGCGGACGGTGCGGCCGCCCACGACGATCCAGACGACCACCAGGCACACGTAGAGCACCGCGCCCACGGCGTCGAGCGCCGGCGCCTGCCACGCGCGGGCGATGCTCAGGGTGGCCACGGTGAAGGCACCCAAGGGGAAAGTGAACGCCCACCACCCGAGGTGGAAGTCGAACCCACCGGCCCGCAGGTAGCGCACGAGCAGGGTCGCGGCGACCGCCAGCCACCACACGCCGAACCCCCACAGGGCCGAGGCGAACAGGAGCGAGGGGGTGGCCACGGCTCCGGCGGCACCGGGGACCGCGGCAGGCATCGCCCGCGCCAGCGCCAGGGCGGCGAGCGCGCCGACCCCGACGGGACCCAGAGCGATCCACACCGTGGGGGCGAGGGCCGCCGGCGGCAGCGGGTGCAGCACCAACCGGGCGAAGAGCAGCCCCAGGGTGAGCAGGAACAGCACGAGACCCATGCCGAACGTCGCGTAGCCCAGCGCCAGCAGCAGCCGGGCGTCGCCCGGGCCGACGTGCGGGACGAGGGCGGCGAGCGCGACCGGGATGATGACCGTGACGACCGGGGGGATGAACCAGCCGCCGTTCACCGACGCCGCGGCCACCTCGCCCGTGAACAGCGTGTAGGCGAACGCGACGCCCAGCACCAGCCCGATCACGGCGCCGAGGGCCAGCAGGGTCCCGGCCAGGGGCACCGTCACCGACGAGGGCAGGAACCGAGGGCCGACGGCCGAGGTCATGACCGACAGCACGAGCAGCCCGGCGGGCAGGGTGGCGTGCAGCGCGCCCAGCACCGGATGGCGCAGGTCGGCGCGGCAGGCGTCGGCGTGCCGTACCCACCGGACCGCGTACGCCACGAGCAGCACGGCCCCGAGCACGTAGGTGAGCACCGCAAAGGCGACACCGACGCTGTGCGCCGCGGACTGGAGCGCGGCGCGGCCGCCCGGGTTGTCGTCGCTGGCCACCGCGACGATCCCGGTGCCCATCACGGCGGCGAACCAGCCGGGGTGGAGGTCGCGCATCCGGGAGGCCGCGGACGCCGCAGCGGGCCGGCGGGCCGGCGCGGCCGCCGGGGAGGACGAGACGTTCGTCGTCATGACGCCCTTCCTGGACGCTTGTTCAGGACGCCAGGGGCGCGAGGATCTCGCGCACCTGGGCGGTGGTGGGGACACGGCCGGACAAGACGAGCTG
>JAJYTJ010000297.1 GCA_021793115.1 Actinomycetes bacterium | reverse complement strand
GCCGCAAGATCGCCAAGGACCACCACGCACACGGCGTCAAACAGCGGCCCGAGGACTTCAAGCTGCTCCAGGCCTACCTCAACGAGGAGGACTGCGGCGACCTGCTCGACCGCTACGAAACCCCGATCACGCCCGTGGACCGCGAGCAGGAAATGCGCGCCGCCTACGCCGAATTCACCCGCCGCCTCGCCGACAAGGAAGGTTCCGAGTGACCTACGTGCAGCATCTGTCCGTCCGGGTTCCGTGGCACGACACCGGGTGGGACGGCTCCGTCTGCCGTGACCCGCGCGCGAACAGCTCGTGCATCCTGCTGAAGAACATCGGCGAGAAGCGCGACGACCTGTTCGAGGTCGCGAGCGCGGGCAGGCCCATCGCCGAGCTCGAACCCAGCCGCATCCCCCCGTGCGTGGCCGAACGGTCCACGTTCCTCAGTGCGCGGGACCACGTCCTCGAACTGAAACACCCGTACGCCCACAACGACGCGCTCAGGAACGTGGCGCCGACCACCGTGCAGGTGCCCGCCTACTCGGTCCACGCGACGCCGTTCTACTGGCTCAACAAGGACTCCACCGCCGACGTCCAGAGCGCACACCTGATCGACGGCTACAGCCAGGAAGCCGAGGTCGAGGCCGTCGCCGCGCTGAACTTCGACCCGGCGTGGATCATGCACGGCGACAACCAGAAGGCGCTGATCGACACGTTCTTCCAGGACGTGCGGCCCACGAAGTCGCTGCTCTTCTTCTACCTCAAGCACTCCCCGTTCGAGGACGCCGGGCGCCGGCTGCTGGTGGGCGCCGCCCTCGTCGACGAGGTGACCCTGCCGGGACGCTGGCCCACCAACGGTCCCACGGCGTTTCCCAACCACATGTGGGAAACGATCATCCGGCACACGCTGCGGCCCGACGGCACGGGCGGGGTGCTGCTCCCGATGCAACAGCTCGCCGACCTCGCCGCCGACGGCACCGACGTGTCCGCCGCGCTGGCACAGGCGCCCGAGAGGACCCGCGAGTTCTCCTACGTCACCGAACACGTCCCCGCCGACCTCGCGGTCGCGGCGCTGCTGGAGTTGCGGCGCGCCGCCGACGCGGCGAACGAGCTGGGCTGCTCGGTCCCCGCCACGTCGCTGGAATGGCTCGACGAGCAGCTCGCCGCCACCTGGCGGCGGCGCGGACCCGCGCCCGGGCTGCCCGCCGTGCTGCCGCGGCTCGGATGGACACACCCCACGTACGCCGCGCGCACGCTTGTGGCCGCCGCCGGTGAGGACAACGACCCGTGGCCCATGCTGGTCGACGCCCTCGAAGGTCGCGAGGTGCCGGACGAGGTGCGGCGACTGGCCACCACCACGATGCGGCTGATTTTGTCGAATCTTGCCGACCAGCACAAGCAGGTGCTCCGGCTGCTCGCGCGGTTCGACCTCACCGCCGACGACGTGACCCGCGTCCTCGACGACGAGACAGCGATCGAACTGCCCCTCGACGAGCTGCTGCGCAACCCCTACCTGCTCGTCACGAGCACGGTGGACGACGACGAGCCGATCACCTTCGCCACCGTCGACCGGGGCTGCTTCCCCGACCCCGCACTGGCCGCCAAGCACCCGCTGCCCATCGCGGACCCCTTCGACGACGCCGTCGACGCGCGACGGGTGGAGGCCGCGTTGACGGCCGTGGCCGCGCACGCTCAGGAGGAAGGGCACACACTGCTTCCCGTGCCCCAGGCGATCGAGCGCGTGGAGAACCTGGTGCTGGCCCAGCCCCTGTCGCTCAACGACACCGTGCTGACCGGGCTCGGACTCACCCCCGACAAGCTCGACGGCGATCCCGATGCCACCGACCGTCCTCTCGCAAGGGCAACCCTGGCCGACGGCAGTCACGCGTACAAGCTCCGTTCGGCCATCGTCCGGGTCCACGCCATCAACGGGTTCCTCGACCCTCTCACCGACGCGACCCGCCACGACGTGCCCGACGACCTCGAAGCCGAGATCGACGCGCTGCTGGAGGACGAACCGGCCGACGACGAGACCGAACAGCGCGCCCGCCACGAGAAGCGTATGGCGCTGCGCGAACTGTACGCGTCGCGGTTCACCGTCCTCAACGGACCGGCGGGCACCGGCAAGACCACCCTCGTCCGGGCTCTGGTGAACCGGCCCGAGATCCAGCGCGGCGGGGTGCTCCTGCTGGCTCCCACAGGCAAGGCGCGCGTGCAGCTCGAACGGAAGGCGAAGGCACCCGCGCAGACGCTCGCGCAGTTCCTCACCAAGTCGGAACGCTACGACGGCGAGACGGGGCGGTACCGCGCGACGGGCGAGCACGGCAATCGGCAGCGGTTCGGCACCGTCGTCGTGGACGAGGCGTCGATGCTCACCGAGGACATGCTCGACGCGCTCCTCGACGCCCTGCAGCCACCCGACCGGCTCGTCCTCGTCGGCGACCCGCGCCAGCTCCCGCCCATCGGTGCGGGCCGCCCCTTCGTCGACCTCGAACGCGCCGGGCGGGAACGGCACGGCGGGCAGTGGCCGCACGTCGCTCCCGGGTGGGCGGAGCTCACCGTTCTGCGCAGGCAGAAGGAGACGGGCAAGGTGCGCGACGACCTGATGCTGGCGCGCTGGTTCAGCGGTGACGAGCTGCCCGACGGCTACGACGAGGTGTGGCACCGGCTGAAGGCCGGGGAACACATGCCCACGCTGTCCGCCGTCGCGTGGAACGGTCGCACCGCGGCCCAAGTGCTCGACGCCGTGCTCGCCGACGAACTGGATGTCGAGACCGGCGACGACGGCCGCAGCTTCGCCAAGTCCTACGGCGCCACCGTGGAACAGTACGTGAACTACCACGACGCTCCCGGGAAATGTGAGGACTGGCAGATCCTCTCGCCCGTGCGCGGACGCGAACACGGGACCGTGCAGCTCAACCGCCACCTCAAGCTCACCCACCGGGGTGGCGAGCTGCGCAAGGCGTTGCAGTGGCGCAACCGGCGGGTGCCGAAGCCGATCGGCAGCGAGCGGATCGTGCTGGGCGACAAGGTCGTCAACCTCGTCAACCAGCGGCTTTCCGCTTGGTCGAGGAAAGAGGGGA
>JAJYTJ010000296.1 GCA_021793115.1 Actinomycetes bacterium | reverse complement strand
ACGCGGCCGGCTCACGGCCGGGTCGCGCGGCCGGCTCGCGGCCGGCTCACGGTCGGCGCTCAGTCGACCCCGGCGGGGCCGAACCCACGGCCCGACAGCCCCGCACGGAGCCGCTCGAGCTCCTCGTCCGGGTCGTCGTCGTCCGGGTCGTCGTCGTCCGGGTCGTCGTCGTCCGGGTCGTCGACCTCCGGGTCGTCGTCGTCCGAGGCGCCGTCCGGGTCCTCGTCGTCGGGGTCCGCGCCCACCCCGGCGCCCTCGACCGGGCCACCGATCCGGGTCGCCGCGGCGAACGACGAGGCGTCCATGCCCTCGTCGGGCGGGTCGTAGCCCGGGTCGCCGAGCTGCGGCGCCTCGGGGAACGACGACACGTCCACGGCGCCGTCGGGCACCGGCTGCGCGGACCGGTGCGCGCCCGGCCCCATCGTCCGCTCGAGCCGCGTGGTGCCGAAGACGAGGTCGTGCCCGAGCGCGGTCGCCTCGAGGACGAGCGTGGTGTGCGTCCCCTCGAGGTTGACCCACTCCTGCGTGCGCAGGCGGCCGGTGACCACCACCGGGTCGCCCTTGCGCAGCGACTGCACGACGTTCGTCGCGACCTGCCGCCACACCTTGACGGTGTACCACTGGGTGGGGGTGTCCTTGTACGCCTGGGTGGCGCGGTCGAACACGCGCTGCGTGCTGCCCAGCCGGAAGGACGCGTACGGGATGCCGCCCTCCTGCCCCACCGAGAACCGGACCGACGACCCGACGAACCCGGTGACCGTCAGCGTGGACTGCGTGCTCATGGTGCCTCCCGTGACAAGGGCCCCGACCGTCGGGGCGTCCGGGTCGCACCCTGGCGTCCGAGCGGCCGGCACCGGGCACGACGAGGTGCCCACGGTGGGTGCGAGCGCGCAGTGACGGGCTGTGGACGGCTCGGTCCCGCCGCTCGGCGGTGCACAGCGCCGGAGCCCGCGGGACAGCGCCCCATGGCGCCGCGACAGGCAGCGCGCGGGATGCGCGGCGGCGGCGCTCAGGCGCCGGGCATCGGCGCTCAGGCGCCGGGCATCGGCGCTCAGGCGCCGGGCAGCGCCGCCCGCGCCGCGGCGACGAGCTCGCGCGCCCGCCGGTGCTCGGCCACGACCTCCTGCGTCGGCTCCACGAGCAGCGCCACGGCGACCGCCTCGACCGCCGACCGGCCGTCGGCCGTCACCGTCGCGGCCCGCCGCCGGCCGGAGGCCACGCGCAGGCCGGCCGCCGCCCACACGGCGAGCAGCACGCCGACGAGCGCGCCGAGCGCGCCCCCGACGAGCGGCCACGGCAGCGCGCCGCCGCCCAGCCGCACGCCGGCCGCGAGGCCGCCGAGCGTGAGCACCGCCACCCCCAGCGCGCCGGCCAGCACGGTGAGCACGGCCGCGCCGCGGGACGGGCGCGCCGCGAGGGTCACCTGCGCCAGCGCTGCCGTCAGGGCGTCCCGCAGCTGGTCCACGCCCGCCACGCGCCGCGTGACGTCCTGGCCCCAGGGCTGCGGCAGATCCTCCGTGACCCCCTCCAGCCACGACGAGCGCACGAGCCCGACCGCATCGGCCGGCACCATCCCGAGCCCGGGCACCGGGTCCGAGCCGCCGCGGACCACCGCCGCGACCGCGTCCGCGACCGCCGGGAGCCCCACCGCGTCGGTCAGCGCGTCGACGACCGGGGTCACCGCCAGCCGGGCCGGTGCCGGCTCGGCCGCACCCAGGCCGGTAGCCAGGGCCTGCGCCGCGTCGTCGACCTCCGCGCCCGCGCGCCGCGCGGCCGACGAGCGCTTCGCCACCACGCCCGCGAGCTCCGCCCGCACGGCGTCCACGCCCTCGCCGGTGCGCGCGGAGACCTGGAGGACGCCGATGCCGGGCAGCCCGTCCTCGGCGAGCAGCCGCCGCAGGTCGTCCACCAGCTCGTCGCGCACGTCCGGCGCGAGCGTGTCCACCTGGTTGAGCACGACGAGCATCGATGCCTCGTGCCCCGTGAGTCGCTGCAGGTAGCCCGTGTGCAGCGCGTCGTCGGCGTACTTCTGCGGGTCCACCACCCACACGAGCAGGTCGGCGAGCGGCACCACGCGGTCGACGACCTCGCGGTGCGCGGGCGACACCGAGTCGTGGTCGGGCAGGTCGAGCAGCACCAGGCCACGCAGCGCCGCCTGCTCGTCGGCGTCCAGCTCGCTCTCGCGGCGGATCCGGTCGTCGGCGCCCACGCCCAGCCAGTCCAGCAGCGGGTCGCCGTCGCCGCCCCACACGCATGCCGCCACGCGCGACGTGGTCGGCCGCTTGACGCCCACCTCCGCGAACGCCAGGCCCGCGATCGCGTTGAACAGGCTCGACTTGCCCGAGCCCGTACCGCCGGCGAGCGCGACGACGGTCTGGTCCACGCCGAGCTCGAGGCGCTCGCGCACCCGGCCCGTGGTCCGCCGCACGCGCTGCGCCACCGCGGCCGGGACCCGGTCGCCCGCCACGTCCAGCGCCTCCAGGAGGGCGTCCACGCGCCGGGAGAGGTCGGCGGTGTCCGCGCCGCGCACGGCGCCGCCGGCCGGGGCCACGTCGGTGCCCGGGGCCGCGGTCACGTCAGGCCCTTGAGGACGGCCAGCCGCAGCCGCAGCCGGGAGGACGCGTCGGCGGCCAGGTCGCGGTCCGCCAGCGGCCGGCCGACCGCCGCACGCTCGAGGTCCACCTGGGCCGACGCGAGCGCCGCCAGCTCGTCGCGCAGCGCGGTCACGGCGGCCTCCCCGGCGTCGTCCAGCAGCGCAGTGAGCAGGTCCGCCGCTCCCGACAGCCCGGCCGCCGCCGCGAGCGCCATCGGCGCCAGCACGCCGTCGCCGGTGACACGCAGCGCGTTCGCCCGTCGCCGGGCGGCGCGCCCCCGGGCCGCGGGGTGCGCAGCCAGGGCCACGTGGACCGTGCGCGCGCCCTGCGCCACCCAGCCGCGCGCGGCCGCCTGCGCCGCCGCGGCGCGCGCCGGGCCGCGCGAACCCGCGGGGGTCGCAGCCAGGACGACCGAGGCACCGGCCGGGGCGTCGGCCGCGGCGAGCGGCGCGCGCAGCGCCTCCTCCGCACGTTC
>JAJYTJ010000079.1 GCA_021793115.1 Actinomycetes bacterium | reverse complement strand
GGCCGCCATCCAGACCGACACGCAGAGCGCCGTCGAGGCCATCGGCCAGATCAGCACGATCGTCGGCGAGATCAGCAACTATCAGATGACGATCGCCTCGGCGGTGGAGGAGCAGACGGTCACCACGAGCGAGATGAGTCGCAACGTGGCCGAGGCGGCCACCGGCTCCAGCGAGATCGCCTCCAACATCACCGGCGTCGCCTCGTCGGCCGCCGCGTCGTCGGGCGTCGTCAACCAGATCGGCTCGGAGATCGACAACCTCGCCCAGCTCTCGGAGGACCTGCGTGGCCGGGTCGCTCGGTTCCGGGTCTGACGTGGGACCCGTCACCCCGCGCCACCGCCACAGGTGGCCCCGATGACGCCGGTGCGTGTGCTCGTCGTCGACGACTCGGTCGTCATCCGTCGCCTGGTGTCCGAGACGCTCGGCCGCGACCCCCGCGTGGAGGTCGTCGGCACCGCGTCGAACGGCCGGCTCGCCCTGGCGCGCGTCGACCAGCTGGCGCCCGACGCCGTGACGATGGACGTCGAGATGCCCGAGATGGACGGCATCGAGGCGGTCCGGGCGCTGCGGCGCGCCGGCCACCGGATGCCGATCATCATGTTCTCCACGCTCACCGAGCGCGGCGCCGCCGCGACGCTCGACGCGCTGTCGGCCGGTGCCACCGACTACGTGGCCAAGCCCACCGGCGGGCTGTCGGTGACGGACTCGCTGCAGCGCGTGGCCGAGGAGCTCATCCCCAAGCTCCTCGCGCTCACGGGCGCGATGACGCGGCGGAGCACGGCGGCCGCGCACCCGTGGCCGGAGCCCGCGAGTCCCGCGACGCGCGTCGCGGCCGGCGGGGCGCTGCCGGTGCACCCGGTCCGGCTCGTCGTCGTCGGCTCGTCGACCGGCGGCCCCGAGGCGCTGTCGCGCTTCGTCGGCGGCCTGACCGCCCCGCCGCCGGTGCCGGTGCTCGTCGTGCAGCACATGCCACCGGTCTTCACGCGCCAGCTGGCGGCCCGGCTCGACCGGCTCGGCCCGGCCACGGTGGTCGAGGCCGCCTCGGGCGACCCGCTGGTGCCCGGCACCATCGCGATCGCACCGGGCGACCACCACCTCGTCGTGCGGCCGCGCGCGGGGGGACTCGCCGCGGGCCTGCAGGACGGCCCTCCGGTCAACTTCTGCCGGCCCTCGGTGGACGTCCTCTTCGCGTCGGCCGTCGAGGCGGTGGGCGGCGAGATCGTCGGCGTCGTCATGACCGGCATGGGCGCCGACGGGCGCACGGGCGCCGGGCAGATCGTCGCGGCCGGCGGCACGGTCATGGTGCAGGACGAGGCGACGAGCGTGGTGTGGGGCATGCCGGGCGCGGTCGCGACGGCGGGGTTCGCCCACCGCGTGCTGCCGCTCGGCGAGCTGGCCGGGGCGCTCGAGGCGCGGCTGCGGGGTGAGCGATGAGCATCGCCCCGGAGACCTTCGCGTTCGTGGCCGACCTGGTCGGCCGGCGCAGCGCGATCCGGCTCGAGCCGGGCAAGGAGTACCTCGTCGAGAGCAGGCTCGGGCCGATCGCCCGCGAGCGGCAGCTGGGCCTGGACGAGTACGTGCGCCGCCTGCGCGCGGGCGCGCCGGAGGACGAGCTCGCGGTGGTGGTCGAGGCCATGACGACGAACGAGACGTCGTGGTTCCGGGACGTCGCGCCGTTCGCCGCGCTGAGCGCGCACATCCTGCCGCTGCTGCGTGCGGCCGGCGCCACCGACCGCGTGCGCGTCTGGTCGGCCGCGTGCTCCACCGGCCAGGAGCCCTACTCCATCCTCATGGCGCTGGCGGACGCGCCGCTGCCGGTCGAGGTCGTCGCCACCGACCTCAACGAGCAGGTGCTGGCGCGGGCCCGCGAGGGCCAGTACAGCCAGCTCGAGGTGAACCGCGGGCTACCAGCCGCGGTCCTCGTCCGCCACTTCGAACGGGTCGGCGCGCACTGGCGGGTGCGCGCCGACCTCCGGAACCGCGTCCAGTTCCGCCGGCACAACCTCATGGACGCGCCACCCCCGGGGCCCTTCGACCTCGTGTTCCTGCGCAACGTGCTCATCTACTTCGACCTGCCGACCAAGCGCGCGGTGCTCGACCGCGTGGCGCGGGCGCTGCGGCCCGGTGGGTTCGTGGTCCTGGGGGCCGCCGAGACGACGCTCGGCGTGCACGACGGGTTCGAGCGCGTCGAGGCGGGCGGCGCCGTGCTGCACCGGCCGCTGCGCGAACCGCGGGTCCCGGCGGTGGCGCCGACCGCGGTGCCCGCGCCCCGCGGGGGTGTCCCCGCGCCCCGCGGCCTGCCGCCCGGCTGGCCTCCCCCGGCGGCCACGCGCCCCTTCGCCGCACCGACCCGCCCCGCCCCTGTCCAGACCCAGCCCCGAGGTGTGTCATGAGAGCCCTCGTCGTCGACGACTCCCGCACGATGCGTCGCATCGTCGGCAGCACCCTGCACGACCTCGGCTTCGAGACCGAGGAGGCCGAGAACGGCGCCGCCGCGCTCGCGCTGCTCGAGGACGGCCTGCAGGTGGACCTGGCCTGCATCGACTGGAACATGCCGGTGATGGACGGCCTGGAACTGGTCACGCGCGTGCGCGCGACCAAGGAGTGGCGCGCCATCACGCTCATGATGGTGACCACCGAGAGCGAGCAGGAGAAGATCGTGCGCGCGCTGGCGGCGGGGGCCCACGAGTACCTCCTCAAGCCGTTCGCGCCGGACGCCCTGCGCGACAAGCTCGACCTGCTGGGCATGCTGCCCGCCCAGGGTGGTGCCGCATGAGCGCCATCACCTCGGCGGACGTGTCCGCCATCGCCGGCGACGTGTTCGCCGCGATGGTGGACGGCGAGGCCGGCACGATCGCGCCCTGGCCCGGCGACGTGCCGCTCGACGGCCACGACGTGGCCGCCTGGGTGGACGTCCACGGGCCGTGGCGCGGCCGGGCCTCGCTCGAGACGTCGTCGGACGCCGCGGCGGGACTCACCCGGGCCCTGCTGCGGCTCCCGGATCGCGCCGAGGTGTCCGACGACGACCTCGTCGACGCGCTCGGCGAGCTGGCGAACGTCGTCGGCGGCAACGTCAAGGCGCTGCTGCCGGAGCAGGGCACGCTCGGCCTGCCCCGGGTGGCCTGCGCGCTGCCCGACGACCCGGGGGCACATCCCGTCCAGCGGCTGCCGCTGGGCTGGCGAGGACGGTCGCTCGTGCTCACCGTGTGGGCGGCCGAGGAGAGGGACGGGGTGGCCGCCGCCGCGGTGACCGTCCCGGGACAGGAGGACCGATGATCCGTGTACTCGTCGCCGACGACAGCCGCGTCATGCGGCAGATCGTCGTCCGGACGCTGCGCCAGGCCGGCTTCGACTGGGAGGTGCGCGAAGCCGCCGACGGCCAGGAGGCCCTCGACGCGGTGCGTGCCGACGAGCCCGACGTGGTGCTGTCCGACTGGAACATGCCGGTGATGACGGGGCTGGAGCTGCTCCGCGCGCTGCGGGCCGAGGGCTTCGGCACGCCGTTCGGCTTCGTCACGTCGGAGGGCTCCGCCGAGATGCGGCAGATGGCCGAGGAGGCCGGCGCGCTGTTCCTCATCGCCAAGCCGTTCACGCCGGAGGCGTTCCGCGACGCCATCGAGCCCTGCCTCGCCTAGGAGACGCCGTGTCCACCACCCCGTTGCCGGCCGCCCAGACCGTCCGTGAGCTCGTCGAGGGCCTGCTCGGCCGGTCCGTCGACGCGCGCACCGCACATGCCGGTGTCGACCTCAAGCGCAACCGCGAGAACCTCGTCGGCGCCTACGTCACGGACACCGGCCACCTGTCGGCGCTCGTGCTCGTCGACCTCGCCGGCGCCGCGCGCCTGGGTGCCGCGCTCGGCCTGGCGCCGCGCACGGCGGCCGACGACGCGATCAAGGCGGGCCTGCTCCCGGTGCAGCTGGGCGACAACGTCGCCGAGGTGCTCAACGTCGCCGCCTCGCTGTTCAACGCCGACGGTGCGCCGCACCTGCGGCTGCTGTCGGTGTACGGCGGCGACGCGCCGGTCCCGGCTGACGTCGCCGCGGCGGCCGCGGCCTTCGCGCCGCGCCTGGACCTCGAGCTCGACGTCGCCGGCTACGGCGCGGGCGGCTGGTCGGTGGTCCTCGCCTGAACCGCCGGGCCGTCCGGCACCGCGTCCCCGGCCTGGTCGGCACGGTGGTGCCGCGGTCGGTCGGTACCCCGTCCCCGGGGCCGTCGGTCCCCCATCCCCGGGCCGTCGGCACAGTGTCGCCGGGTCGTTCGGCACGGTGGTGCCGCGGTCGGCGTCGGCCCCCGTCGCCGGCCGGGTGCCGACCGCTCAGCCCAGCGCGTCCGCGAGCACGGTGAGCGCGGCGACGAGGGCGTCCGGCGTCGACACCCGGTACCGGGCGTGCGTGCTCCCGGGGCCCACCTTGATGCCCACGTCCTCGGCCGCGAGCACGGCGAGCGCGTGCTCGTCGGTGACGTCGTCGCCCGCGTAGAGCACGCGGGCCGCGCCGAGCTCGTCCCGCAGGGCGGCGACTGCGGCACCCTTGTCGGCGTCGAGCACGGGCAGCTCCACCACGTCCTTGCCCTGCAGGGGGCGGATCCCGGCGTCGTGCGCGAGCGCGAGCGCCTCGGCGGTGGCCGTGCGCGCGACGTCCGGCGGCGCCAGCCGCGTGTGCACGACGACGGCCGCGGGCTTGCTCTCCACCCAGACCCCGTCGCGGCCGCGCGCGATCGCGGCGGCGCGGCCGCCGAGCGTCGCCAGGGCGTCCGCCTGCTCGTCGGACAGCGCGGCCACGTCGCGGTCGAGGCCGGTCGCGGTGACGCGCGCGCGCTCGGCGCCGTGGCTGCCCACCAGGAGCGTGCCGGGCGGCAGGTCGACGAGCCTGGGCAGCTGACCCATGGCCCGGCCGGAGACGAGCGCGAGGTGGACGCCACGCGTGGCCGCCAACCGCGCCATCACCGCCTCGCCCCCCGGCACCACGCGCGAGGTCATGGGGTCGTCGCGCAGCGGCGCGAGCGTCCCGTCGAGGTCGAGCGCGACGAGCAGCGGCCGGCTCCCCGGATCGGCACCGAGCGCCCGCAGCCGCTCCGCAAGGGCGCCCTCGTCGTCCCCCGGTCCCGCGAGGGCGCCCTCGTCGTCCCCCGGTCCCGCGAGGGCGCCCTGGGGCGCGCTTCTCGTCGCGGAGCCGCGCGTGATGGCGCCCTCGTCGCGGCTCGGCGGCGCGAGCGAGCCCTCGGGCTCGGGTGCCATGCCGCCCGATGCGGACGCCGTGTCGCCGGGCGTGGACGAGTCGCTGGTGGTCGCGGGTGCCGTGCTGCCGGGCGTGATGGCGCCCTCGTCGTCCCCCGGCTCCGCGAGGGCGCCTTGGGGCGCGCTTGTCCACGCGGAACCGCGCGCCAGGTCGCCCTCGTCGGGTCGCCGCCGCGCCGTGGCGCCGTTGCGCTCGGCGGCGGGCGCTAGGGCGGCGGCCTCGTCGGGGGCCTCAGGCACCGGCTCGCTCCAGCGCCGCGAGGAAGGACGACGACCACGCCGCGACGTCGTGCGTGAGGACGCGCCGCCGGAGCTTGCGCATGCGCCGGCGGGCCTCGCGTGGCTCCAGGGTCGTGGCCGCGACGATCGCGTCCTTCATCCCGTCGATGTCGTGCGGGTTGACCAGCAGCGCCGCCGTGAGCTCGTCGGCCGCACCGGTGAACTCGGAGAGCACCAGCGCGCCGCGCTCGTCGGACCGCGCGGCGACGTACTCCTTGGCGACGAGGTTCATCCCGTCGCGCAGCGCGCTGACGAGCATGACGTCCGCCGCCAGGTACAGCGCGGCCATCTCCTCCATGGGGAACGACTGGTGCAGGTACTGCACCGGCGCATGGCCGACGCTCGCGAAGTCCCCGTTGATCCGCCCGACGAGCACCTCGACGTCGTCGCGCAGCTGCTGGTAGGCGCCGACCTTCTCGCGGCTGGGGCTGGCCACCTGCACCAGCACGGTCCGCTCGGCCGAGAGCCTGCCCTCCGCGAGCAGCTCGCCGTAGGCCTTGAGCCGGTGGCGGATGCCCTTGGTGTAGTCGAGCCGGTCGACGCCGAGGATCATCACCTCGGGGTCGCCCAGCTCCTGCCGGAGCGTCCGGGCGCGCTGCTGGACCGCCGGCGTGCGGGCGAGGTCGTCGAACCCGCGCGCGTCGATCGAGATGGGGAATGCCTGCGCGCGCACGCTGCGGCCCCCCGGGTGCAGGACGAGCGGCCCACGGGTCTCCAGGTCCGTGAGGCGCCGGACCACGCGCAGGAAGTTCGCCGCGTCGCCGGACCGTTGGAAGCCGACGAGGTCCGCGCCGAGCAGCCCCTCGACCACCTGCCGCCGCCACGGCAGCTGGTCGAAGATCTCCAGCGGCGGGAACGGGATGTGCAGGAAGAAGCCGATCCGCAGGTCGGGGCGCAGCTCGCGGAGCATCGCCGGGACCAGCTGGAGCTGGTAGTCGTGCACCCACACCGTGCCGCCGGGCGCCACCTGCTCGGCCGCGGCGCGGGCGAACGCGGCGTTGGCCCGCCGGTAGTCGTCCCACCAGGGGCGGTGGAACGTGGGCGGCGCGATGACGTCGTGGTAGAGCGGCCACAGGGTGTCGTTGGAGAACCCCTCGTAGTAGCCCGCCACGTCCTTGGCGCTGAGGCGTACCGGCACCAGCTCGATGTCCTCGTCGGTGAACGGCATCGCGTCCAGGTCGGGCGCGCCGCTCCACCCCACCCACGCGCCGTGGGCCGCGGCCATGACGGGGTGCATCGCGGTGACGAGTCCGCCCGGGGCGCGGGTCCACGACACCGCGCCGTCCTCGGCCACCGTCACGTCCACGGGTAACCGGTTGGCGACGAGCACGAAGTCGTGGCCGTCGTCGGGCGTGCGGGTCGTCACAGCAGTCCTCCCCCGGGTGTCGCGCTTGCGACCATAGCCGGGCCGCGCGCGCCTCGCCCGCCCGCGGCCGGGCCGGGCCGGAGCGGGCCGACGACGAGGGAACGGCCGAGCGGATGGCCGAGCGGATGGCCGAAGACGACGGGACGGCCGAGCGGATGGCCGACGACAAGGGGCCGGCCGAAGGGGGGGCGACGAGGAGGGGCGGCCGAAGGGGGCGCGACCGACAGGCCTGCATGCGGCACCGCGTGGCGCCCCGTGTCGCGCACCGCGGGATGCACCGCGGGATGCACCGCGGGACGCGCCGCGTGGTGCGCCGCGTGGTGCGCCGGGTGGGTTCGCGATGGTGTGGATAGGTTGCCCCCGTGGAGGGCATCGGCCTGGCGCCGGGCGCGGAGATCGGCGGGTACACCGTCGTCGCGCCGCTCGGCGCGGGCGGCATGGGGACCGTGTACCGCGCCGTGGACGGTGGCGGGAACGAGGTCGCGCTCAAGCTTCTGCACCCGGACCCGGCCGACACCGCCGCCCGCGCGCGGCTGCTGCGCGAGGTCGCGGCGCTGCAGCGGCTGCGGCACCCCTCGGTCGCGGCGGTGCTCGACGCGGAGACCGACTCCACGGACGCCTTCCTCGTCACCGAGCTCGTCGACGGGACCGACCTCGAGCGCCTCGTCACCGAGCGTGGCCCGCTCGGCGCCGACGAGCTGCTCACGCTCGCGGCGGGCCTGCGCGACGCGCTCGTGGCGATCCACCGGGCGGGCGTGGTGCACCGGGACCTCAAGCCGTCCAACGTGGTGATGACGGCCGAGGGGCCGGTGCTCATCGACTTCGGCCTGGCGCAGGGCGAGTCCGATCCCCGCCTCACGTCCACGGGCCTGGTCGCGGGCACGCCCGGCTACCTGGCGCCGGAGCTGCTGGACGGCGACGCGCCCGCGGAGTCGGCCGACTGGTGGGGGTGGGCCGCGCTGCTGGTGTTCGCCGCGACGGGGCGGCCGCCGTTCGGCCGGGGCCGCGCCACCACGGTCATCGCCCGCGCGCGCGCCGGCAAGCCCGACCTCACCGGCCTGGGCCAGCTCACGCGGACGGCCGTCCGGGGCGCGCTGGTGCCGGACCCCGCCGCCCGGACGTCGCCCGACGACGTCGTCGCCGCGCTCACGGTGGTCGCCGCCGAGGGGGACCTGCCGCCGGCCGTGCCGCCGCCGACCGGCGCGACCCGCGCGGCCACGGCGCGCGCGGCTGGCGCGCGTGACGGCGAGACCACGGCGCTGACCGGCGCGGACGCGCGGGGGACCACGGCGCTGCCCGCCGGCGGCGCCGCACCCGTCCCGGTCTCGCCCACGGCGGTGCTGCCCGCGCCGCACGACGGGCGGACCCGCGTGGTCGGCGCGGCCCCCGACGCTGCCGGCCGGCCGGGCGACGAGCCCGACGACGGCTGGACCGACGAGTCCGGCGACGGCTGGACCGACGAGTCCGGGGCCGGCCGGGGCGACGAGTGGGACGACGACCCGCAGTACCAGGCGGTCGACTGGATCGAGGACGACCTCGACGCCTCGGCCGGCTCGCCGGCCGAGGAGACCGGCTACGTGCGGCCCGCGGTGCCCGGACGGTGGGTGACCCAGGTGGCGCTCGCGGCGCTCGTCGTGGCGTGCGGTGCGCGCCGGCCGGGCACCACGCTCGTCGTCGCGCTCGCGTTCTTCCTCGTGGTGCGCGTCTACGGGTCGACGGTCGAGGCGATGCACAGCCGGCGGGAGCGGCACGGCGTGCGCGGTTCCGACCGGTGGGTGGCGCTCGCGACGACGCCGTGGCACCTGCTGCGGGCGCTGGTCGGCCTTGTCCCCTCGGTGCTCGTCGCCGGCAGCGCGCTCGTCATCGTGGTCGGCGTGGCCTGGTGGTTCGTCGGCCAGGGGCGGTGGACCATCGCCGGCACGCAGCCCGGGCAGGAGCTCGCGGGCACCACCGCGGGCTGGCTCACCGGGCTCGCGGTGCTGCTCGCGGTGCTGCTCGTGTGGTTCGGGCCGCTGTCGCGCATGACGCGCGTGGGCACGCGCCGCCTGCTCGAGGTCGTCTCGCCGCGCCGCCTCGGCGCGCTCGTCCTGGTGGTCGTCGTGCTCGCGGTCGCGTGGGCCGTCACCACGCGCGTGCTGCACGGTGGCCCGCTCGTGTGGACACCCCTGCCGATCCCCACGGTGCCGGCGCGCTGACCTCGGGCTAGGTTGCCGCCATGACCAGCCCCGCCGCCGTCGTCGCCGCCGACGGCACCCGCATGTTCGGACGGTTCGCGGCCCGGCCCACCGTGGTCGACCCCCTCGCTGCGCGCAGCCGCGTGCCGCGCGCGCTGCGGGCCCTGCGGCTCAAGCAGTGGGTGGGGTGGACGCTGGTGCACCCCGACTGGGCGTGCTCGATGATCCTGCAGGACGCGGGCTACCTGGCCTCGGCCGAGCTGTACCTCGCGCGGCGGTCCGACGGCGCCGCGCACGGCTACGCCGCCAACGCACCCGGCGGCTCGCTGCGCCTCCCGCCGGACCTGTTCGCCGGCCGGGCCGAGTTCAGCCGCGGTGGCTTCGGGCTGGAGTACCGATTCTCCCGCGAACGGGGTGAGCACCGGATCTCCGTCGACCTCGCGGCCCACGACGACGCCCCGGCGCTCGTCGGCGAGCTCGTGCTCGACGCGCGGCCCGCGGTCGCCTCGGCCGACCTGGCGGTGAGCGCGCGGCTGCCCGGCGGCACGCTGTACACGACGAAGGCGCTGTTCCCGGTGGCGGGCTCGCTGCGGCTGGGCGACGACGAGGTGGTCTTCGACCCCGGGCGCGACGTGGCGATCCTCGACGAGCACCGATCGCAGCTGCCGTACCGGACGTGGTGGACCTGGGGGACGTTCGCGTGGCACGACGAGGACGGCCTGGTGGGTGCCAACCTCGCGACCCGCCCCGCGGTGGCCGGCCAGGAGGAGGAGTGCGGCCTGTGGTCGCCGGGGCGCTGCGAACCGCTGACGGACGTGACGTTCACGCCCGCGCCCGGCGCCGACCCGCTGCGCCCGTGGACCGTGGCGTCGCGCGACGGCCGGGTGGACGTCGTCTTCACGCCGGAGGGACACAAGGACGTCGACGTCCAGCTCGGCGTCGTCGCCATGCGGTACCGGCAGCGGTACGGGCGCTACCGCGGCACGCTCGTCACCGCCGGCCGCACGCGCACGGTCGCGGACGCGCCCGGTGTGCTCGAGGACATGCACGCCCGCCTGTAACCCCGGTGCTCGTGGGCGCAGGCCCTACCCTGGTGCCGTGATCCAGGTGGGACGCCGCGGCCGGTTCGCGCTGGCCGCCGCCCTCATGGTGGCCGCGGTGGCGGTCGCGTCCCAGGGGCACGTGCTGCTGCACCGCTGCGTGCAGGCCGGCGGCTCGTGGGCCGACTCCGCGCTGTCGCTGGCGCTGCTGCGCGACACCCCGGCGTGCCCGCAGGGGTCGCTGGGGCTGGGCGTGCTGCCGAGCGGCGCCATCGTCGTCATGTCGGTCGCGCTGCCGGTGGTCGCCGCGTGGGTGCTGGCCGCCGCGCTCGGCGTGAGCCTCACCGCGCTCGTCGTGCGCGCGGCGCGCCTGGTCGTCGGGCTCGTCGGGCGCTGGGTGCGCCTGCCGCGGCGTCACGCCGCCCTCCCGGTGGCTGACCGGGTGCGGGTCGTGGCGGTGGTGCCGGCGGTGCCGCCGACGGCCCTGGGTCTGCTCGTCGCGCGGCCGCACCGCGCGCCGCCGCTGCCGGCCTGACCGCACCTCGCCCGCAGCCCCAGACGTTCAGGAGACCACCATGCCCAGCACCGACCCCCGTCCCACCAAGGCGCAGCGTCAGGCCGACGCCCGCGCCCGCGCCGCCGAGCTGCGGCGCCAGCAGGAGCAGGCCTCGCGCCGCAGCCGCGTCCTCGCGATCGGCGGCGCCGTCCTCGCCGTCCTCGTCGTCGTCGTCGCGGTCGGCTTCGTGCTGTTCCAGAACCGGCAGAACGCGACGGCCTACAGCACCGTCGCGTACGGCGCGAGCAACGCCGACAGCAAGAGCCTCGTGGCGCCCCAGCTGTCCGCGGTGACCAAGCCGAGCACCGCCAACGACACGGCCGGCATCCCCATCAGCGCCGCCGGCGTGGGCAAGGCCGCGTCCGGCGGCACGGTGCTGCAGGTGTTCTTCGACCTGCAGTGCCCGTACTGCGCCGAGTTCGACAAGGCCAACTCGGCCGACCTCGACGCGCTGGCGAAGGAGCCCGGCATCACCGTGCTCTACCAGCCGCTGGCGTTCCTCGACCCGTCGTCGCAGGGCACGCGGTACTCCACCCGGGCGGCCAACGCGCTCATGACGGTGGCGGACAAGGACCCGTCGCACTTCACCGCGTTCCTCACCGCGCTCTACGCGGACCAGCCCGCCGAGAACACCAAGGGCCTGACCGACGCCAAGATCGCGACCATCGCCACCGGCGTGGGCGTGCCGCAGGCTGTCATCAGCACGTTCACCGCGACCGTCACCGGCACCTACCAGCTCAAGGACGCCAACGGCACCGCCACGGACCACACGGGGACGTGGCGCACGTACGCGCCGTTCCTGGCCGCGGCGACCGATCACGCCGGCACGCTCCCGGTGTTCTCCAAGGGCCTGGGCACCCCGACGATCGTCCTCGACGGGACGCAGATCGGTACCCAGACCGACGGCATCAACATCTACCAGCAGGGCCAGGTCCGGGCAGCCGTCGAGGCGGCCGCGGCCAAGAAGAAGGGCTGACCCCGGACCAGGCTCGGGCACGACGAGCGGCGCCCGCCGGGATCGGTCCCGGCGGACGCCGCTCGTCGCCCCTCGCACCGCGGCCGCGCGGCCCGCCTCGTCTACGCTGGACGCCGCGCGCCCCGCCTCCTTAGCTCAGCTGGCCAGAGCAGCCGCCTTGTAAGCGGCAGGTCGTCGGTTCGAATCCGACAGGAGGCTCCGAGAGCCGATCTGACCTGGTCGGACGCCGTGGGGGTCGACCCGTGGGTCGCCCACACCGCACGGAGGTCACTACAGGGAGCTGACGAAGCCTTCGGCTGATGTGAATCTCAGCGCGACGACGAGCCCGGCCACCAGGAGCAGCACGACGACCGCCGCGGCGGCCGCGATGAGCGCCAGAACGGACATCCCCTGGCTGGCTCCGAAGATGAACAGGACCATCACCGCGATGCCGGGCAGGGCGGCGATCGAGCCGACAGCGTTGCCGGTGCCATGCATCATGCCTCGCTCGGCCGGCTGCAGGAGCCGCGGTCGGGCGAAGGCCAAGGCCACGGCCAGGGTGGCACCGGACAGCCCGAGGGTCAGCGGTACCGCGAGCAGCATGACCCAGTAGAGCGCGGGCAGGCTCGCCGCCGGGTCGAGTGCCGCCCGTGCCCAGAGCAGGACGGCGCCGACCAGGATGCTGACGACCACCCAGATGGCGACCACGGCCGTGGCGATCAGGCCTAGTACGGCTCCGACCACGTCGCGGAGCGTCAGGCCTGAGCCGAGCCAGGTCTCGAACTCCCCCGAGGTGGCCTGTGCCCCGATGAGGGACTGCACGCATCGCCCTCCGCCGATGCAGGTGCCCATGACCAGCACGGCAGGTGCCAGCAGCAGGCCGAGCGCGACCCGCACGTCTTGCACATGCAGGCCGAAGACGCCGCCGGGTGGGATGGGCGGCACGTTGGCCATGTCGGGGTGAGTGGCGGCGAACCCCATCGCCACGGTCACGAAGCCCGTGACGAGGAGCGGGTAGGCGAAGATCGCAGCAAACCCTTCCCGGCGTGCGCGCAGCACCAGCGCCCGGTACAGCGTGCGGCCACTGGGGTGTCGGGTCGTCATGAGGCTCCCGCTTCGACCGCCTGGTACACCTCGGTCAGGTCGTCGGTGACAGGCGAGACCTCATGCACGTCGATGCCTGCGGCCACGAGCATGCGCACGAGTGCGGCCACGTCGTCGCGGCCCGGGACACCGGCCAGGACCGTGCCGTCGGCCCGCCGGTCGAACTGGACACCGTGCGCGGCCAGCACCTGGGCTAAGCCCGGCCCTCCGGCCAGGCGGACTGCGAGCGCGCGGGTGGCGAGGCGGCGGCGGAGCTCCGCCGGTTGCCCGTGGGCGACGATCTCGCCCGCGCGTAGGGCGACGACGTCGGCGTCGAGGCTCGCGAGCTCGGCCAGTCCGTGGGAGGAGACCATGACGCAGCGTCCCTGTCCTGCGAGCCCGGTCATCGTGTCCTTCAAGACCTGGACGCCGCCCGGATCGACGCCGGCGAGCGGTTCGTCGAGCAGGAGTACCCGGGGAGCAGCCAGCAGAGCGCGGGCGATCGCTACCCGTTGGGCCTGGCCCCGACTCAGCGTGGACACCGGTTGGTCCCGCAGGTCGTCGACGCCCAAGGCCTCCAGCTCCTCCCGGAAGCCGTCGCTAGGGGTCACCAGGTGGAGCCGGGCCCAGAACGCCATGTTGTCCGCGACCGTCAAGCGTGGCGACAGGCCGAGGCGGTGTGCGACGTACCCGACCGACCCCGGGCGTGCCACCGTCCCGCTCCACGGCGGCAGCACTCCGCAGATAACCCGGAAGAGCGTGGTCTTGCCTGACCCGTTGGGGCCAAGGACGATGTGCAGGCCGGCCTCCAGACGCAGACTGACGTCGCGTAGCCGCGCCGTGTCGCGGTAGCCCGTGGTCACATCGTCGAGCGTGACGATGGCGCTGCTCATGCTGGCTAGAGGACCCTGACGAGCACGATGATGGCGATGGCCACCACGATGGTCAGGACCCACCCCTGCCACGACGCCGGCCCGATACCGACTCCGAACCGTTTCGGGCCGAACCAAGGCTTGTGCTCTGCCATCTGAATCCTCTCCCGTACTCAGCGCTGTCCGACCGAGGCTCGCTTTGATCCCATGCGGGCGATTCGCGAGAAGTCGTACGGCGCGGGCTCTTCGTCGAGGACGCCGTTGGCATCCAGTTCGTCGAGCAGAGCCAGTGTGCTCTCCAGCGGCACCGACGCAGCGCTTTCGCGAGCGAGCGCGATGTCGGCGGCGGTCCAGGTGCCCGCCGTCAGCAGGTCGAGGAGATGCTCGGGGTGTGTGCTGACGCGAAGGCTTGTGTGCGCACGTGGCCAGTCCAGGACGATCCCGGACTCATCGCACGTCGCGGTGATGTCCTTGTGGAGCGCGACTCGATCACCGAGCGCCAAGCGCGGCTGAGCGTGGCGTGCGATCAGGTCCTCGAGCAGATTCTTCAGCTCGGCCGGCGTGTCGAAGCTGCCCTCTCCCAGTACCCAGTAGCCGAGCGGCCATCGGTCACTGGAATTGCAGGGCGTGACCATGCGCACCTCACGGTCGACCATGTTGACGATGAATCCAGTGACGCAAGCGATCGTGGAGGCATGCTCTGAGTCGGCAACTTCTCGGGCACGCGAGTCGTCGACGGTACGTGCCCGCCCGCTTCGGCTCTTGATCGTGCTCGACCCGCGGTTCTGCGGGACGAGTTCGACACGAAGCATTTCTATGGGGCTGAAGTCGCGGTGTATCGCCTTGAGCTGGCCGAGACTCAGAATGGAGAACCGGTCGACGGCAGATCCGCGGGAGTACGCCTCGTGAAGGAATCGTTGTGTCCTCTCCGGGTCCTTCCACGCCTGCGCCGTCGTGGTCTGAGGCCAGCTGCCGAGTCTTTCGTGAAACGCGGTGATATAGCGTTCGTACTCCGGGTTGTCCAACGGGTCGCTCGCCCAATAGAGGAAACCGTTCTCGGCTCCCGCGCCGATGACTTCGCCGAGCACGTCAAGGCAGCCGGCCCACAGCTCTGCGTTCTCCTGGGTGTACGGCAAGAACGAGTCGAACGGCGGCGCGGCCAGCCCGCAGAACCAGCATCCGACGCTGCAGCCCTTGCTGAGCTCCACCGCGAACGGGGCGTGAACGATGTTGCGGGCGTGCACCGCGCCGACCTCGGCGCGGACGCGTTCTACCTGGCGACGGTGCCACGCTGCCATCTGGACGTTGCCCGGAACGGCGGTCGCCACGAGGTTGTCCCGATGTGCGACCTTCTCCAGGTAGAACGACCAGTAGTGCGAGACGACGTCGTCGCCGGGATCGGTGCACTCGAGGCAGGCCCGGAGGATCCGTCCCTTGTCCTCTGGGTCGATGAGACGTAGGGCGTCGCCGGTGGTGATGGACAGGCCCAACTGGGCCAAGGCGCCGTCGTGGTCAGCGGCGAACCCCTCCCGGAAGCCGGGATCCATGGACCATCTCTCCAAGAACCTCTTGGCGTCAGCGACGCCCCGCACGTAGCCCGTCGGCACGTGGGATAGGTCACGCAGCAGGGGGTAGGTGGCCGACATGTCCGCTCTCTCACTTCTCACAGAACCAGGGTTGTGGTCAGGACTTGCGAAACGGATCCTCCGGGAGATCGGCTAGGCGGCCAGGATCACGGTGACGGCCTCGGCGATGGCGATGACCGTCGTGAAGATGGACGCCGCTTCGATGCTGGCCGCGGCGACCCAGAAGGTGATGCCGTCGTCAGGGCTCGTGATGATCGAGTATTCGGTCGCGATCTGGGCGTCCAGGGCCCACGGGTTCACCGGCACGATCAGGTAGTGGTTGGTGGCGGACTCCCGCACGAGCGTGACCGACATGCCGTCGGCGATCCGCTGGGTCCTGGCGAGCAGGTCGCCCGTGTCGAACTCGCCCTCGGGAAGCACAAGGTGCTTCTCCCGGGCAGTGTCGACGAGCACGGTCACCGTGTCGCCGGGAGCCACCTCGTAGCCCGCGGCCGACAGCGTCGCGAGAGGGTCGGCAACGAGCTGCTGCAGGTACTGCGGGTCCTTCCATGCGCGGGCCGTCACAACGGCTCGCGCCATCTTCGCACTCTGCCCTTGCCACAGAGCTGGGCCGGAGATGGCCACATCGGTCGACATTGTGCACCTCTCGTTGATTGGTCAGCCGGATATTGCAGAATTGCTGTTGCCTGACCACGAGAAGTGTCGCGCGGATACAGCAGCCAAACGGGTGACCAACCCCCTCGACAACTTGCTTACCTGTGTGCCGGCTGCGAATTGGTCGACACGGGTGAGCAGCGCCCGACGTAGAAACAATCTCGCCTCTCTCTAGAAGACTCTTGGGCCATTGGTCCCAATGTCGCCTATAGATCGGTACCGCCAAACTGGACGCATGCATTTATGGGCACTCGTCCAAATGGACAAGCGCCCAATTCCTCAACTCGACGGTTGCAGTGGGCCTGTTCGTCGGGCTCGCGCAAATGACGCTTCCCCCAAATCTGTCAGCACGCGACTCGAGGAATGGCGGTTCTGGTTCTGGCCGTCACCACGAGCACGTCCGGGCCCAGACTGGGACGGGGCGCCGCACATCTCCCGACATGAGTGCTCCCGCCGGTACCCGAACGCACACCTCCGCCGGAGTCCGTACAGGCATCCGCGGCGCTGGACGACCAGACGGTGGTGTCGATGAACGAACGGCTGGCGGAGCTGCTGCGCCGGTCCACGTCCGCTGCTCGTCCTAGTCGGCAGAGCTCGGTTGCATGTCGTCAAACGAGCGGCGTCTTTGCGCTTGTCAGCGGCGCGAGGTGTGTGACAAGGGCCGTCAGACCGCCGTCTGGCGACCGCGTTGAAGCACCGACCTAATGTCGCCAGCGTCGTGTGCCTGTTCGACGTAGTGCCGCAGCGTCACGGCCGTGCGCGAGTGGCCGAGCTGCCGCGCAGCGGCGTCGGCCCCGAGCTCTCGCTCGATCCGTGTCGCTTCTGTCCGGCGGAGCGAGTGGTAGGTGACCCAGGTCAGGTCTGTGCCGGCGAGGGCTGAGCGGAGGGATCGGCGCAGGTTGTTGGGTGCAACCCAGGTGCCGTTCCTGGTGGCGAAGAGCCTCGCGCTGACCGCCTCTGCCTGCCGGCGTGCCAGCACGGCCACGAGGTCGTCCGGCAGGGTGAGCCGACGGAAGCCGGCCTCGGTCTTAGTGGCGTCCCTGATAGTGGTGTAGCGGTGGTGCCGTGGTCGTCGTTGTAGACGACGAGGCGGTCACCGCGTGATCCTTCGAGTGAACATCTCACAGCACTCTCGAATGGAGCATCACGATGACCGC